>CABVDH010000008.1 GCA_902497065.1 uncultured Collinsella sp. | reverse complement strand
GTCGATCGCGAGTTCCGCACGAGCCGGAGAGCACTTAATGTGCTCTCCGTGCGAGTCAGGACTGTCCGAGCAGGCGACCTTATATATTTGCCCTCCCCGGGGCTCCTCGCCAGTCCCCCTCAGCTAGTTCTTCAGCGAGTTCAGCGGCGCCGGGAAGCGTCCGCCACGGTGGGCAAGCACGGTGCCGGCGTTGGGGTTCACCGGCATGATGGGCGCACGGCCAAACAGGCCGCCGTACTCGACGCAGTCGCCCACGCCCTTGCCGATGGCGGGAATCACGCGGACGGCCGTGGTCTTGTTGTTGATGACGCCGATGGCCATCTCGTCGGCGATGATGCCGGCGACGGTCTCGACCGGGGTGTCGCCGGGGATGGCGATCATGTCCAGGCCAACGGAGCACACGCAGGTCATGGCCTCGAGCTTCTCGAGCGAAAGCGCACCGGCCTCGACGGCGGCGATCATGCCGGCATCCTCGGACACGGGGATAAAGGCGCCGGAGAGACCGCCCACGCTGGAGCTGGCCATGACGCCGCCCTTCTTGACGGCATCGTTGAGCATGGCGAGCGCGCAGGTCGTGCCGGGGCCACCGCAGGTGCCCACGCCGATGATCTCGAGGATGCGGGCAACGGAGTCGCCGATGGCAGGCGTGGGAGCCAGCGACAGGTCGACAATGCCTTTCTCGACACCCAGACGGCGGGCTGCCTCACGGCTCATGAGCTCGCCGGCGCGGGTGATCTTAAAGGCGGTCTGCTTAATCTTTTCGGCGACTTCCATCATCGATGCGGAATCGGGCAGCGTCTCCAGGGCTGCGGCCATAACGCCGGGGCCCGAAACGCCTACGTTGATGACGGCGTCGGCCTCGCCACCGCCGTGGACGGCGCCCGCCATAAACGGGGAGTCCTCGACCATGTTGGCAAAGCAGACAAACTTGGAGGCGCCGACGGAGTCCTGGTCGGCCGTGAGCTTGGCGGCATCGATGATGGTCTGGGCGGCCATGAGCACGGCATCCATGTTGATACCGGCGCGCAGACTGGCGACGTTGACGCTGGAGCAGACGCGGCTCGTGGTAGCGAGCGCCTGGGGGATGGACTGGATGACGCGGCGGTCGGCGTCGCCGATGCCCTTCTGGACGAGTGCGGAGAAGCCGCCCAGGTAATCGATGCCGAGCGTCTCGGCCGCGCGGTCGAGGGCATGCGCCATGGGGGTGAGGTCCTCATCCTTGCAGCACGCGGCGATCTGCGCCACCGGGGTGACGGAAACGCGCTTGTTGACGATGGGGATACCGTACTCGCGCTCGAGGTTCTCGGCGGTCTCGACCAGATGCTCAGCCGTGTGCGTCACGTGGTCGTAGATTTTCGTGCACATGCGGTCGAGGTTCTCGTCGCCGCAACCCATGAGCGAAACACCCATGGTGATGGTCCTGATGTCGAGGTTCTGTTCCTCAACCATGCCGCGGGTTTCCGCGATTTCTGCGGGCGTGATTGCCATCCTTGCGCTCCTATCTGCCAAAACGAGCATAGTCTTATCTATTTTAACGTGCCGCACGTGCCAAGTGGCGCATGCGGCACGTTTTGGTGCTCGGTTGTTTCCGTTGTGTTACTGCCCAAAGACCTCTTCGGCGATACGAGCGCTTTCGGCGGCGTCCTTGGCGTAGTAGTCCGCGCCGATCTGCTTGGCGTATTCGGGGGTGAGTACGGCGCCGCCTACGATGATCTTGACGCCCGGCACCTCAGTATGAAGCAGCTTGATGGTCTCCTCCATGGCGACGACTGTGGTAGTCATAAGCGCCGAGAGGCCGACGAGTTTGATGTCGCGCTCCTTGACGGTCTTGAGTACTTCCTGCGGATCGACGTCGCGACCCAGGTCAAAGACGGTGTAGCCGTAGTTGTCGAGCAGCATTTTGACGATGTTCTTGCCAATATCGTGGATGTCGCCCTTGACGGTGGCCACGCAGATTTTGCCCTTGTCGGCAATCTCGCCGGCGGGCATCAGGCGCTTGATGGTGTCGAAGCCCACGCGCGCGGCCTCGGCCGAGGCCATGAGCTGCGGCAAGAAGAACTTGCCCTGGTCAAAGAGGACGCCAACTTCGTCGAGGGCGGGGATAAAGTGATTGTTGATGAGGTCCATGGCGTCGTGGTCGGCCAGCAGGCGCTCGGTCTCGGCAGCGATCTCGCCTTTGCGGCCCGAGACGACCATGCGACGAATCGGGCCGTCGTTGCCGTCGGTGCCGGCGGTGCCAGCAGCGGGCACAGCGTCGGTCGATACTGCCTGAGCAGCTGCCGGGTTGGCGGCGATCTTGTACGGATCGGTCCAGCCGGCATAGCGCTCGATGTATCCGGTCGAGCCCTCGTCCTCAACGCTCAGGACGCGATAGCTGTAGACGGTATCCATAAAGCGCTTGGAGCCCGGGTTCATGATGGGGGCGTCCAGGCCCGCGCCAAAGGCGGCGGCCAAAAAGACCGAACCCAGCAGCGGGCGGGCAGGCAGGCCAAAGCTGATGTTCGACACGCCGAGCGCACATTTGACGCCCAGGCGCTCCTTGCACAGGGACATGGCGCGCAGGATCTGCTCGGCCTGGCGCTGGTTGGTCGAGGCGGTCATGACCAGGCAGTCGATGAGGATGCGGTCCGGTCCGATGCCGTAACGGGCAGCCTCGGCCACGATGTGCTCGGCGATGGCGAAGCGGGCCTCGGCGGTATCGGGGATGCCGCCTTCGTCGAGCGTAAGGCCGACAACGTTGGTGCCGTAGTGGGCGACCAGCGGAAAGATCTCATCCATGATCTGCTGCTTGCCATTGACCGAGTTGATGATGGGCTTGCCGGCGTAGCGGCGCACGGCGGCCTCGACGGCTGCGGGGTCGGTGGAGTCGATCTGCAGCGGCAGCAGCGTGGAGCCCTGGAGCTGCTCGGTGGCCTGTTGGATGATCTTGACCTCGTCGATCTCGGGCAGGCCCACGTTGACGTCCAGGATGTCGGCGCCCTGTTCCTGCTGGCTGATGCCCTGGCTCACGACGTAGTCCAGGTCGCCGTCGCGCAGGGCCTGCTGCAGGCGCTTTTTGCCGGTGGGGTTGATGCGCTCGCCGATGACGGCGATCTTGTGGCCGTCGCAGGGAAGGTCCACGACCGTTTGAGCGCTCGTGACCGACATGCTGGGCTTGCGGCGGCGCGGGCTGGGCGTGTGGTTATCGATAAGCGTGCGCAAGGCCGCCATGTGCGCCGGCGTGGTGCCGCAGCAGCCGCCCACGACGCTCACGCCGTCGGCGATCATGCCGGCGACGGCTTCGGCGTATTCGGGGGCCTGGATATCAAAGACGGTATTGCCGTCGTCGTCCACGTGGGGCAGTCCTGCGTTGGCCTGCACCATAACAGGCTTGTCGGTAACGGTGAGCATACGCGCGGCGAGTCCTCGGAGCTCGGCCGGTCCTTGGCTGCAGTTGATGCCCAAAACGTCGGCGCCGATGGCGTCGAGCGTGATGGCGGCAACCTCGGGACTCGTACCCAGGAATGTGCGACCGTCTTCCTCGAAGGTCATGGTGGCAAAGACGGGCAGGTCGGAGTTCTCGCGGCAGGCGAGGACGGCCGCCTTGATCTCGGCCAGGTCGGTCATAGTCTCGATAATAAAGAGGTCCACACCCGCGGCGACGCCTGCGCGCACTTCCTCGGTAAAGAGGTCATAGGTCTCGTCGAAGCTGAGGGTGCCCAGGGGGCGAAGCAGCGCGCCGATGGGGCCGATGTCACCGGCGACGTAGCGGGCGCCGGCCTCGCGGGCACAGGCGACGGCCGCGGCAAAGACGTCTGCCACGGTGGCGGCGCCGTCGAGCTTGTGGGCGTTGGCGCCAAAGGTGTTGGCGGTGATCACGTCACAGCCAGCCTCGACGTACTGACGCTGGATATCGGTGATGACCTGAGGCTCCTCAAAGTTGAGCAGCTCGGGCAGGGCGCCGGCCTTCATGCCGGCCGCCTGCAGCATGGTACCCATGCCGCCGTCGAACAGCAGGTGCCCCGTGCCCTCGATGGCGGCGCGCAGGCGATCGTCCTTAATGCGCAGATCGTCGATCGTGCGCGTCTTGTACGTGGCACCGTTGCGACGTGCGGCATCAACAGGTGCCGCCAATGCAGTGCCGTCAGAATCATGAGTGATAAGCGGAGTAAACATCGAGGGCTCCTAATGGCTGGAATAGCAGGTGGTGTGGGCGGCGCGGAAGCGGCAGTGCTCGCGCATGCGGCAGATATTGCAGGTGGGGCGGCTCTGGGCGTCGTGGACTTCGCCTTCGAACAGACCGATCACCGCGGTCACGCTCTTGGTGGGCATGAGTAGGCTGGTGGGTGTGACGGTCAGACCGATGAGCCGCGTGGCGTTGAGCGCATTGACGATCGAGCGCTGGGCCGAGAGCGGGCAGTCGCCGTAGCCGGGACTAAAGCGCCAGTTGCCGGCGAGCCCATGAACGGCGGCGTCCGTCTTGACCTGCTGGTCCATTTGCTCAACGGCGGCTTCCACGTAAGCGGAGCACGCGGCGTCGAGCACGGCGCCCTCCAGGGGATGTTGGGCTCCCGTGGTGCGCAGGCGACGCTCGGCGTCCATGCCGAGGGTGCATGCCATGAGTGCGGCAAAGCGGGCGTCTTTGAGATGTCGATAGATATCGCGACCGCGCAGCTCAACGTTGGTGCCGACCAGGCGAATGCAAGGTTCTCCCTGCTCGTCCACACCCGTGGCATCGACGGCAAACACGCGGCGCACGCCACGGGGCTCAATGTCCAATTCCAGACGCTCGACCACAAGCTCAATACGCTGCGACAGCTCGGGCTCAATCTGCTGGCCGCCGTAACCCAGATACCGCAGCATCTCGGCACGGTCGACACGGGGATGGTGCGCAGCATCGACACGGTAAAGCGCCGGCGACGCAAGGTCGGCCGGCACTTCGACAGCGGTTGTATCGATGTGCGGTTTTTCCATTACCCCAGGCGCTCCATAATGGTCGCGGCGATCGCAGGACGGTTCATAGTGTACAGGTGCAGGCCGTCGGCGCCGTGCTCCTTGAGGTCGCAAAGCTGGCGGGCGGCATAATCTACACCGGCTGCCTGCAGGCTCTCGGGGTCGTTCTCGTACTTGGCGAGAATCTTGATGACGGGGGAGGGCAGCGACGCGCCGCACATAAAGACCATGCGGCTGATCTGCGACTTGCCCATAAACGGCATGATGCCCGCGGTAATGGGCACGGTGATACCGGCCTTGTCGGCAAGCTCGCGAAAACGGTAGAAGCACTCGTTATCAAAGAAGAGCTGTGTCACAAAGAAGCTCGCGCCGGCGTCCTGTTTTTGCTTGAGGTGTTCGACCGAGAGGTTGAGATCCTCACAGGCAATGTGGCCCTCGGGGTAGGCTGCGGCGCCCACGCAAAAGCCGGCGTCGACGAGCTCGGGGATGAGGTCGCGGGCGTAGGCGTAGTCGGAGGCGGGCTTGTCGTCCTCGGTTGCGCCGGCAGGGAGATCGCCACGCAGGGCCAGGATGTTTTCCACGCCGGCGGTGCGATACTCGTCGATCTTGGCGGCGATATCGGCGTGCGAGCGGCCCACGCAGGTAAGGTGTGCCACCGAGGGTGTATCGAATTCGCTCGAAATCATATGCGCGATGGGGGCGGTGGTGGCACCGTTGCCCGAGCCGCCGGCCGAGCAGGTGACCGAGACAAAGCTCGGCGAAAGCTTGCACAGATTGCCTGCCACTTCGCGAGCCGTGTCGAGGGTGAGCTCGCCCTTGGGCGGGAACATCTCAAACGAAACGGGCGCGGTGCCCTGGGATGCTGCCTGCTTAAAAACCTCGTCGACGCGCATATCGTGCTCCTCTAGATACGTAATAGTGTGATGTGTTGTAAGGATTCTACAGCACCACTGTGTCACGGTGGAGTTTCACTCGTTATTCGGGGATACCAATCAAAGATGCCTTGCTATCGGCTTTCTCTATAACAGAGCGGCTAATCTAGGCACGGACTATAAAGACTGGTATCTGATGCAAAATACCAGTTAATAGAGCTCCATCCCAAATTGACTACCCTTAAACCATGGGGAGAGGTCTGCTATTTATACAGTTGATTGGCTGTTGAGGGTGGCAACGCCGCCTCGATAGGGTAACCTCATTGATTGGTTTCGCGACAGCAACATAACGGTAATGTCGCGGAAACACGGCGAGTCTAAGCTATGACTCGTTCGTTAGTAATCAACACCGCTTCTCACGCGGTGCCGATACGAAGGGAGTTCCGTATGGCCGATCTTACTGACCGCTTCGGGACCATGGTGTTCTCTGAGGAAGTCATGAAGGACTACCTCCCCAAGGACATTTGGAAGCGCCTTGCTGCAACCCTCGAGGGCGGTGAGCCGCTCGACCTGGATGTGGCCAACGCCGTTGCCCATGCCATGAAGGTCTGGGCCATCTCCAAGGGCGCGACGCACTACGCGCACTGGTTCCAGCCGCTTTCGGGCATTACTTCCGAGAAGCACGACAGCTTCCTGGAGCCCAACCACGACGGCACCGCCATTACCAAGTTTACGGGCAAGAACCTCATCCAGGGCGAGCCCGATGCCTCGAGCTTCCCCAACGGCGGCCTGCGCGCCACCTTCGAGGCCCGTGGCTACACCGCTTGGGATCCCACTAGCCCCGCCTTTATCAAGGACGACGTCCTGTGCATCCCCACGGCTTTCTGCTCCTACACGGGCGAGGCCCTGGACAAGAAGACCCCGCTGCTGCGCTCCATGACCGCGCTCTCGCGTGAGTCTAAGCGCGTTTTGGCGCTGTTTGGCAAGACCCCCAAGAAGGTCGTTCCTTCCGTGGGCGACGAGCAGGAGTACTTCCTGATCAAGAAGGACGCCTACCGCAAGCGCAAGGACCTGGTCATTACCGGCCGCACCCTCTTTGGCGCCGCTCCCTGCAAGGGCCAGGAGCTCGAGGAGCACTACTTTGGCGCTATCCGCCCCACCGTCTCGGCCTATATGAAGGATCTGGACGATGAGCTGTGGGCGCTTGGCATTCCCGCCAAGACCAAGCACAACGAGGTTGCTCCCTGCCAGCATGAGCTTGCCCCCGTCTATGGCGAAGTCAACGAGGCCATCGACCAGAATCTGGTCATGATGGAGAAGATGAAGCTCATCGCCTCCCGCCATGACTTGGTCTGCCTGCTGCACGAGAAGCCCTTCGAGGGCATTAACGGTTCGGGCAAGCACAACAACTGGTCGCTTGGCACCGAATCCGAGAATCTGCTCGACCCGGGCGACACCCCGCTCGACAACCTGCAGTTCATCGTCTTCCTCACCGCGGTGATCGAGGCCGTCGATAACTATCAGGAGCTTCTGCGTGCCTCCGTTGCCTCGGCCGGCAACGATCATCGTCTGGGCGCCAACGAGGCTCCTCCGGCGATTATGTCCATCTTCCTGGGCGACCAGCTTACCGAGGTCGTCGAGAAGATCATCGATGGCAAGGCTTCCGTCCATGCCACGCGCGGCGTGCTCGACCTGGGCGCCGATACCCTGCCCAAACTGATGCAGGACAACACCGACCGCAACCGCACCTCCCCGTTCGCCTTCACCGGCAACAAGTTTGAGTTCCGTGCCTGCGGCTCCGAGCAGAACGTTTCCGACTCCAACCTGGTGCTCGATGCCGCCGTGGCCAAGTCGCTCAAGTCCTTCGCCGACGCGCTTGAGGGTACGCCCGAGGATGAGTTCCAGGACGCTGCGCTCGAGTACTGCAAGAAGGTCCTGACCGACCACCAGCGCATCCTGTTCTCCGGTGACGGCTACTCCGATGAGTGGCCCGTTGAGGCCGAGAAGCGTGGTCTTGCCAACAACAAGACCACGGCCGACGCCCTGCCCGCCTTTGTTTCCGATAAGGCCATCGCACTCTTTGAGGAGACGGGTGTCCTGACCAAGGCCGAGGCTCAGTGCCGCTACGACTGCAAGCTCGAGAAGTACAACAAGCTCATGAACATCGAGGCCACCACGATGGTTCGCGAGGCGCGTCGTACCTATCGCCCGGTCATTACCGCCTATGCCACCAAGGTCGCTAAGGGCCTTGAGACTATTCGTGCCGCCGGTGCCGAGGCCGCCATGCAGTGCGAGCAGAACACGCTCAACAAGCTCTGCAACGGTATCACCACCATCAACGACTCCATCAAGGCGCTTGACGCCGTGCATCAGAAGGCTGAGGCCCTCGATGGCCAGGAGCAGGCCAACGTGTACGCGCACGAGGTCGTTCCCGCTATGGATGCGCTGCGTGCCGCCGTGGACGCCATGGAGGAGATCGTGGCAGCCGACTACTGGCCGGTCCCGACCTACGACGACATCCTGTTCTACGTGTAGGGCGTAACTGACATATCGTCACGGTATTGAGCCGGGGTCCGCATCATGCGGGCCCCGGTTTTTGTTTGCGAAGGACGCTTTGAAGCCCGTTTTGCCGCCGATTTGCCTAGGTATAAAGGGCTATGGGCAAAAAACGTCAAATATGAGTACTGTCACAAGTCCTGTAACATTATTTATTTGCAAAATATGTAGTGTTACGCAACATATGCCCAAGTACTTAGCCGATAAACGTCTGCAATTTTTCCGCCGTAGGACGCCTGACGGCTAAATCGCCTTCTGAAGGCATGAAATCTCTGTAACTAAAATGGTAACAGTACTCATATTTGCCATTTTTTGACCACAGGCCTTGCGATGATGCCGGGATCCGCACCCTGCCGGGTTCGAATCCCGGCATATCGGTAGCAAAAAGCCCGTCACCGCGGGGGTAACGGGCTTCTTAATTTAAATGGTGCCCCGTTCGAACAACTTCTCGAACCGAGATCTGCTCGTTCGGGACGATCGTTCTTCTTAGGATACCACGCACTAGGCTTGCGGCATAATCGCCTGGTCACCGTGCTCGTCGAGGTACGGCATGAGGTACACGCCGCCCTCGTCTGTCGTGAGCAGAAGGTACTCGCGGTTGAGCTTATCGCACACGATTTCCTGATGCACGCCATCCGGCAAATCGTAAATCGGGCCATCGGTTCGCGCGGGCGATACCGTCATGTCCTGCGCCCCCATGGCCTGCCTGGCGCACGAGGCGGCGGCAAACACGATGAGCAGCAGGATCACCGCCGCCACAAGCGGGCCGCACCCGCCGTTGCGGTCTTCGTCGGCAGGGCTTGGGTACGGCATCGCCTACACCTTCTCTGCGTACTTCTCGCCGGAGGCGGTTTCCACGGCGATCCAGCGCTTGTAGCCGGAACCGCCCGTATAGCGGCCCCAAACGTAGCCGTCGGCCGATGCGAACGTGCCGTCGAGCGTCACAGTCTCCCCGCGATGGTAGGTTGCGACGGTCGAGTAGCCGGTGCCAGCACCGGAGCGCACGTTCAGGGCATCGACGCAGATGCGGTACGTTCCCGCCGAGTTGCTGGTCTGCGCCTGCGCGGTGCCGACGCACACGAGGTAGTCGTTCGGGTCGTAGCCTCCCGTGGGCTTGCCGACGGCGATGTAGCGAGTATGACCGCTGTCGCTGGTGTAGCGTCCCCACACGTAGCCGTCCGCGATGCAATACCAGTCATCGAGGTTGACCGTCTCGCCCTTGCCGTAGGAGGCTACCACGGAGCCTGAAAGCGCCGGCGCGTCTCTGACGTTCAGACAATCGACTGTGCAGCGGTAGGTTCCGTTGAAGCCTGTACCCTCCTTGCCGGTGGCGCTCGGCTGCTCTGCCGGTACCGATGGCGGGACGGTCGGGGCGCTGCCGCCGTCGAGAATCGCGTTCACCTCGGATGCGAGCTGATCCATGCGGGCATGCAGCCACGCGCCGGGGCAATCGGTCGAGGAGAACATGCGGTGCTCGGTGAGCGTGGCGTTTCGCGTTCCGTCGTATGCGAGGCGGAATCCGTAGCGGCGGCAGATGTCGGCGCACAAGTTGACGAGCGCGGCCCACGTGGCGTCGGTGAGCGAGGAGTCTGCGTTGTTCGCGCACTCGATCGTGATGGCGCGGTCGTCGTTCCACTTGCTAGCGGAAGTCCAGGCGCGGTCGCCCTCGTCCACGCTCATGGCGATGTCGCCGTCGTAGCCGATGCAGTAGTTCGAGCTTGCCTGGCGCGCGGTCGCTGCGAAGTAGTCGGCGCACTGCCTGCCCGTCCAATGGGCCGCCATGTAGTGCGGCGTGATCTTGCAAACGCGATTGCCCGAACGCCCGCTGTTGCGGTTGCCAGTGATGTTGGCGTAGGTGCAGAGGCTACTCTTCGTCATCGTCGCCCCTTCCGTCGTTAAGCTCTTCAAAGGTCTCGTCATCCATGTCTAGCCCTCCTTCTTCACGTCGCCGAGTGCCAAGAGCGCGTCGAGCCACTTGTCGGTAACGCCAACGCTCTTGAAGGCGGCGTAGGCCACCTGCACGCCGCCTACCGCGGCGAAGATGGACGTAACCCACGCCGTGGGGTCAGTCGGCATACCCCCGGCCATGGCCGTCAATGCGCCGCACAGCGCCGATACTGCAATGGCCGTCCAGCGGGCAACATTGCCAGTCATAGCCTTCGTCTTGATAGCCTGCACGATATAGGGCACCACGAGGACGGTCAGCACCGTGAGCCCTGCCTGTATATCAGTCATCTCTATCTCCCTGTCTCCTTGTTGTACATGAGGTCGACTCGGTCGTAGATATGGTCGACCTTCTCTGCCATGCCCTGGCTGCGCGCCTGGCTGTTGACCAAGTCTGCGTGAAGGACGTCATTTGACGCGACAACCGACTCCATGAGCGTTTTCATTCCTTCAATCAGGGTGTTGCTGCGCTCCATCTGGGCGGCGATGCGCCCCTCCATTTGGGACCGCTCGCGGTCGCGCTGCGCCCTCTCGTCGACTTCGGCCTGCTTGCGCTCCTCGCGTTTCAGGTCGAGCTCGCCCTTCCGCTGGTTTTGGCGTTTGTACTCCTCGAGAAACTGTCTCCCGAAGTAGAGCGCAACGAGCGTCAGGAGCACGCCTCCAAGCCAAGCCGGTCCGTAAGGCGCAAAAAGTTTGAGCACTTCCATCCTGGGCGCCCTCCTTCCGCCTATTCGGCCGTGTACTCCTCGCCGGTGATCTCCTTGTACTCGTCGGCGGTGATCCACTTGCACTTGACGGCCTTATGCACTCGCGCCTTACTCCAAAGAGGTCGGTCGTAGTACTTCTTGACGAGCGCGAAGTGCTCGGAATGCTCTTCGGTCTTCTTCGTCGGCATTACTGGTCACCTCCGACCGTCATGAGCAGGTAGTCGATGTTCGCCGTGTTCTGCTCGGTCTGCGTCGGCTTCGACGCCTGCTCGCGCATCTGGCCGAGCAGCGCCGGCACGTCGGGCGTCTCGCCTCTGTCGTAGGCGGCGAGCGCCGCCGTATAGGCCATCTTCTTGGCCTTCTGCTCGATGTGCAGGTCGTCGTCGATGACGCCCGCCTCATGGGCCGCGTCGGGGTCGCCCAGCTGCGAGAGCAGGTTTCGCAGCGCGTTCACCTCGGCCTGCGTGCCGTCGTCCACGGTGTCGGGACGCTTCTCCTCAGTGTCCATGCGGACTCCTTTCGTGTCGGGGGATGTGCCGCCATCGTATTAGCGCCGTGAGATTGCCGAGCTTCCTGAACGCGCGCAAAAAAGAAGGCGCGCCGCAGCACGCCCTCAATACGCTGGTTATTTCGTTTCCGACCTGTCTAGGCCGCCGTTTTGAGCTGCCGCCCTTCCGCTATGGCGAGGGCGTTCCGCTCGAATCGCCTTCCGGGTTTGGCTGCATTGAGCAACCCCCCCCGCGAGGTTTTCGAACAGACTGCGGTACAGCGCGTCCATGGCCAGCACGCTGCGGTGCGCGTCCAAATGCGCCATGCCGCCGCGCCAGCTCTGGTAGCTCTGCTCCACCTGCTCGGGGGTCATGACGCCATCGGCGACCATGCGGGCCATCTTCTTGAGCTTGCGGCGCTCCCGCGTTATGGAGTCTCGACACGGCTTCACGACTATGCGGCCCGTCTCCGTGTAGAAGATGCGCTTCTTCAGCCACGTGAAGCCGCGCGACAGCTTCACCACGCGGGTCTTGCGCGGGTTCAGCGCGATGCCGAGCTTCGCGCACTCGTGCTCTATCAGCAGAAGGCACACTTGCAGGTACTCCTTGGACTCGTGGATCAGGTAGAAGTCGTCCATGTAGCGCCCGTAGGCCTCGGGGCGCAGCATCTCGGCCACGTAGTGGTCGATGCGGTTGGGGTGCGCCACCGCGCATATCTGGTTTGGCTCGCTGCCCAGGCCCAGGCCGACCTCGCCCTGCGCGTCTATCAGGCGGTGCTCAAGGGCGACCACGCGCGGGTCGAGCAGCGCGTCGGCCACCTGCCGCTTGACCGGCTCGTGGGCAATGCGCGCGAAGTAGTCGGAGAAGTCGCCCAGCAGTATGTAGCCCTCGCGCCCATGCCGCCGCCAGTGGTCGGCCAGGTGGCGCTTGAGCAGCTTAAGGGCGTAGTCGGTGCCGCGCCCCTTGATGTTGGCGGAGTTCGCGGATACGAGCGTGGGGACTATCGCGGGCACGAGGGCGTTCTGGGACAGCGACTTCTGCACCACGCGCTCGGGGAAGTGCACTGCACTGATGTGGCGCAGCTTGCCGCGCTCCCACAGGTCGAAGCGGATGAAACCCCGGCATATGTCGCGGCCCTCCAAAAGGTCTTGGCGCGATTTCACGGCGTTTCGCAGGTAGTCCTTCATGTACCGCTGCGTCGAGGCCTTCCACATGACGCCACGCGCAGCCTGCTTGGAAGCCTTGCACAGGCTGTTGAGGTCGGCCACCGTCTCAAGGGTGCACGCCTTGACGCGCTCGGCCTTGGCCCTGGCGCGCTTCTCCTCGCGGCGCTTCCGGCGTGCGGCCCGCCTTTGCTCCGAGTTCATAGAAGGCACCCCGCACGGCTTGCAATGTGGCTCTGACAGCCGCTTGAGGTATGGCCATGAAACGCGGCGAAGCCACGGAGCGCCGCGCCATGCAAGCAGCGTCCGGCCACCCTCGCGGGGTGCGTATTTACGGGCTCGCGCCCGATGGTCGCGCCTTCCTTCCTCTCCGCGCTCTGCTTTCGGCCCGCTGGCCTACTCGGTCTGGCAGTAAGGGAATCCGGGGCGGGGGCGAACCCAGGTGTTCGTCGCCGAATTGCAGTTGGCATTGCCGTTGTTGTTGACGTAGCACACGTTGGACGAGGAGCCACCCATGACGGAACGCAGCCACCAATTGTACCGATATACAAGGCGGGACCGCCGCCCATTATAACGAACGCAGGCGCTCTAGCTCGGCCTCGGCCTCGGCTATGCGCTCGTCGGTCGTCTTCTTGCCGGTGACGCGTACGTTCTTGCGCGCGCCCTTGAGCAGTTTGATCTCCTCCTCGACCATGCCCGCCAGCGCCTCGAAGCGGTTGGCGTTCACGGGCAGGCCGATGTCCATGAGGCACTGCATGTCGAGCATCAGCTGCTCGCAGTCGGCTATCGCCAGCGTCAGGTAACGCTTGCGCTCAAGTGCGTTGAACGAACTGTTGGGGTAGAAGCAGTCGGCGCGGTTGACGTTGTATACGATGCTGCGCGCGGTCTCCACCGTGGGGACTGCGTTCAGCAGCCTGTAGGCTTTCGGCACGACCGACGAGGAGGCCATGAGCTTGTTGACCTCCACGCGGATGGCGATGGCCTGCGTGAAGAACTTGTACTCGGACACCTCGCGGTTTCGCTGGTAGACGCCGCTCATGGCACCTCCCGGAAATAGTGGCGAAAAAAACGGCCCGCTGCGCGGGCAGGGATGCGACCGCGCAAGGCGGTCGCATCGAAAGAGAAGTATAGAGCACTCGGCTGGCTAGCCGACGAGGAAGCCGGGGCGGGGGCGAACCCAGGCGTGCGCCGCCGAATTGCAGTTGGCATCGCCGTAGCTGTAGACGTAGCACACGTCGGACGAGGAGCCACCCATGACGGAACGCAGCCACCAATTGTACCGAGTTCCGTTCAAGCGGTGCGCGGTATCGCGGAACAGGTCGAACTGGCAGTCGAAGCCCACGCTGTAGCCCTTGGTGCCCCACACTGGGCAGCCGTACACCTCCATCTCGGAGGGCGACCACACCTTGCCGATGTCCTGCCAGCTCCAGCTGTTGGAGTCGCCGAGCGCGCCGCTCGCGCTGTAACGCTCCTCAAGCAGCACGCGCTGGGTGAGCAGGTACTTGGTCAGCCCCTCGGGCAGGCACGCCTCGAACAGCTTCTCCCACGCCTTGAGGTTGCTGTTCAGGTACGGGTTCTTCACGTCTGCGGTGCCCTGGTTGGTGTTCGCAGTGTTCCATATCAGGTAGCTGTCGTTGGCCACGCCGGTGACGGTCTTGGCCACGGCGACGGGCGCGGACGCGATGAACGCGATGTGGTGGCCCTTGGCGCTGTCGCCGCACTGGTAGTACGGGTCGAAGTGCGCAAGCAGGAAGCGCACGGACTGCTGGGCCGCCACGTTTGACGCGCTCACGAGCGGCACGTCGATGTAGTCGCCGACGCGCAGCCCAGCGAAGTTGCCGGCGGCGATGCGCTTGTGCAGGGCGTCGTACACCGTACCGCTGCCGATCTCCCCGGCAAGGATGGTGGCGATGTTCTGCCCGCCGTACTTGCCGATGAGGCTCTGGCGGTTGTACTCCGCGTTGTTGAGCGCCAGCTGGGCGTTCTCTCGGGCCGTGCCGTCGATGAGCGTGTAGGTTTGCCCGTCAATGCCGAAGCGCTCTGCGTTCACTGTTGCCATTTGAGTTTCCTTTCTATGCGAGCACGATGGTCGTGCCTGATACCGAGCAGGTGGAGCCGAGCGTGACGGTTCCGTTGCTTATTGACGCCTTCGCCGACGGGGCGTAGACGGTGCCGCCCATGAAGAAGAACTTGCCCGTGGCGTTCGCGAGCATCGAGGCCAGCTTCTCGTTCTGGCTGCGCAGGTCTGCGATGTTGGAATCGCCGACGCTGCCCTGGGCGATCGAGTTGGCGATCTGTAGGGCCTGGTTTGCCGCCGCGTCGGCGCGCGAGGCCGCGCCACTGGCGGCAGCTGCGGCGTTCGACGAGGCCTGTTGGTCTGCGATGTGCTCGTCATGGCGTTTCAACTCGGCCGTCTTTCTGGCGGCCTCGTTGCTTTCGCGCGTCGATTCGGCAGACTTGCGGGCGCTCTCGGCGCTTGCTCGCGAGGACTCGGCCGTTTTGCGGGCGTTCTCGCTGTTGACGCGGGCCACTTCGTTGTTGGCGCGGTTCACCTCTGCGTTGAGGCGCGAGGTCTCGTTCGAAGCCCTTGTTTTCTCGGCCGAAACCCGCTTTTCCTCGGCGGCGTTGGCGTTGTCCATGGCCGTCTTGCAGTTCGCTGCGGCCTCTTGCGCCGCTTCCGCCGAATCCATGGCGATGGTCGATGCAATGTAGTAGATCTTGCCGTCGGTCGTGCGCACCCTATCGACGTTCCCGTTGGCGTCGAGCATCAGGGCGGCGTATTGGGTCGTTTCTGCCATCAATACCTCCCTTACTTGGCTATTAGGCCCGTGACGATAGCCTGCGGGCCGATGGTCTCGACGATGCAACGGTCGCCCGCCTTGGCCGCCGAGCATGCCGTGGTCATCGGAAGCCCCGAGAGCGTCGTGCCGGATATGGCGACCGCGAGCGTCGCGCCCGAGACGGACTTCACGGTGCCGAAGCCCACGGAGTGCCCCGAGCCGCCTTGCGGCGAGAACAGGGCGGCGAGCTGTTCGCCCGCGTCGGCTATGGTGCTAGCGTTCAAATCGCCTCATCTCCAATTTCATCGGGCATCCTCCCACGAGGGTGAGAGTCTGCTTACGTATCGCGAAGTTCCCGAAGATGCCGGCGCTCGGCCAGCGAACCTCGATGGCGTCGGAAACGCCCACGGGCGCGTAGACGTGCGTCACCTTCAGGCGGTGGATCGCGGATTGCTGGGTGCGCAGGAGGGTCGCCGCCTCGGCGTTGGCGTTGGCCTGCCGTTCAGCCGCCGTGGAGCCTGCCGGAAGCTCGCTCTTCGTGTACTTGGCCGACTTGCGCCAACCGCGCGTGACGGTCGAGTACTGGCTGTTGGGGTCGGAGTCGATTGCCGTGCCCCTTATGCTTTCGTCGGATGTCGAGTAATCGACGTGCACGACGTTCGCCACGCCCGATTTGTCCAGCTCCTCGGTGCCGCCGTCCTCGAAGCGCGCCCACTTGCCCTCTTCCATGACCATCGCTGGCGCGCGCTTGTCAGGCTCGACGTAGCGGCGCAGCAGCACGCGCCCCATCGGGTCGCACGACGCCGAGCTGAAGCCCGCCGCATCGAGAAGGGCGTTTACGGCCTTCAGGCGGGTGGCGTAGTTGCTCTCCCCGTTGCCGATTGCC
This sequence comes from uncultured Collinsella sp., assembly GCA_902497065.1. Lineage (GTDB taxonomy): Bacteria > Actinomycetota > Coriobacteriia > Coriobacteriales > Coriobacteriaceae > Collinsella. The sequence continues at coordinate 63,151 of CABVDH010000008.1, read as the reverse complement.
CCGATAACCCACGTGGTCGTTAGCGTGAAGTCGGACGGGTCGGCGATAACCTCAAGGCCGACCTCGCGCAGGAGCTTCGCCGCCTCGCCGACGGCGTTGCTGCCAGCCGCAAGCGAGCGCGGGGCGTCGAACTCGTCTTCCGCAACCTCGGACAAGCGGCCTGATAGGTCTGCTTCAGACGAGTTGTAGCCAGTTGAACGCTTTGGCGTCGATACGACGAACGTACCAAGCGGCTCCGACACCGTTGTGTCGTCCGGGAACGTGGCATCGAGGTAGATGCGCAGGAGGTCACTACCGAGGTCGAGCGTTCCGAGGTAGTCGATCTTGCCCGTCTCGTAGCTGGTGTCCTGGTTTCGCTCGATACTCCCGCCGTTTCGGATGTTGCGCAGTCGCTCGACATCGAGGCCGGTCTTTCGGTCAACGCGCATAAAGCGGTACGAGGCCGCGAATCGCTTTTTCCAATCAGGCATTGCTCGGCTCCTCGAACACATCGTGCTCGACCTTCGCCGATGCCGACCAAAGCCCCGCAGATTTAAGCGACTCGTTGAAAGTCATCGCACCGAACGCGCGCTCGCCGGCGAGGCCGCGCCACCAGCCCTGCCACTGTGTGCGCATGATCTTGCGGAACAGGTCGTGCCCATCGCGTTCGAGCAGGCAAGAGGCCGATGTCGCAAGGTCTGCCTCATCGAGCGCATACGACTGCGGAAGCCCACCGTTTTCCCCGCCGTCGGCGAAATGGAAGCTGTTGAAGCTTCGTGCCGCAGATGTCGAGTATTTGGCGTCAAGCTCCATCTTGAGCAGCGTCGAGGCATCCTGGCCGAAGTTGAGCGCCATGCACTCGGCGTGCAGGTTCGCCTTGGCCTCGGCGTAGGAAGACGTTCCGTTCGCCGCAGTGCCAGTTGCGCGGTACTTGAAGTCGGCGTTGAGCGGCGGCACGCGGTCGATGGTTTCCTGGGCATCGAGCAGGCTCGACGTGAGAAGGTGGTCGCCCTCGTCCAGCACGCGCTCGACCACGAAGCCGACGCATTTCGACGCGTCGCCAAGCACCAGTTCGTCGCCGTCGCACGTGATCGTGCCGAGCATGGGTATCTCGCCCGTGTCCTCGTCGTAGGCCATCGGGCCTATGATCGTCGTCTCCTCGACGTTGTAGGCGGAAACGCCGTTCTTCACCTTCACGTGGCACGTGAGGTCATCGCCGTACGTCACGGTGATTACGGGGGTTGCCGGCTCCGCCCAGTGCGTCTTGAACCGACGCGTGGCCGTTTTCGACAGGCCCGAGCCGCCCATCACCGTCAAGGTGAGCAGGTAGTCGATTCCGTTCTTGATGGTCGTGTAGCTGCCAAGCTCAACGGGCTTCATGCTCGTCACGTCGGCCGTGGCTATCGTCGCTCCGCCGACCACGGAAAGCGTCAGCTTGGCATTGGCTATCCCTGTCTCGTCGGAGGCCGATACCTGAACGGTCATCGGCACGGAGTCGATGAGCACGCCGTCGGTCGCAGGCGAGGCAACCCAGCACGACGGGGAATCGGCGACCACGAACGGCACGTAGTCAGACCACGCGCCCCAATCGGCGTGCAGGCCCTTGGTGTGAACGCGCACCCTCCAGCTGCCCTTGGCGAGCGACTTCTTAATGCTCTTCGCCGTGGTGACGCTTTCGGTGATCGCGCTCGGGCCGCTGAACTCGACCTGCGCGGCGGTCTGCTGCGAGCCGTCCGGATGGTTCGGAACCCACGACACCGCCGCCTGGCTTCCGAAGGTCACCGCGCCGACCGTGGTGACCTTCGGGGCGAGCGGCGGCGTGATGGTGGTTACCGAGTTCGACTTCACCCACGCCGAGGCGAGCGAGCCGCGCTTCGCCTGAACGCGGTAGACGACCGTTCCGGCAGGGGCCGACTTGTCGTGCAGGTCGAGCCACGCTGGGTCTTCGCCCTCGCTGGTCACGCTGATCGTGGCCCACGTGGAGCCGCCGTCGGCAGAGCGCTGGACGACCCATGCGTTGGCGTATGCCGCAGCGCCGTACACGCGCAGGGTCACCTCGGTAGCGCTAGCCTTCACGGCCTCAACGCGCGACGGCGCGTTGGGCGTGGTGTAGGTCGTGCCAACCGACGCGTGAACGGAGTTGCCGCCGGGGCCGTGCGCGCACAGGCGGTACTCGTACCTGTGCCCGGCCTTGGTCGAGTTGTCCGTGTAGTTCTGGACGTCCCACGAAACGTCGTCGATGTTCACCCATGAGCCATCGTCGGTGCGGCGGTCAATGTAGACGCCCGCCCACGGGTGGGCACCGTCCATTCCCGTGTAATCGACGTCCCAGGTTATCTTCTGCGACGTGTCGGACACGCGCTGCAGCTTGCAGTTCTTGGGCGGATGCGGCTGCGAGTAGCCGCGCTGCGGCACCCATGCGTACACGGTAGCCCACGCGTCGCCGCCGGCAGAGCCGTAGTAGTTGTTATACGTCTTGCCGTAGACGTGCACCTGCACCGGGCAGTTCCAGCCGCTCGCGCCGCGCGGCACGTCCACGTCAAATGTCACCGCGTCGCGCGTCGCCCAGTTGCCGTAGTTGTTCAGCACGACGTCGCGCGAGCTGCGCACCGAGCCGTTCACCACGACGTCGTAGTGCGTTCCGTACTCGGCGGCGTACTTGTCGTCGATCGCTGCGGTGACTCGCAGGCGAGTCGTGGTGTCGTTGACGTTCCACTGGCTGTCAACGGAGATGTAGCCGCGATACCAGCGGTTGCGGCCCGCGATCTGTATCTCCCTTGTGTGCTCTCCCACGGGCTACCTCCTCGCTGTGGATGAGCGGCGGGCTGCGGCAACCAAGGTGTCGATGGCGTCGGCCACCGCCACGTCTGCGTTCGCCGTAGCTCCGTCGATTGACAGGTAATAGGTGTCGCCACCGGAGACCGAGCCGACGGCTTCCGCCGCCCCGGTCTCGTAGGTGACGCTGTTTCCGCCGAACGACATGCTCAGGTCGTCGGCGAAGCCCGATACGGTTGCCTTCACGCCCTCGAAGCGCTTCTTCAGGCCCGTTTCGAGGGATTGCATGATCCAGCCGCCGTTCGGGATGAGCAGGCGCAAGTCCTTGCGCTTCGGGCCTTTGAGGCTGGCGATCTTGCCCGCGATGCCGGAAACGAAGTCGTACACGCCGCCGATGCTCGACTTGATGCCGTTGAGCAGGCCGCTGACGATGGAGCTGCCGGCGCTGTAGAGCAGGGAGCCGAGGCTCCCCAGCGCGCTCACGATTCGCCCGGGAATCGACGACACGAAGCTCACCACGGAGTTGATGCCGTTCGACACGCCGTTGCGGATGTTGCTCCACGCGTTGTTCAGGATGTTGCCGACCGCGTTCCATGCTGACGACCAGATGGATTGCACCGTGGACAGGCCGCCCGATATGAACGACTTCACGTTGTTGATGCCGCCTTGCACGGCAGTCTTGATGCTGTTCCACGTGCTGGTCACCCAGTTGCCGATAGCGCCCCAAATCGAGTCCCACACGCTCTGGATGAGCGCGAGGCCGTTCTGTATGACCGCCTGGATGAGCGCAACGCCGCCGCTGATGACGTTCTGGATGATGCTCCACACGTTCGCTGCCAGTGATTGGATGGCGCTCCAAACGGAACCCCAGTCGCCGTTGATGACGCCCAAGACAATCGTGATGATGTCCTGGATCGCCTGCATGGCGGACGTCACGATGGCCGAGATGTACGGCCAAACGGCGTCGATAACGCCCTGAATAGCGGTCATCGTCGATGTGATTATCTCGACCAAAACGGGAAGCACCGTGGAGACGACCGTCTGGATAAGCGTGCATGCGTCAGATATGACCTGCTGGATCAGCGGCATGTTGGCCGTTATGAGGTCGGTCACCTGCTGGATGATTGGGCAAACCGTCGTCGTGATGGCTAGCGCCACCTGGCCTACCGCGTCGATGATCGTTCCGATTACGGGAACGAGGCCCGATACGATCGAGGCGATGACCGGCGCGATTGCCGCAACCAACCCGCCGATGGCGAGTGAGAAGCTGTTCACGACGATTACGGCGGCGGCGAAAAGCCCCTGAAGGGGTTCGGCCAAAGCCGTGAGGCTCTGGAACGCCGGGGCGAGCGATGACGCGATGCTCGAAGCGATGCTGACCATGGAGTTGCGAAACGCCTCGTTGGTTGCCATGCTGTAGGCGAAGATCGCCGCGAAGGCGGTGATTGCCGCGACAGCGACCGCAGCAGGCGCGGAAAGCGCCAGGAATCCAGTGGCAACGCCCTTCAGAGCCGGAACGATGCCGCCCGTAAGCGAGTTGGCAAGCGCGCCGAGCACGGGAATCTGCCCGATGAGGCCGCCAAGCGACACGGCGGCTAGGCCGGCCAAAGCGGCGGCGGCCACCTTGCCGCCCGTTCCGAGCTGCGAGAGGTCTACGCCCTGGATCTTCTCGGCCAGGCTGTCGAGGAACCCGCACACCTTCTCGACCGCGCCGCCTGTGCGCGTCAGGTTGCCCTGCGCGTCGTATGTGACGCCCAGGAACTCGCCGAAGGCCACGGTGAGCGGCTTCAGCGCCGCACGGCACGAGTTCAGTACGCCTCGTATGGAGTTGAACACGGGGATGGCGGAGTCCTTGAGCGGAGTCATCCAATCCTGGCCGATTTTCGAGAGCGCGGCCTTCATGTTCGCCATGGAACCGGTGAAGGTCTCGTTCGCCGCCTTTGCCGAATCGCCGAACGCGGAATACATGGCGTCGGAGAAGGTTTGGAAGTCGATCTTGCCAGCCGTGACCATCTTGGAAACCTCGTCGGAGGACTTGCCCAAGTAGGTCGATAGCGTTGATATTGCGTTGATACCTCGGTCGGTGAACTGCGCGACCTGCTCGCCTGAGAGTTTGCCGTTCGCGGCCACCTTGGCCCAAATCGAGGAGAGGTCGCCCAAGTCCTGGCCGAACGTGGCGGCTGTGCCCACGCAGCCGTTCAGAGCCTTTTCCATGTCGTTGCCGGCGGCGACGCCAGATGCGGCGAGCTGGGCGCACGCCTGCGCGGCGGTGTCGAAGCCGAACGCCGTTCCGTCAACTGATTGCTGGATTGTGCTGTAGAAGTCGCTCCATTCGAGCTTCATGCCCTTGAACATCGTCTGGGCCTTCTCGATGTTCAAGGCGCGGCTCATGCCGCCGGTGGCGGCGAGCGTGGTAACGCCTGCGGTAACCGTTCCGATGGCGTTGCCAATTGACTTCGCAACGCTGCCGAAGCTGTTCGCGAAGTATCCCGCCACCTGCGATCCGACGCCCTTGGCCGTCTCGGTGAGGCCCTTGAGCTTCGATGCGGAGCCATCGACGCCCGAGTCGAAGTTCGAGCCGTCGTAGGTTCCCTTGGCGGAGAGAACGTAATCAGCCATTCAGCTTGCCTCCTCCCCAAGGCGTCCATGGCGGGTTCTTTCGGTGCTGCTCCTTCAGCGCGTCGATCTCCTCGTAGGTGAAGGAGTCCTCGCGGAAGGAGCCGTTGCGCTTTTTCCAGAGCTTGTGGCGCTTCTTGGACAGGCAGTTGGCAACCGCCACCTGTACGGCGTCCTTGAAGAGGTTCGATTGGTCGACGGTCACGGTCTCAAGCTCTTTGCGCACGAACGCGAGCTGCACGGGCGTGTGCTGCGCGTACTGCTCGTAATCCCAACCGAGCCTGGCGGCGAAGAACGCGAAGTCGGCCTCCCTGCGGAACAGGGCAGCGTCTTGCGCGGCTTCGCCGCTTTTCGGCTTGGCGGTGAAGTAGTCGAAGCCGGTGAGGCGCGTTAGGGCTAGTTCCCTGCGCCCTTGAATAAAAAAGCGCAGTCGCGCTGAAGCGCCATCATCACGGCCTGGAACACGACGGGGTAGCCGTTCGTGTCGATGAGCTTGTTCACGATTTCCTCGGCCTTCTGCGGCAGGAAGTAGCCGCCGTCCTGTACCTTCAGGCCGTAGCCCGCGATGGCCGCAAGCTCCTTGAAGGTGAACATGCCGTCGTTCTTGTAGAACGAGGCGATGATCGGCGTGTGGCGCTCCTCGTAGAGGTCGATGCGCTTACGCGAGAATCGGATCTCGCAGACGTGGCCGCGCACGGTGAAAGTCTGCGGCTCCATGCTCTCGGGGTCTTGCTCAAGCTCGTTCACGATGTCTTCGGCTTCCGTGGCGTCTGCGGCGGAATCCTCAAGGAATGCGTCGAGTTCGGTGTCTTCTGCCATTGGTCAGGCTCCTTAGCTGTTGGAAACGGTGATGGTGGCTGCGGTGATCTGCTCCTCGGATGCGGTCTCGTAGAGCCACGGCTTGCCCGTGCCCTGGAACTCCATGGAGTAGGTGGCGTTGTCGTCGTTCGGCGCCTCGAAGCTGTCGGAGGATACGAGCGCGAGGCCCATGCGCAGCGGAACGTACTTGGTGTTCGCGCTCGTGCGGATGCGCTTGCAGACCTTCAGGCACAGGTACTCGCCCTCGGCAAGCGCCTTGGCGACGGTCTTCGTGGCGGAGTCGTCGGGCGAGTACAGGCCGTCGATGGATGCGTCCCAGCTCTTGGAGCTGGCGAACTTGAGCGTCCAGCCGCCGATGGCGTCGTCCTTGGTCGCGGCCTCCGTGTTGTCCTGGCTCATGTTGAATTTGAGTCCCTGCTGGCCGCTCACGGCGAGCAGATCGGTGCCGGTCTTGTCGGTAACGAGGGCAACGATGTCGTTGCCGCTGAGAGCCTTGGCGGTTGCTGCGTCGAAGTCGCAGCCGATGAGGTTGGTGTCCTGCTGAGCAGTAGACATCTCGGTTCCTTTCTAGTTCTTGACGCGGAGGCCGTAGCAGACGCGGAACGTGAACTCCGCGATGGCGTGGCCCTCGTCGGTCTCGTCTTTCTTTACGGTCTGCACGCCGTTGCAGGTCGTGCGGTAGAGGCTGAACGGCGCTGGAAGCTCGAAGCCGTCAGCAAGCGCCTGTTCGAGCCGCTGCACCATGCCGAGCACCTTGGCGTTGCTGTATGGGCGCACTGGCTCGCTGATGCAGTGCACCCAAACGGTGATGGCGTCGATGTACATGGTTTTGGTGTTCTCAGGCTGCGTCGATTGCAGCTCGACGCTGTAAAGCGGCGAATCACGATTCTCTGGGCTGTCGTAGCAGCTGGTGCCGGTACCCGCCTCGATGGCCTCTATGAGGCAACCGAGGAACACCGCGAGGCTTAATCGTTGGATCATCGCGCCCTCCCTAGAGCTTCCGTAGCTGGTCGATTAGGTCTTGTCTGAATATCGGCTCTTGCGCCTTGACGTTGCGTTGCAGGAATCGCTGCCCCTCCACGTATCCGCCGTTCACCGTGCGGTGGCCGTACTCGACGTGAGGCGCGTAGTCCTTCGTGTATCCGACGGTGTCGCCGGACTGCCCCAACGACATGCGCAGCTCGCCGTGTGGCCCACCAGGCCTGGTCTTCTCGGTAGATACGGGCGTTCCGCCGTCCGCTTTGCCACGGTTGTAGATTTGGGCCATGTTCTTCATGATCACGGCCTCGAACCTTACGTGCGAAAGGCGGTTGAGCTTTCCGGCAAGACCGTTCACGTCGCGTATCACGAGGCCCATGGCTTGCACCTCTTGACGCTCACGACGGTTGCGTCGCCGTCGGCCATGACGTTCTCGACCTCGTAGGAAGCCCCTTTGACCTCGACGCCGCAGATGCCGGCAAAGTCGCTTGCCGGGCGCTTGGTGAGCAGGGCGCGGGAAACGCTGTCGAAGGCGTTTCCCGTCTCGGCGCTGCGAGCCTTGTGGCTCGGGCCGAAGCGCACGAAGAAGTCGAACGCCTCGACGGTCGAGCAGACGGGGTTGTGCAGCTCGTCGGTGCCCGTCTGCTCGCGCCTGAACGCCCTGGCCCTGTACCACTTCACCGGCGCGCTCCCATGAACTTGATGCCCTTGGGGCGGCACGCGTCGCGCAGGGCCTCGATGTCGCTCGAATAGGCGGACAGCACGTCGTCGATGAACGAGTTCGACATGCTGCCGCCGTCGGACGCCGACTCTGAGGTGCTGCCCTCGTAGCCGCGCAGGCGCAGGGCCTTCACCGCCGCATCGACGGCGATTGACTCGGCCAGGCGCGGAAGCCGCTCGACCTTGAGGCGGATGAGCAAGCGGTCGGTGACCGTCTGGATCATCTCCTCGATGGCAGGGTCGTCGGGCATGGCCTCGTCTGGGAGGTATCGCGCCTTAACGCGGTCTACGAGCGCGGCCATGGGCTAGCCCTCCACGTGGTCGGAGGCCTCAAGGGCCTGCGTGGATGTCGTGTCGATGGTCGCGATGATGTGGCCGTAGACATTGGGCAGCACGGGGATGAACACGCCGGAGGCCTTCGTCCACGTGGCCACGGGGTCGGGGGTGTCCCAGCGGGTGCAGGTGACGAACTGCATCTGGCGCTTCTCGTCGAAAGCGCCGCCCTGCTCAAGCTCCTCGGGGGTGACGCCCCAAAGGCCCGTGCCCACGGAGCCGTCGTAGCCCACGGAGCACATGACGAACTTGTCCTCGGGGAAGAAGCGGCCCTGGGACACGCTGCCGCCCTCGGCCCCGATGATGCCGTAGCGCTCCTCGTCAACGGTCAGCGTGAGGCCGTTGAACTGCTGCGCGAGCAGGTTGTTCACCTGCGCCAGGCTGGGCAGGATGCCCGCGCCGTTGACGCCGAAGATGGCCTTCTGCACGGCGGCGTTGCGCTGGATGAGGGAGAACACCTTCTTGGAGGTGACGGCCACGGTCGGGGTCTGGCCCTTGCCCTGCGCGATGGTCACCCAATTGTCGATGTCGCCCAGGATGTCGGCGTCGGCCACGGCCCACTTGGCGGTGACCTTCTGGTCCTCGGGCACGCCGAAGTCGATTTCCATGGAGACGTTGTTCTCGGCGATGACCATCTTGCCCGTGGTCAGAGCCTCGATCTTGGCCTTCTCGGCGCGCGTGACGACGGACTCTGCGGTGCGGGCCACGTCGTCGAAGACGTAGCGGCGCACGGAGTCCATCTGCATGTCGAGGCCGCGCGTGATGCGGCGCAGGCGCTCGGAGAGATTGATCTTCTCCTTGATGAGCAGGGACTCGGTGGTGACGCGCTCGAACGGCACGCGGGAACCGATGTGTGCCTCGGTGTCGAAGCCGTGGATCATGGCAACGGTGGGCAGGTTGCCGTTCTCGGCCAGGCGCGTGTACTCGGCCTCGATGTACTGCGTCTTGCGGTCGGGGAACAGGCGGGAGCCTGTGTAGCTGCGTTGGACGTTGAAGCCCTGCGAGAAGTCGAGCATGTCGCGCTCGGTGATGAGTTCAGAGATGAGACGCATGTTGCGCTGCTCCTTTCGTTAAACCAGGTAGAGGCCTGCGGCGGCGAGGTCTGCCTTCTTCGCCTTGGCCTCGGTGGATACCTTGTCGGCCTTGAGTCGGCCCTGGAAGATGACCGCAGCCGGGCACTTGTCGGTGTCGGTCATGTCGTAGTCCTCAAGGAACACGCCGAACTCGGACGTGCCCGTGAAGAGTGCGCCCGCCTTGATGAGCTTGCGGCCATCGACCTCCTTGGCCATGGCCTGCGTGGCGGTGCGGGTCTTCGCGACGATGCCCACCTCGGAATCGAGGATGCTTTGGGACTCGCCGTAGGTGAACGCCTTATTGAGCGCCATCTTTCTTTCCTCCGTTCATTCGGTTGCTGTAATCGGATGCGAACTTCGATGCGAAGGACTGGCTGGGCTTGGCGCCCGCGCCGTCCTTCGGGGGCTGGCGCTTCAGCGCCTCCTGCACGGCGGCGTTTACCGCCTTGGGGAACAGCTCCTTGATCTTGGAGATGGCGGCGTTGGTGTCGTCGGCCTTCTCCGTAACGAACATGGACAGCAGCTCGTCGCCGAGGTCGATGCCTGCGGCCTTCAGCTCGGAGCGCGCGACGCCCATCTGCTCGGAGAGGTTGATGCGACGCTCAAGCTCGGCCTTCTCGCCCTGGGCCTTCTTCAGCTCGTACTGCGCGCGCTGCAGGTCGTTCATGCCCGCCAGCTTCTCGGCCTCGGAGCGCTTGTCGTCGGCCTGCTGCGCAAGCTCCTCGCGGATGCGCTTTTCGAGCTTCTTGCCCTCGCGCGCGAGCTTCTGCTGCACGATGGTGTTCACCTCGTCGTCGGTGTACGTCTTGCCCGAGGGCTTGGGGTCGGTGCCGTTGCCCTCGTTGCCGCTAGGCTCGGGGTCTGGGTCGGTGCCCTCATTGCCTTCTGTACCATCGCTTGCGGGGTCGGCACTTCCGCCCTGCGGCGGCGTGAGGTTTCCGCCCGCTACGCCAGCGAACTTCTGTCGGTTTCCGTCTTTCGCCATGTTTCGCACCCTCCATAAGGTTTCTCGTGGCTCATGCCTGCACGTTTCGCCGTAGCTTTTAGCGGGTTCCACGCCTGCCCGATGCCGTGGCTTTTAACGACTTCAACGCTCGGTCGGTCTTTGACCAAGCCAGTGTCCCGCGTGCGTGAGATTCGCCCGCTACGAGGGGTCTAGGATGTCTTCAAGGCGTTCTAGCGTCGGCAGATCGGCAAGGCGCATGACCTCCACGCCTTCGTCGGTTATCACCACCATGGGGATGCGCGTTATGCGCTCGGAGTTGTTCAGCCGCTCCATGAGGCCGTCCCATGCCCAGTGCTCGCGCACCTGGTCTGGGTATTCGGCTGCAAGCGGCTCTATGACCGCCTTCCTGTAGGCTTCGCACGCGGGGCAGCCCCGGCGTGTGATGTACTCGGCCCTGATCACGTCTCCTCCAATCGGCAAAAGAAAAGCCCCCATGTCGGGGGCTTCGTTCTACCGTGGAGGTGAGAAGGGTGTTCGGTTTTAGCGGTGGAGTTCCTTGTTGCGCTTGCGGATGATAGCCTCGGCCTGCTCTTGGCTTATCTCGTCAAGCCAAAGCTCGCCTACCAGCACGGCCCACAGGTCGTTGTCGTCGCGCCATCTCCCGAGCGTGAAGTTGTAGGTCTCTGCGGTTCCTGCCTCAAGGTCGATGCGAGACACGCGCTTCACGGAATCGTCGGTGTAGTAAATCATTTGCGCACCTCCTCGATGTTGGGCGGGGTTGAAAGCCCGTCGGACAGCTCTATCATGCGGCGCACAAGCTCGGCGCGCCGTTTCGGGTCGGTCTCGGGAAGCCGCTGCTCCTCGTAGAGCTTGTGAAGTTCGTTCTCCTTCAGGGCAAGCGACTCGGGCGTATGGAACTGAAGCTCGAACTTGAAGCCGTCGGGCGTCTCGAACTGGCAGTTGACGCCACGATAGGTCACGCCCGTGCTCTGCAGCGTGTTCTTGACCTTGACCAGAGTATAGCCAGCCTTCTCAAGCTCGGCGCGGATGCGGGCGAACTCGTCGGCGAAGCTGGCCGTTTGAAGCTGGTAGGTGTACCGCAGCACGTCGTGGATGGAGTCGGCCGCTTCCTGCTCGCTCATGGTCTTGTCGTGCGAGTCGGTGCGAATCTTGCGCGCGAGCGACTGCTGGCCCTTGAGCCTGAAATCAAGCCCCGCGAGCGTCGAGCCTACGCGTTGAAGCGATTGCAGGAACGATGTGGTTCCAGGCTCTCGCACCATGGCGTCGGAGCGCAAGCGCGTGGCTTGGGTGCCCGAATCGCCTCCGCGCTTCTGCACATACTCGTCTATCCACTTATCCCAATTGGCCACCTCAAGGGTGTATGAGCAGCGGCACCACGGGTGCATGGGCGGGAAGTTCGTGCCTGGCATGCGCTCGGACAACTTGGCGGGGTGCTGCTTCTGGTAGGCCTCAAGCTCGCGGCACACCTCGCAGGCCTTGCCGTCGTGTATGCAGCTTATGGCGTAGCTTTCGAACTCGGACTCGTGAACGCGGGCCTGCGCCTCGTTGAAGAGGTACGTGCCCTCGGTGTACACGAGGCGCATGGCCGTTCGGGTGCCGCTGTGGTTCAGCCTCGCCCGAAGCTCGCGCGAGATCTCGTCATAGGAGACGCCGCGCGCTATGAGCTTCGAGAAGTCGTCGTTGAGATAGCTCGCCAGCTTCTCGCGGTTTGCCCAGATGCGCGCCGAGAAGTCTTCGCCGGCGGCCCATGCTGCCCCCACGGTGGCCTTGACCACCTCGGAGTCGTAGCGGTAGAAGTCCTTGCCGAAGCCCAGCTCCTCGGCGGCCATGTTGGCCGCGCGGCGCGCCTGCTCGGAGAAGTGGCGCTGAAGCTCTGCCTGCTCGATGGCCCCTATCTCGTACTGCTGGATGCGTATCTGAAGCTGGATGGCCTCAAGCTCGTTCAGCCGGTAGATGGACTCGCGGACGGGCATGAGGTCGGCGTACTGCGGGTACTTCTTGGCAAAGTCGTCCATGCGCTCCATGAGCAGGGTTCGGTCTTCCGCGCTGATGGATTGCAGCAGGCGGCGGTACTCGATCACCTTGTCCTCGCCGTACTGGGCGTAGTAGGCGGCTATGACGCGGTCGAGCTTTGCCGCCTCGCTGGCGTACACCTTCTCAAGACGCTTGCGCAAGGCGGCCTCGTCCTTCTCAAGCTGCGCAAGGAACTCGTCTCGGCGCTCGCGCCAGTACTCGTCGCTAGGCTTGCTCATCGCTGCTCATAAGAAGCTCGATGATCTGCGCCTTGGTGGCGTTCTTCGGAAGGGCCACGCCGCTTCCCTTGGCAAGCTCGCGCAGCTCGTTGATCTTCATGGCCATCAGGCCGGCGTTGTCGTCAGCCTCGGGCTGCTCTTCGGCAGGCTTGGGTTCGGCCTCTTGCGCAGGCGCTTCCTGCTGCTGTTCCGCCTCGGGCTGCGGCGCACAGCTCGGCTGCTCCTTGATTGCGTACGTTGTCGTATCCACCAGGGAGCCGACCGTCACGAGGTCTTCGCGGATGTAGCCGCCCATGGTCAGCTCAAGCCATCCGGGTGCGGCATCCTCGACGTGCGCGGCGCAACCGCTGCCCATCGTTCCGATAATTGGCGCCTCTGCGCTCGGCTGCTCGCGGATGGCAAGGCGCTTGCCTCGGCTATAGATCGCTACCTTCATCGTTGGTTCCTTCCTCTTCGGTGTCATCGGCCTGAGCCGTCCTATTGGTGGGCATGCCGCCGCTTATGGCGTCGGCCTTCTCTTCCTGCTCGTCGCGCTTGCGCTGCATCTCTGCCTTCGGGTCGCTCACGCACGAGAGCACGGAAAGCTGGGTCTCCTCGGACACGATGCCAGAGAGCTGCCCGGCCACGCTTGCCTCGGATTGCAGGTCGTCGGGCATGTTGCGGTGCATGGTCACTTCCACGGCCTGCCAGTCGTCGCCTGCGAAATCGGCGTTGGGGTAGGCGGCCAGAAGGCGCATGCGCTCCTGCACGCCGCGCCTGAACTTCAGCTCCTTGTTTCGCGCCAGGTTGCTCATGGGCATCATGCGCATCTTGAGCGCTATGCCGGAGGCCGTGGCGAAGTTGTCGTCGGTGATGTCGGGCACCATGGCAGTCTTGTAGATGAGCGTTTCCAGGCGGTTGATGAGGTTTTCCTGCACGCCGTCGGCGTTCGGCTTCACGAGGAACATCACGTCGAGGCCCTCGGTCGATTCGCCGAACAGGTTGATGATCTTGTTCTCGCGGATGTTCTCTATCTCGGACTCGTCAAGCTCCTTGCCCTTGACCACCATGTAGCAATCGCTGAAGTACTCGACGTCGTTGGCCTTCTCGGACAGCACGGCGTTGTACTGCTCGATGAGCGACAGCACGCCCTCGTAGAGGCCGCGCCCCTCGGTATTCTGGCGGAAATCGACCGCGGGCACGCTTCCGAACGCATGCGCGCTAGGCTCGCCGAAGGCGAAGCCATCGTTTGTGCGGGCGAAATCGACCACCTGCGCTGCATCCGACCAGCTGCCCTTGATGGCCCCGTCGTCGCCGTAGAACCAGCGCACGAAGAACAGCGGGCGCTTCAGCACGGAGTCGTCGTACACCATGAAGGCGGTCAGCGGCGCTACCGCGATTGAGCGCGGCATGCCGTCCTCGTCTTGGTAGAGCATCTCGTAGGCATGGCCGAACTTCGAGGCCATCTTCGAAAGCTCTGCGTCCACGTCCTCCTGAAGGTTTCTCGCCGTGAACTCGGCGATGAACGCCTCCACGGCGCTTTTCCGCGAATCGGGCATCCCCTCGGCGTTTCGCACGGAAAGCGTCATGGGCACGCCGATGAAGTAGCCCTCGAAGGTCTGCGTGATGGTGTAGGCGAAGTCAGCCGCCATGCGGTTGTCGGGCTTGTAGTCGGGCTTCCTGCGCCAGGCGCGGTCGAAGATGGCGTAATGGCCCCTGTAGGCCGCGTCCAGGTACTCGTAGCGCGGCTTGTGGGACTGCTCGAACTCGTCGATTAGCCGCTGCAGCAGCTCGGGCGTCATCTCGGTGCCCGCGGGCACGCGGAAGTCCTCGGTCTCAGGCTCGCGCTGCATCTGGTCGTAGTAGAAGGAATGGAACTCGTGCGCCACTTATATGCCTCCCTTGAAGAACTTAACGCCCGGCTTGCTCTGCCACTGCCTTATCGCGCTTGCGAGCGAATCAGGCATGTCGTCGTGCGCCGCGTTCTCGCTGTAGTCGAGCACCTGGTTCAATGCGTCCGCGTCGAGCGGGTACTGGTCGCAGTCGAGGAACCTCACGTTGGCCCACTGGCTGCGCAGGTGCGTGCTTATCTTGATGTACTTGTTCTCCGCCTCCTGGTAGGAGCAGCACGGGTGCCCCCTGCGGATGATGGACTTGCGCAGATAGCCCTTGTCGGCGTTCGACTCGCAGAAGACGGTGCCTATGCGCAGGGCCTTGCACTCCTTCAGGATCTCGTCGAGGCAGTCGTCCACGTGCCTGTGCCACATGCGGATGTGCGCGTACCAGGTACCGCCCCTCTCCCTGACGCAGGTGAACGCCGTGTAGTCCGCGCCGCCGTAGCTCGCGTCTATGTGTCCTATGCCGTCTGCCAATAGCTGCGGCTCCTTGAAGAACTGCGCGTTGGTGAACATGGCGTCCTCGTCGGCGATGTGCTTCAGCTCGTAGTTGGCCGCGAACAGGGACGGCGACATGCTGGCCCTCACGCGCTCTATGTCCTCCCGGCTCATGAGGCCCGTCTCGAAGCAGCTCCATCGGCGGATGTTGGGCATCAGCTGGAAGGCGTCGTCCTTGTGCCACGGCGTGCCCGTGTTGAAGATGCGCCCGCCTCGGTTGCGGATGTTCTGAAGCTCCATGTACAGCAGCTTGATGCGCTCGCGCTCGGCTGCGGACACCCTGTCCTTCACGTTCACGATGTCGTCGGTGAACACCTTGTCGGCGTGCTTGCCCGTGAGAGAGCCGCCGCAGCCAAGCCCCAGCAACTGGGGAGCGCCCGACACGCCCTGTTTGAGGTTCGTCGACACCGAGGACTGCGTGGCCTTGGTTATCACGAGGTCGGTGCCGTAGAGCATGCGCCCGAGGGCCTGGAACCACTCCGATTGAAGAACGTTGGCCGTGGCCGTCATGACCTCCGCCACGTCGTCGTCGGTCTTGCGCAGGAATATGACGCGCTCGCCGGGGAACAGCACGAGGATGAAGGCGAACGAGATGTGCAGGCACGTGGTCTTGAACGAGCCTCGGTGCGCCTGGATGGTCTCGTCCTCGGTGCCGAACACCATGTCCTTGATCCACTTGTTGTGCAGGTCGGTGAGCTTGTCGTATCCCAGCTTCACGGCTATGTCGGCGGGGCAGTCGTACACCAGGTCGATGAGGTCAGCCCTTGTCGGCATGGCGCTTCGCCTCTATCAGCTTGCCGATCTCCTCGGCCGCGTGCGACACGTCCGCTGCCACCTCGACCTTCTCGACGGGCTTCTCGCCTGCGGTGTCGCGAAGGAACTGAAGCGCGGCTATGTCGCCTTTCATGGCCTTCCTGGCGACCTTGAGCACGCTTATCTCGGAGACCGTGAGCTTGCGGTCGGGGTAGTCCTCGAAGGACATCCCCTCCAGCTCGTCCAGCTCGGCGTCGGTGCCCTCGAACGGCATGTGCAGCACGGTCTTGGCGATCTCCTGCAGCTGCTTCTTCTCGCGGCGCTTCTTGGCGGCGGCCTTGCCGGCCTTCGAGGCGGCGGCCCGGCGCTGCTCGGGCGTCTGGTCGCGCTTCGGCTTGATGAGGTTCTGGTCGTTCATGGCTAGTCCTCGAACGTGAGGCCCATGAAGCGCAGGCGCTTGTCAAGCTCGGCGAGCGCGCCGAAGTCGTTGGAGCCGTACACGAGGGCGTGGACGATGGCGGTGTCCATGACGTACTGCCACTGGCGCTCGTCCCAGCGGTCGCTGCAACGGTCGTCGCGCCACGCGTTGAACCATGTGACGGTCTCGGCGGGCCAGTCTGTGTCGGTGGGAAGTGTGGGCTTCTCTCGCTTGGCTGCCATGCGTTCACTCCTCTCTGTTTTGCTTTGACGATGGAAAGGGCCAGCGCCTTATGATCGCGCTGGCCCTGGGTTCCCCCTTAGTAGGAGGAGCGGCCGGAAGAGCTGCCGCGACCGCGATTGAACGCGGAGCGCACTCGGTTGGCGATGTTTCCCGCTGCGCGGCGAATACGACCGAACATGCCTGCCTCCTCTCGTTTTCGGGAACAAAAAAGGCGTCCCGAAGGACGCCTTGATTTTCCTATGCGCGTGAGATTGGCCTTAGGCCTCAAGGGCCTCAAGGATCTTCGACCCGTCCATGTACAGGTCGCCGTACTTCGCCAGGGCATACTCCCTGATGAAGCTTTCGAGGTCGTCGGAGTCGCGGAACACGCACACGACGTAGTAGGCACTGCTCCAAACGTTGTCGTAGTAGGGCTTAACCCCAAGCGACTCGAACGCCTTGAGTATGGCATCGGCCTCGGCGAAGCTGTCGCCTTCGAGGCTGTCGGTGGTCTCGACCGAATCGAGCGGGTTCGGCATCGGCGTGCCCTTCTGCTCCTTCGGCTTGAACTGCCGCTTGTTCTGAAGGCCTATGCGCTCCTCGAACACGGGGCGGATTACGTCGCCGAACGTCCAGCCCTCGGCATCGGCCTTGACCAGATCGGCGAAGCGCCCGCGCTCCTCGGCGTCATGGAAGCAGAAGCAGATCCAGAAGCCGGAATCGACGGCCATCTGAAAGCGCTTCTCCTCGCGCTTCTCGCGGTCTCGGTAGCTTTTCTGGTGGTCGGTCAGCTGCGCTTCCTCGGCCGCCTTAGCCTCTTTACGCGCCTTCTGCGGCTTCTCAAACTTAAAGCCCATAGTGTTCCCACCTCTTCTCGTCTGCCTCGATGAACGGGTACCACTTCTTGACCACGGCGAAATCGTCGGGGCGCTTCTCGCGCAGGGGCTTCATGAAGCGCATGTCCAGGCCGTCGAAGCTGCGCCCGAACAGCTCGTAGTCCGGAGGCAGGCCGATGCCCCTGCGGGCGATCGCATCCATGACCTCTGCCTTCGTCCAGTCCGCAACCACCGAGGCCTTGTGCGTGGTCTGCTTCATGAGGCCGTGCTTGGTGAGGCTGGCTCGACGGTACGGGTTGTCGCAGGCGCGCACGCCGTCGCAGAACCACGTGTCATCGGGCAGGCCGAGGTCTTCGAGGATGTAGGGGCGCATGTCGTCGTAGCTGTAGACCGGCATGTTCGCGGCCTCGATCACGTCGCAGTGCGCCGGGCTTTGGAACACGCAGTTGTTGAGCGTCCTCGACCATCTGGGGTGCGGGTACTGGTGTATCTTCACGCCGAACACTTTCTCGATGGTTCGCACGTTCTGCTCGACCATCGGAAGGCCCGGGATAGACCAGTAGTAGATCGGCACGACCTCTATGCCCTCGTCCTCAAGCGCAACCCAGGCGGCCAGCGAGTCCTTGCCCAGCGAGCAGGAAAGCACCACGGGGCGTCCTTCCGCCTTGAGCCGCTTGCGAATCTCGGCGCTAGTCGGCTGGCCCTTGATTATCGTCGGCATCTTCGCTCCTCTCCGTTATCTCGATGGGTTCGCCCATTCCGTTCAACGTCAGCTTAAAGCCCATGTGAGAAGCCATGAGCGCGAGGTTTCCCGCGCCTAGGTCGGAACCTTGTTTGATCGTATTCTGAACGTAGTTCCTGCTCTTGCCCATGGCCTTTGAAAGCGCGTACATGCTCATGCCGGAACGGTCGAGCATTTCTTTAAGCGCCTCAGTCGGTGTCATGCAACCTCCCTTCATGCCTTGATCTGATCCCCTGATGATACAGCAATAGCAATAGGGATACAACAATAGCAATTGTGCAGGTATTGTGTAGAACAATAGCTATTGTGCATTGTGCCTATAGCACACTAATTATTGTGCAATAATTCAGTTGTCAGCAATGAGGGCCACAAAGCCCACAGAGCTAGCAAGCAGCTTTAGAACCGAATAAGGAGGCTATAGAGATGGCAGAGCAGCAGAGTTTAGATCTGGTGGTAAGTGGTCAGCTGGTGAGCAACCACACGATCCTAGCCATAGTTGAGGGTATGCGAGCACGAGGCTACTTCAGAAAAGGCCCCCAGGGCCGAAAGGATGGTCTAGAGCTTGCAACAGCCTTGAAGCTTGTAAACGAGTACATGGCTTTTCCGGAGCTTGGCAGGTACACAGTAGAGGCCACGAAGCACAGGCCAATTAACGAGATCCCCCGAGCCGATTACGAGCAAGTGGAGATCATGAGGGCTTGCGATAACTACCTTGCACAGGTAACCGAGGCATTCAAGGCCAACAGCGACGAAGAAGCCATTATTTACATGGTGAAAGACCTTCGAAAGCAGGTCATAGCCGATGGCATCGAGTCCGGGGCCTTGAAGGTTCGAAAGTACTTCGGCAAGCATGGCTTTTACTACATGGACGATCAAGGCAAGTGGCAGAACGCCAAGGCCATTGATTGGAACATCGGCGAAACGAACCCCATCAGACCAGCAGAGCAAGCAGCCTAAAGCAAGCAGGAGGCCCCGAGAAGGGGCCTCCCACAACAACACACAGGAGATCATACCATGCAGAAGCTACTCACGAAAGAGCTTCAGAAGAAGCTCCCGCCGCTCTACTCGCAAGACGGCAAGAAGGCCGAGACCGTGGTTTACGGCCACTGGTTCAGCTGCTTCAACGGCTGGGACTTCTACGCCACCGAGTACGACGAGGAGACCGGCGACATGTTCGGGTTCGTCTTCGGGGCAGTCCCCGAGATGGGCTACTTCAACCTGGCAGAGCTTGAGGAGATCAACCGCAAATACGGCCTGAACTACTTCGAGCGCGAGACCAATTTCACACCCAAGAAGGTTACCGAGGTTCCCAGGATAGCCGAGGCGTTCGGCTACCTCTGGGAAAAGTAACAAATCACTACCGGGAGGGGCCTAGCCCCTCCCATTAAGGAGGGTTCGACCATGGAACGAGAAAAGATCATCGAGAAGATCAAGAAGCTTCGCGAGCACAGCGTGGAGAACGGCTGCAACGAGGCCGAGGCCATCCAGTTCGCACTCAAGGCCCAGAAGCTCATCGCGGACAACGACGTGGAGGAATGGGAGCTTGCCGACGAGGTGAAGCAGGTGACCGAGACCACCACCGGGTGGACGGCAAAGGCGTGGGCGCCGAGCCTGGCGCAGACTATCGCCGACAACTTCAGGTGCAAGGTGTACCAGCGCAGGGTGACGGCCCGCAAGTACGAGTTCGTGTTCGTCGGCTACAAGGCCGACAGCGAGGCGGCGGAGATCGTTTACGCGAACCTGCTCGAAACCTGCCACAGGCTGGCAAACGAGTATCAGGACTTCGCGTACACCGACCCCGACGCCTACTCGAACTTCGTTATCGGCTTCATCGCTGGGGTGCGCGCCGAGCTTGAGAAGCAGTGCTTCGAGCTGATGATCGTTTGCCCCAAGGAGGTTGAGGACTACTTCGAGTGCCTGGGGCTTGGGCGATCCCATAGGCGAGGCCTCAAGGCATCCAACAACGACAGCATAAGCCGAGGCATGCAGCAGGGGCGCGACGCGGCGCGCAGCCGGCGCGTGGAGGCCCCGAGGGGCAACCTCCTCCCGGCATAGCAGAACGACATAGGGGCAGGGCTTCAGGCCTTGCCCCGATCTTTAGAAAGGGGCACACCATGCAGGTAAAAGCAGGCGACATTTTCGAATGCGATGGCAGTTTCTACCAGGCCATCAAGGCCACAGCGAAAACAGCCACGATCAGGCCCATAGAAAGCACCTTCGAGGGTTTGGCCGACGCCTACGGGTGGGAGCGCAAGTACATGCCCTTGCCGAACTGCTTCACCTATGACCCGATCATGGGCCGCGAGGCGAGCGACAACGGGAAGCGCCTCAAGGTCAGGGACTACGGCAGGGCGAAGAACAGCCCCGAACTCGAATTATGCGGGTACCGGCTCACCCTATGGGACGGCACCCCGAGCATCTGCGACACATACAACTAGAAAGGCAAGCCATGAAAGACCGAGAGCCGAAGCAGTGGCACGAGCTTTTGCAGATCATCAGCGAGGCCAAACGAGACCTAGAGAAGGCTATAGCAGCCGAGAAGGCCACAGGGCAGAGCAGATAGCAGCAGGCAGCAGAAAGCCCCCTAGATTCGATTCTAGGGGGCTTCTTCATGCCTTCAGGGGCTACACAAGCCCCCATATACTGGCAACCCAGCGAGCCAGCAGGGAACAAACCCCGATCATTGCGAGCGACACAGCCACGAGGCTACCGGCATACACCACGGCGGCTATGACCTTCTGCGCGCGGTTCACTTCAGGCCCCCAATCTTGGCCTTGATCTTGCTCAGCACCCCATAGGGGCGAGGAATTGGCACGAACACGAAGCGCTTGCAACCCTCGCGCCCGCAGGCACCAGGATAGGGCTTCGAGCCGGTGATGCGCCCGCGCTTGCGGTTTCTGTCCTCGCAGTCCATGAGGTGCAGGCGCATGTCGTCGCAGCCGCATGCCTTTACGAGGTTGGCAGTCGCCTGCACGACGTCGGCGCACTCCTCCATGAGGGACTGGCGGCATTCGGCCTTGGCCTCGTCGTCGCGGCACTCGTCCCACACCTGCCAGGCGTTGTACACCTTGGAAGCCTCCTCAAGCACCTTCAGAGCTTGGGCCTTGTCGGGCGCAACGCCGTCGAACGTGGCGACGCTGCCCAAGATCACGCAGTCTTGCATGTCATACTCCAATCATCCAGCGCGCGAGCGACGAAGCCGCCCACACGGCAAAAGCATCAATAATCAGGGCCACGGCGAGGAACGCCAGGCAGCCCCAGTTCACGTTTCGCAACGCGCCTCCTATCCGCAGGCGAACAGGGCCAGGAGAACCAGCCCCGCCGCCAGCATCCGTATCGCCCAGGCCTCAATGGCGAGGACTCCCAGCAGCAAAGCCATGGCGGCGGTCGCTAGCCATCCCATCGGTCGCACACGTCCTCCTGCTCATCCTTGTAGTGCTCAACGATCCAATCACGCGCCCAGAGCGCAGCCTTCCACGGCGTGGTCTTCACCTCGTGGTCGGCCTCGTCGAACGCATCCTCGAACTCAAGCCCGCATATCCCGAAATCGCAGCAGCCTTCCAGGCAGTGCGAGCAGTTCCCGCAGGTCTTCGGCTCTTCCTGGTTCCACGGCGCGCGCGGGTCGGACTCGAAGCATCCCGGAGGCAGGTTCCAGCCGCTAGGCGGCTCGAAGTCAACCATTTCATCACGCCCTCTCGAACCGGTTCTGGTCAAGCCACCAGCTCGGGCAGGGCTTCAGGCCTTGCCAAAAGCGGTAGTACGTCCAATCCTTCTGGCGGTCGGCATGGCTGCAGCCGTAGAACTTCCCGTAAAGGCATGTCGAGCAGTTTTTCAGCACCTCCCGCGTCGCGATCACCCTCGCCATCGTCAGTCACCGTCCCAAACGCCGTCTGGGCGCATGCGGGCCATCGCCGCCAGCTGAAGCAGCGGGCGCTTGGCGTTGCCCTCGGTGGCCTCCCAGTAGTCGTCCGAAACCTCGTCGGACAGCTTGGCCGCTGCCGCTTCGAGCACGGGGATGGACTCCGCGCCCGTCATGCCGTAGATGGTGCGGATGCCCTTGTCGCCGAGCACGCGGTAGTAGTGCTTGCCGTAGTTGTAGGTGACGTTCAGCCAGAGACCGGTAGTGCCGCCCATGGCGTAGGTGCCGCCACGCATGTCGTGAGGCACGTCGGTTTGCAGCGCCTCGTGCGTCAGGGGGTCGCACAGGCGTATGTCGTAGCTCATCGCGCCTCCTCCCAGTAGTCGCAGTGGTTGTTGTCGCCCGTCACGAAGTGTTTGCCGCCGTGATTGCAGTAGCAGCGCGTGCCGGTAGTGCTGCCGACCTCGTTGCCGTCCACGTCGAAATGAACGATCGGCACAACGTCGTGCTCGTGGTGGGCGCAGTTCTCGCAGCGGTGCGCAGGCGGCTTCCACTCGTCGTGTATGTCGGGGTTGAATACGTATTGGTCGGTCATTTCGGTTCTTCCTTGTCCGCCATGGCGATCCTCTTGCCGATCCAGCGCATGACCGGAACGGCCATCGAGTTGCCTATGGCCTTGTATCGCGGGCCGTCGGGGCACTCATCGGCGGGTTTGCCCCTGTACGGTATCCGCGTGTGGTTGTCTGGGAAGCCTTGGAGCCGTTCGCACTCCAAAGGCGTGAGTCTTCTGACGATCATGGTTTCTCCCTCGTCGGCGAAAAGCGTTTGTGTGTTGGCGGTAGAGAGGGTGAGCGACACATCGTCGCTCACCAGCGCTCCTTTGCCCCCCCCTGCGCAGCCGCAGCGGACTACGAGGGTGCAGGCGCTCATACGCACACCGTGGGCGCATCGCCCCCGACCTTGAGGGTTCCGACCATGTTCTCGTCGATGGCCGTGTTGGCGTTGAGGTCGGCCATCGCTATCGGCTCGGTCAGAACGGCCGGGTTGTGCCAGTCGGCAGTGCAGGTCGGTGACACCTCTTCCTCGTAGCCTATTCCGCCGGCCCCGCTTCCCTGGTGGTACTTGAAGCCTGCGCTTCGAGTGCAGCTTCTAGCCTCGGCGGCAAGCCGCGCCCTCTCTTCCGCGCCCGTCGAAGAACGCCCGCGCAGGCTTTCTGGCTCAACAAGTACGCCGATGGGGGGGCAGGCTCCAAGGCGTCCGACAAGAAAGAGACGGCGCCGTCTTTGGGCCACTCCGAAGAACTGCGCATCAAGTACCCGCCACGCCAGGCCGTACCCGAGTTTGTCCATTTCGGACAAGAGCTGTCTGAAAGCCTCCCCACTTCCGCTTGAGAGCGCTCCGGGGACGTTTTCCCAAAGAAACCATCGAGGACGTATCTCGCGTATTGCGCGAATGTACTCAAACATGAGGCCTGATTCACCTTGCAACCCCTCCCGTTTTCCCGCGATCGAGAACGACTGGCACGGGCTGCCTCCCACGACCAGATCGCACTTGCCGCGATACTTCTTCCACTTAACCTTCGTCACGTCACCGACGTTCGGCACGTTGGGATAACGCTCGGCGAGAACGGCACTGGGGAACTCATCGAACTCCGCGAAGCACAGCGGCTCCCATCCGAGCGGTTCCCACGCGACCGTGGCGGCTTCTATCCCGCTGAAAAGCGATACGTACTTCATCTGCATCGCCCGATGCTCTTTAGGTACAGGTTGTTGCAGCGCGATCGCGCTAGCGCGCGGCGATAGCGGCGCTGCCATCTCGGATCGAGACGCTTTGCCAGCTTGCGTATCGCCTTCACCGTTTGGCGGAACACCCGCGCGAAGCACTCGGCCAATGCCTTCACGGCATCCACCGTCATGCGGACTGCCTCGGCGGAGAACTCGCTACTCCTCATAAAGCACCTCCAACCCGTATGCGGTAGCGGCGTCGTGCTCGATCTTGCAGCCTCGGGCGTCTTCCCAGCCCTTGCAAAAGTAGGCCACATGGCAAAGGCTCATGTTCTCAAGCGACTTCGCGAGGAAGCACAGCGGAACCTGCACCACGCCGCGCTCCTTCATGGCCTCGTCGCTGTACCACTCGTCGGTGAATAGGGTGTTCACGACCTCGTAGCCCATCTGGCGCAGCTTCGCCACGGCGAGGTCGCGCGTGGCCACGATCTCCTCGTCGGTCTTGCCCGCCATGGGCTGGGAGATCATGGCCTTCTTGACGGTTTCGTTTTTGTTCTCAGTCATCGTTAAAGTTCCTTTCCTATCAGCTTCCACAGGTCGAGGAGCGTTCTCCTGCACCTGCGTATGTCGTTCTGTATCTGGGTCTTGCCCTGCCCGTCTTCCAGGCCATAGCTGAGGCTTCCGTAGGTGTGCAGGCACGACTCGCTAGCCTCTCGGGCCTCGATGTTGTCGCAAAGCTCGTTGACCAGCAGGCGCAGCAGTTGCGTTTTCTGCAACACCTTCGCGTTAGCCATCGCTGCGCTCCTCGCAGGCGATGATGATTCCCGCCGTGATGGACTGCACCATGTAGGCCAGCTCCTCGGCGGCGGGCGACTCCTCGCCGATGCTTGCCAGCATGTCGCAGGCCGCGTGCGTTGCCTCGTGGGCAGCCAGCGCGTACAGGTCGCCGCCCTTGACCTTGCGGCTGATCCATATCACGCAGCCCTTGCCGGGAATGCAGCTGGTGAGGCCGTCCTTGCCGTCGGTGTCGCCAGGCTCTTCGCCCATCCTGCGCACGGCCTCGCGGTACTCGCGCTTGCTGGTGGTGACCCAAAGCGGGTCGAACGGGATGATGAGCGGGTTAATCTCGGTCGCCATCGTCTTCCTCTCTGCCGTGGATGAACTTCTGCACCTTGTCGGCGCAGGGTGCGCACAGGTCGAACGCATCCTCATGCCAGCACTTGCGGAAGAACGTCCCCGTGTTGGCTTCGAGCTTGGCGTTGCCGGTTATCTGCCTGCCGCACATGTCGCAGCGCGTTATCGTTTCCCTCATGCGCCCACCTCCAGGCAGCAGGGGAAGCGGCCCCGCGTGTCGAGCACGGTGCCGTCTTCCAGCAGCGCGAAGCACTGGTAGCTGTCGTCGGTCAGGGCCTCGACGATGGAAAGCGCCTCTTCCTCTGTGCCCGTGGTGGCTACCACGATTCCCTGCCGGCGGGCGCTTGCGTAGCTCTGGCAGAGCGAGCGCTCGTAGATGCGTATCATTCGCGCGCCTCGGCAGCCTGCTTGTCGTACTTCGCGCGAAGCTCAGGCTCGAACTCCTTGATGAACGCAAGCACGCTGATGCCCTCGGGCAGGTAGTACTTGAGCACATTCTCAAGGCACCAGTCCTCGAACGTCTCGCCGTCGGTCACCTCGCACGCGTATCCCGTGCAGTGGCTCATGAGCGCATCGCGCCCGGCCTTGCGGATGGCTTCCTGCATCGGCGAGCCGTGCGCCGCCTCGATGGCATTAATCTGCCCGGTCAGCTCGTCGATGCGCTCGTCGCGGTACTTCAGCTCGCGGTTGAGCATGTCGTTCTCGTCCTGCTGGTCGAACAGCTGTGCGAGCACGTACTGCTCGCAAGTCTTGATCTCCATGGTCATTTCCCTTCTCGGATCATTTCGTTTCCGTGTTCGTCGGTTATCGCCCAATAGCCGTACTCGTACAGCCCCGGGTGGTGCGGCTCGTAGACTTCCAGCAGTTGGCCCGTCCACCAGGCCTCCTCGTACACCTTGGAGCGCCAGCGCCACTCGGCCCTGAGGCCCGCGCCGCCGTGGAACTGGTTGTGGCACCCGGTCGTGCCGCTGCCGCACAGGGCGAACAGCGGGCTTCGCAGGCTCCACGTGCCGTTCGGCGTGACAAGCTCGAACTCAAGCCCCCAGCTTCGGTGCGCCACGTGGTGGCAGCTCTGTGCGCGCCTGCCGCAGACGCAGCAGCGGTCTTGCAGAAGCTCGTACGACCGCTTGCCCGTGTAGCGCGCCCCGAGGTGTGGCTTTCCGTAAAGCTCGGCGCGCTCCTTCGGCCAGCCGCGCAGCTGGCTTGCTTGCAGGATCATGCGAGCCTCCTGTCCGGGCCGTCGAACTCGACCACCCTTGCCCCGTGGCGCAGCCGCGACACGATGGCCTTGGCCGTGTCGGCGTCGCCCTGCTCGGCGAGCCTGCGCACGAGGTCGCTGGGCCTGTACTGCGTGGTGACCAGCGTGGGGCGCATCGCCGAGTAGCGCTGGTCGATGAGCTGGAACAGGCTGTCGAGCACGAAGCCCGTGGGCCTACGCTTGCCCAAGTCGTCGATGAGCAGGTAGCCCGCTTCGGCATAGCGCTTCAAGGGGTCACCGCCGTCGTGGAAGCTGCGCTGAATCTCGTCGAGCACGCGGTACATCGGCACCATGAGCGGCGACTTGCCCCGGTCGTGCAAGCGCATGGCCACGGCTGCGGCGCAGGTCGTCTTGCGGGTGCCGACGTCGCCCCACAGGTAGAGCCATTGACCGTCCTCCATGGCAAGCGCAAGCTCGTCGGCCATGGGGTGGTCAAGCCCCAGGTAGCGCTCGGGCACGCCGCAGCGCACAAGCGAGCGCCTGCGCTTCTCGGCGACGGCCTTCTCGGCCTCAGCCTGCTCTTGCGCCGCTATGGCAGCGCGCTCGGCGACGGCCCCTTCGCAGCCGCACGACTCGTAACCGCAGAACAGGCGCTTGAGGCCCAGCTGGGCGTACCGCGCGTTGAGCACGGCCCCGCAATGCGGGCACTCAGTCGTACTGGGAAAAGTCGTCACCTTCGCTCACCTCCTGCTTCGTCTCGCGTATCGGCTTCGAGGTGCGCACCCAGTTGCGCACAGAGGCCTTCCAATCCTTCATTCGCGATTTGCCGACCATCCAGCCCTTCTGGGCGTAGAAGTCGACGAACCGCTCTGGGTCGAAGTCGGTCGAGGCGAGGTCGATGCCCTTGGACGCCGCATAGGCGGCTGCGTACTCGGCTACCTCTTCGGGAGAGGGGGCGCGGAAACGCGCCGCACTCGCTTTTCCCTCTTCCTTAATTCCTCTTCCTACTTCCTCTTCCTCTTCGCTTGGCCGTTTGCTTTCGGCTTTGCTTGCCAGCTCGCTTGACGTTTTGCTTCCGCTTTTGCTTTGCGGTTTGCTTCCCGTTTTGCTTGGCCGTTTGCTTTCGGCTTTGCTTGCGTCGTTGCTTGACGATTTGCCGCCGTTGCCTCCCGCCACGATGCGCGAGCGGGAGGTTTCCATGACGGGCCGTATGGCCGTTAGCACCGCTTCCTGGGTGTCGGTGCGCGGCTCGGGTTCCTCGCCCGTGCGCAGGTACCGGACGATCATGCCTATAAGCTCGTCGCCCTCCCTGCGGTTGCGAAGCCTAAGCGGCCCGTCGATGAGCGAGTCCAGGACTTGCACGCCGCCGTCACCCCTAAAAGGGAATGTCGTCGTCGTACACGTCCATCGACTGCTGCACGGGCTGCTGGGGCGCTTGCTGCGGGGCCTGCGGTGTCTGCTGGGGCGCGTACTGCGGCGCGGGCGCTGGTGCTTGCTGGCGCGGCTGCGGGGCGGCAGGCGGGTTCTGGTAGGCCTGCTGAGCGTTCCACTGGGGTGCCTGCTGTTGCGGTGCTTGCTGCGGCTGGTACGCCTGCTGCGGTGCCTGCTGGGGCGCGTAGGCCTGCGGTTGGTAGCCCTGCGGCGCGTACTGCTGCGGCTGGCCCTGCTGGGCGTTGGGGTTCTGGCTCAGAAGCTCCACCTCGTCGGGGATGACTTCGAGCTTCAAGCGCCTCCCGCCGCCGTTCTTGTCCTCCCACGAGCTGTAGCGCAGCTTGCCCTCGATGGCCACCTTCATGCCCTTGCGCAGGATGCGGCTCAGGGCCTCGGCGCGGTTGCCGAACATCGTGCAGTCGACGAAATTCGGGTAATCCTCCCACTGGCCCGTCTGCTGGTTCTTTCGGCGGTCGTTGACCGCAACGCCGAAACCGAGAACCGCCATGCCGCCCGCCGTGCTGCGAAGCTCGGGGTCTCGCGTCAGGTTGCCCGTAATGTTCACTCGGTTGATGCTCACAAAAAGCTCCCTTCTCCGGTGCCGCCGCTCGTCCACGTCCTCTGGATGTCGGCGTCAACGGTCTTGATCCTCAACTTGATTGCCATGATTGCCTCGCTCGAGGCCTTGTAGAGCGCTTCGGCGCAGTCGCGCAGCTGCTTCTTCTCGGCTATGTCGGGGCGTCCCCGGCACAGGTCGCTTATCACGGTGACCGGCGTGCCCTTGGAACGCTCCTCCAAGATGGCTATGCGCAGCGCCTTGCGGTACTCGGCCTCGTTCTCGGCGTACTGCTGGCCAGTCCTGCGCAGGGCCTCAAGCTCCTGCATGAGCTGGTCGAAAAGCTGCTCGCGCTCTCCGTACAGGTCTTGCATGGCCTACAAGACCGTCCACGTCGGGGTCGCGCAGCAACCGGGGTTCTGGATGAACTGCTCGTACTGCTCGCGGCTGTTGAAGCGGTAGGCGGTGCCGCAGGCCTTGCACTTGGCGTCGAACGGCCCCTGCACGGGCGGCTCCTTCTCGGGCTTTTCCACGCCGTTCAGGGAGTCCGGGTCGCTCGTGCCGTCGATGTCGAACATGCCGCAGAGCGCGTACTTGCGCGCGTAGCTCGACGCCGAGCCGGTGAGCTGCGTCTCGCTCATGCCCTTCTGGGCGAGCGGCTCGCGGGCGTAGGCGCAAATGACGATCTCGCCGGGCGTGCCGTCCTCGAACTTCACGAGGCAGGTGGCCTTCACGTAGAAGCGGTCGCCCACCTGCTCGATGGAGTCGTTGAGGGTGAAGAACACGCCCGCGTCACGGCAAGGCTCCTTGAGCGCGGCAACGATGTCCTCCATCGAGCGGTAGTAGTAGTTGCCGTGCGCGTTGTACCGCGCCTTCGGCACGACCACGGAGCGCTGAACCTGCGCCACCGCCTGGTCGATTGTCATGTGCTTGTCGTCTGCCATTCGATGCTCCTAACGGATCGTGCGCTCATAGACCTGCTGCAGGGTGCCGCGCTTGAACACGCCGCTCACGCCGATGCTCCCGCAGAAGCGCCCGATGGCCTGCATCTGGTCGGTCGTGGCGGAGTCGATGAGCATCACGCAGGGGGTTGCGGGACCACTCGACACGGGCTCCGGCGAGGCAACTGGTGCGGGCGCGGGCGCCGGTGCGGCAATGGGCGCGGGGCCGATAGGCTCGTCGCCGATCTCCTGCATGGGGCTTCCGCCCGGATACCAGTTGCCGGCGGGTTCGGGCGCGGCCTCCGGCTCTGGTTCAGGTTCCATGGCGGCTTTCAGCTCGGCAATGCGCGCGGCCTCTTCTGCCGCCTTGCGGGCCGCTGTGAGCGCTGCGCCCAGGTCGAGGGTCGCGAACAGCTCGCGCTCGGCCTCGGCATAGAAAGGCTCGCCCTCGAACTGCGACTTGAGCGTTTCCCAGTCGCCCGCCAGCTTGGAGACCTTCGCCTCAAGCGCCTCGTAAGCCTTGATCTCGCCGAAGGTCTTGTTGAGCCACTGCGGCTCGTGGAAGCGCTCGTAGGGCACGACGGGGGCCAGAAGCCCGGCGAACTCCTCGTAGTGCTCCTGCAACTTGGCGTAAGCGCGGGCCTTGCGCTCTTCCTCGGCCTGGTCGAGCTGCGCCTTGATGTTGTCGGCGGCTTCGTCGATGATGGCCGTGATCTGCTTGCAGCGCTTCTCGAAGGCGTCGAGCGGCTTGCTGTACTCGCGCTTCACGGCCTTGCGGCGCTCGTCGATCTCCTTCTTGAGGCCGTTGAGGTAGCTGCGGTCGTGCTTGGCCTCTGCGATGTTCTCCTTCTTGGTGAGGTCGTAGGTCGCGCCATCGTAGGCCTCGACGGTCTTGCGCACGTGGGCTTCGAGCGCGTCAAAGTTCGCCTCGATGACGGACGGCTTGTAGGCCACGGTCAGGCTCGATGCGTCCTGCTCCTCGATGACCTCGGCCACAACGTTCTCGGCTTCGTTACTCATCCCAGACCTCCCCGGTCTCGTCGTCGAACTCGATGGTCTTCTGCTCGCTCTCCACGGTCAGGATCACGTAGCCGCCCGTCTTCTTCATCAGGGGAAAGGCGTTCTCGCTGTCCATTCGGACGGAGAACTGCAAGACCGCCTCGTCGCCCTTGATGGTCGATTGCTTGAACAGGGCGCGTGCGCTTACCGGTTGCGTTGTGATCAGCGCCACGGCTAGTCCTCCTTCTTCACGCCGAAGATGATGCTCATGACGTGCTTGGCGGCCTGCTCGGCCTCTTTGCGGCGCGCCTGCTCCACAAGCTCCCGGTTGGTGTTCTCGTTGACGACCTGGTAGCCCTTGGCGCGCACGTCCTCGGGGTAGCTTTCAAGCGCGGCCTCGGCCAGGGCGATCATGGCCCACCAAGCGCCCGCGTCCTTCTCGTCGGCCTCGGCCTCGCCGCCCGCCACCATGAGGGCGTTCACGGCGATGCAGCTGGTGAGGTCGATAAGCGTCTCGATGCTGTCGGTGCGGCTCATGCCGTCGTTCACGTTGTTCTCGAAGTGCTTCATTTCTTCTCCTTCACGTACTCCTCGACGAAGTACTCGATGTAGATGCTGATAAACGGTTGCGTCCCGTGGCAGGGCCTCGGGCGCTTGTCCACGGTGCAGGTGATCACCTGCTGGTCGTCCTTGAATGCGAGGCCGTTGAGCGAGTCGCAGACGAGCTTGCCCACGTTGTCCCAGTCGGGCTTTCCCATGTCAGAGCGCCCTTCCCAATACTTGGGGTTGCTCTTAGCGAGCGGTCGGTAGGTGGATATGCGCATCCTCACGGGGCCGTCGTGCCCGGCGAAGGTCTCGCCGTATTCGGCCCGCCACGCGTCGCGCACCTCCTTCTCGGCCTTCAAGGTCTTGGTGGGGGTGTAGGTGCGGCGGTTGCGGTAATCGGTGCGGGGGCGCTGCTTGCCCACGACCTCGCGAACCGGAACCACGACCCGCGCCGTCGCTGCCAGCGTTTGAACCCAGCTCATTCGCTGAAACCGTCCGACTGGCTGCGGTGCTTGTTGAAAGCGCCCTTCAGCTGCGGGTAGCGGGCCTCCATGATGCGGGCCAGGCTCGGGGCGATGCCGTTCTTGCAGGCCACATGCAGCTCGTTGCGCACCATGTTCACCAGGTAGTTGACCGACACGTAGCCCTTGCGGTTGAGCCTCACGGCGTTCTCGACCATGAAGTTCCAGGCGCCGGGGTTGTTCTCGATCCACTTGCGGGCCTCTTGGAAGTCCTGCTCGCCTGCGAAGCCGAGGCCGAATATCTCAAGCTGGTTGCTCTGCGGCTTGGGGCTGTAGCGCTCGTCGTTACGCATGGACGACACCCGCCGTGGTCTCGTAGGCCTGCTGGGCGGTTGCCACCGCGCCGTCCATCGTGGGGATGATCCACGCCCACAGGACGATGAGGAAGATGAGCGTGGCGGCTAGGAAGCCGACCAAAACGCCAGCCTTGAACTGGGAGGCGTCCTGCATCTCCTTCGCGGTGGGGCGCTGCTTGCGTTCGAATGGTATGATGGTCGAAGCATCGTTCTCGATGCGGTTCATGCGGGCGCTCGGAGTGTGGTAGCTGGGGGCGCTCGCTTTCTTTTTGCTTTGCATTTCGTGCTCCTTTCTGATGTTTCCGCTGGTCATAGCACGTGTGGCTTTTGGTGTGCCTATTTCTGCTTTTTCTTGGCGCGGCTCTTTGCGCTGTAGTAGCGCTGTCGCTCCTGGTTGTTCCTCTTCTCCCTGATCGCCTCCTCTCGCATGGCGTTGGCCTGCTCGGCTAGGTCGGACATGTGAAGTTCCTTCGTGCACTCGATGCACCAGCCGTTGATTCGGTTCAGGGGGCGGAACGTCCATCTGCCGCAGTTGGGGCACTGGCTGCGCTTGCGGAGCGAGAGTCCGCAGCGTTGCGCTTGCCACTTAACAGAGTCTTCCGAACGTCCCAGCGCCTTGGCTATCGCCTTAGCGCCTTCGCCCGCGTGCTCTTCGAGGTACATGAGTTCATGTGTCGACCACTGCCTCATTACGCCTGCTTCTCGCCTTTCTGCTCGCTTTCCCGGTACGCCTTGACCAGCACGTCGCACATGTGGTCGAATGCCAGCTCGCGCGGCGTTTTGGGCTTTTCTGCCTGCTGCTTGGTGGGCGTCTGCTGTTCGGCCATTTAGGCCACCGTCCTGTTCTCCGTAAGTCCAAGCAGGTAGTCTGCGGAGCAATGGAAAAGCTTCGTCATGGCTACGAGCTTCGAGCCGGGGATTTCACCGCCACTTTCGTAGCTAGCAACAGTGGCGCGGCTTTTGAGTCCGAGCTTCGTTGCCAAATCTTCTTGGCTAAGACCGATTCGAACTCGCTCGCTTGCGATCGGGTTCATATGCACCTCCATTTCACTATTTGTGAACTTCACAATTAGTGAATATAGAAGAACTTCTGACCTTTTGCAAGTAAGGAATTCACTATTTGTAAATTTTTTTGTACAATGTGCCTATAGAAGCAAGGAGGACACAGTGGGCACGCAATTCCGTCTCAAGGAAACAAGACTCAAGTATGGGAAGAAGCAGCCCGAAGTGGCCGCTGTTCTCGGTATAGGTGTTCCCGCTTACTCGATGATGGAAAGCGGGCAACGCGAAATCAATGGATCAAAGCTCATAAAGCTTGCAAGGTATTACGAATGCTCCGTTGACGAACTATTGGGTACGGGGCCTTGGGATACTGGCGAACGGAAGGAATAACGCATGGGAATGTTCAACAAAAGCGCCGCTAAGAAGATGGCTAGCGATGCGGACGAGTTCATCGTGAGCGACGGGAAGGTTCACGCCCTCGTGTTCCAGGTCGCGGGCAAGGCCATGTATTCGACCGCCACGCAGCTTGAGGACAAGGTTACCGAGCGCATCGACGGAACGTTGTCGCGCATCCAGGACAAAGGTTGTCAAGTCGTCGATGTCAAGATGGCCGTCAGCGCCAACACGCGCGACAGCGACATGATGCTGTACTCGTTTACCGTCTTATATAGGTAAAGAAAAAAAGAAGCCCCACGGGGTCACAGCGTTGCAGCGCTACCCGTGGGGCTTTCCACAGAACCTCTGAAAGGAGGCCGTTTCATATTATGCCAAAAACAGCGGTGATATACGCCCGCTTTTCATGCAACAAGCAGCGCGAGGCCTCGATAGACGACCAGCTGCGCGTGTGCCGCGACTGGTGCAAACGCGAGGGCTATGCCATCGCCGCCGAGTACTGCGACTACGCCATATCGGGCCGCACCGACGACCGCCCCGAGTTCCAGCGCATGATAGCCAACGCGGGCGAATCCGACATAGTGCTTGTGTACATGATGGATCGCTTCTCCCGTGGGGAGTACGACGCGCCCATATACAAGCGCGAGCTTGCCAAGAAGGGCGTGAAGCTCGTGTCGGCGCTTGAGGCCATACCCGACTCGCCCGAGGGCATCATCTACGAGAAGCTGCTGGAAGGCCTTGCCGCCTGCGAGTCGAAGAAGACCGCCATACGCACCAAGCGCGGAATGGAGGGCAACGCGCTCCGTTGCAAGACCAACGGCGTGCGCGTGTTCGGCTACCGCAAGTCGGAGGACGACGAGTACGAGATAGACGAGCATGACGCCGCGTTCGTGCGCGAGGCCTTCAAGCGGCGCATCAACCGCGAGACCGTGAACTCGATAGCTCGGGACTTCGCCCAGCGAGGCGTGAAGACCTCCAACGGCAACCCGTGCGGCTACTCGATGGTTTACCAGATGCTCCACAACAGGCGCTACACGGGGCGCTACGAGTGGGGCGGCATAGTCAAGGAGGGCGGAATGCCCGCGATCATAGACGAGGTGACTTTCATGGACGCTCAGCAGGTGCAGGGAACCAAGAAGCGCTCTTCGGAGGACTGGGGCGATTTCGCCCTGGCTGGCAAGGCCATATGCGCCGGCTGCGGGCGAAACCTGCAGGGCGTGAGCGGGCGCGGGCGGCGCAACGTCAAGTACGAGTACTACAGCTGCGTTGACGGGTGCATGAGAAACGTTCGCCGAGAGGAGCTTGAGGGCGCTATCGTCGATGCCCTGCGCGAGCTGCTTTCCGACCGCGAGGAGGCCTTGAGGATAGCCCGCATGGTCGCCGACAGGGCAGACGGGGCGGAGATTGCCACAAGGCGAAAACAGGCGGCGGAATCGCTCTCGGCTGCGGAGCGCGGGCTGAAGAACATCCTGAACGCCATCGAGCAGGGAATCATAGCGCCGGGCGTGAAGGAGCGCATAGCCGAGCTTGAGCAGCAGAAGGCACGCGCCAACTACGACCTGCAGGCCATCCAGGAGCAGAAGATAGACCCGGAGCGCTTCGCGGACTTCCTGCAGTGCGGCGCGAAGCTCGATGACGCCACCTTATTGAAGGCGTTCGTCTGGCAGGTGAGCGTATCCGACGAAGACGTGCTCGTGACACTGAACTACGACACGGAAAGCAACGAACCCGCCAGACTTGACATCCAGCGGGTTCGAGGAAAATTGGAATGGTGCCCCCAGCGGGATTCGAACCCGCGATATCCACCTTGAAAGGGTGGCGTCCTTGGCCGCTAGACGATGGGGACAGCGGGAAAGAGTATAGCAGACTTTTTTGCCGGCGCGTATATCGTTGGCAAACTGGAAAACCACCACAAAGGAGTAGGCTTCTATTCCGATTCTCAAATATCTCAATCTGTAACATCTGGGCGGGCAAATTGGCTCTATCTGTTACAGATCGAGACAAAAGGTAGGCGTCGGGACGAACATCTCATTCTGTAACAGTAAGACGACTTTTAACGGTCTAGATGTTACAGATTGAGACAAACCGCTGGGATGGGTCAAAACCACCACAAAGGTACCTGTCCCCTTTGTGGTGGTTGGGGCGTTAGGGGAGGAGCTTCATGGCGGCGTCGTGGGCGGCGTGCTCGTAGGTGTCGTCGAGGGGCTTGAGCGGCAGCAGGGCGGCGGCCTGTGCATCGCCACGGTGCTCGAGGGCATGGGCGATCAGCCAGTCGGCGAGCTCGGGGTTCTTGGGCAGCGCCGGGCCATGCAGGTACGTGCCGATGACGCCCTTGTAGATCAGGCCCTCAAAGCCATCGTCGCCGTTGTTGCCGGTGCCCGCGACGACAGACGTTCCGAGCGGCGTGGCCTCTGCATCGAGCAGGGTGCGGCCGCCGTGGTTTTCGAATCCTACAAAGGGTTCGGGTGCCAGGTCGGTCTTGACGGCGACGTTGCCGATCAGGCGATCGGAGCCACGTACGGTTTCGGCGGCAATGACGCCCAGGCCCTCAATGCGATCGTCGCCCATGTAGTACGAACGGCCGAGCAGCTGATAGCTGCCACAGATGGCAAGCAGTGTGCCGCCGTCCTCAACATAGGCCGCGACCTTGTCTTTTTGAGCGAGCAGCTCGTGTGCCACGGCTAGCTGGTCGCGGTCAGAGCCGCCACCCATCATGACGATATCGGCATCGGTCAAATCAAGCGTTTCGCCCATACGGACCTCGTCCACGCGCACGGGAATGCCGCGCCAGACGCAGCGGCGCTCGAGCGCGATAACATTGCCGCCGTCGCCGTAGAGGTTAAGGGCATCGGGATACAGGTAGACGATGCGCAGCGGGCGCGAAAGCTCGACCGGCGCGACGGCGGAAGGGATGGTGTTGCCATCGGCACGGGCTACGGCGTGCCCGGCAACAGCGTCGGCGGCGGCGCCTTTCAGCCCGTCGAGCTCCTTGACCAGCGGCGGGAAGGCCGTGTAGTTGGCGACGGCGTAGAAGGTGTCATCGGCGGCCTCGTCTGCCACGGCGCCAATTGCCTGCGCGACGTCCGAGATAATCGCGGCATCGATGCCGGCGTACTTGAGGCGCACCTGCATGTCGTGCGCGCGCGTGCCTCCGGCAAAGGCGACAAGACCCGGCGTGTCGGCGATGCGCTCAAAGTCGACGTCGTAGATCCACGATACATCGTGGCCGTCGGCGTCGTTGTCGTTCAGGAAGAAAGCGCAGAGCCTGCCGCCCGCCGTCTTAATGGACTGGATCTGTCGATCGAAGCCCACGGGATTCTTGGCCAGGTTTGCCTCGACGGTGCGACCGGCAATATCCCAGCGGCCCATGCGTCCGCCGGCGGGCACGTAGGCATCGAGCGTGGGCTGCAGGTGCGCGGTATCCACGCCTAGCTCATGTGCGGCAAAGAATGCGGCGGCAACGTTGTAGACCATGTACAGGCCGTTGTAGCGCGTTGCAATGTGCGCGGCTGGCGCACTGGAATCAGATCCAAACACCAGGTCAAAACCATAGCCATCGCGACTGAGCTCCACATTCGTTACGCGGCGGACCAGTGCGGGGCGTGCCCAACCGCACGAGGGGCAATGGTAGGCGCCGAGCTGGCCGTATTGCACGTAGTCATACTCCAGCGGCGCGTTGCACTTTGAGCAAAAACGTGAGTCGCTAATACGGTCGGACTCGGTGTTGGTGGCGCCGTCGATGCCAAAGGCGATGCTTGCATTGGGAACGCGTGCGGCGATCGCGGCACACAGCGGGTCGTCTGCGTTGTAGATGAGCGTCGTTGCCGGCGAAAGTTCCAACGCGTGGGCGATGACCTCTTGGGTGTGATCGATCTCGCCATAGCGATCCAGCTGGTCGCGGAACAGGTTGAGCAGCACGAAGTACGTCGGCTTGAGCTTGGGCAGGACGCGCACGGTGTAGAGCTCATCGCATTCAAAAACGCCCACGCGCTTGCCGCCGCCGGCTCGCTTGAGGCCGCTGCGCGCCTCGAGCAGTGCACCCACCACGCCCGGCTCCATGTTGTTGCCGGCGCGGTTGCATACCACGGTGGCGCTGCTGGCGGCAACGGCGTCGGCGATGAGGTTGGAGGTGGTGGTCTTACCGTTGGTGCCGGTGATCACCACGCTGCGGTCGACAAGGCCGGCGAGGTCGCTTAGCAGCTCGGGGTCGATCTTCATGGCGATGCGGCCGGGGAGTACGCCGCCCTGGCGCTTAAGGACAGAGCGCAGCCCCCAGCGGGCGATATCGCTCGAGGTACAGGCAAGAGATGAGCGGAGGTTCATGAAACCGTTCCTAACGTAAACGACATGGTCGGGTCGAGTGCGTCACTAAAAACCGTAGCGGCGCGCAAACTCCTGGGCAAGCTGCGACACGTCTTCGCAGGCATTGGCCCAGGGAGCAAAGTCGGGAGTGTCCGAGATAATACCGTCCGCTTCCCAAACGGCCTGATGCGAAAGATCCCCGGGATCGCGCGGCTCGGGCCGGCAGGGAAGGTACGGCGTCTGGTACATGGGGTTCAGCAAGAAGAATGCGCCGCCCTCGCAGCGGTTAGCGAACTCACGCAGCGCACGCACCGCCGGACGCATCTTGTTCGTTTTGAACAAGAGGATTGTGCGGGCGAGCAGATACCAAGGAGAGTTCTCGAGCGCGTCAGCCCCGATCTCTTCCTCGAGCTGGTGGGCCAGGGCAAAAAAGCCGTCCTCGTCTTCCAAGCGAGCGAGGGCGAGTAGCACGGTGCCTGCAGCTCGGGTGGGATAGCCTTCTGCCTTAAGAACACGGCGGGCGTAGTTGGCGGCAGCACGGTAACGAGCGCTCGCCATGCACAGCTGCGAGATGGCCTCGAGTGTGTGAAGCCACCCGATTAGAGCCGGCTCGCTCACGGTAAGGTCTGCTGCGGTGACACCGTCGGCCAAAACATTATTGGCCCAGTAGTGCGGGGCTTCCATGTCGAACCCGGGCACGCTTTGCTGCAGGTAATCGGCCGTGGTCGCCTCGAGCTTCATCAGGTCACCCAGGCAGGCGTCAACGGGCGTGTCGGCCAGGATGATGGCGAGCAGCTGCGCGTCGACGGCCAGTGCATCGACGCGGACAATTTTGAGCAGCTCATCGCGCATGTCGTCGAACAGGCGATTGCGCGTCTGCTCGAACTCCTCGTCGCTGCCCATGTCCTCGATGCGATGGAGCTCGTCGAGCAGGTGGCGGTGGACACCGGCATAGGACAGCAGCGCCTGGGCATGCTCGGTCTGCGCATACTTATGAGGGTTGACGTTCACGTCGTTATGGACAAGATTGCGTGCTGCATCGGTGAGTTCGGGGTGCGACGCAAGGTAGGCGCGCTCCAGGTAGGCGGGGATGTAGACGCTCGGATCCATTAGAGGTCTCCTCCCTTAAACGGCAAACCCTGCTCGGCCGCCCGCAGTATGCGCTCATCGATTTGGGAGCGCACGATATCGTTGGTGGCGACCCAGGCGGCAAAACTGGCGTTGTCGGGGGCGCCCAGGCCCTCCTGCAGTACCGGCGTCGCCTCGGACAGCGCAAGGACAAGTTCGTCGGTGGAGCCCACACCCACGTTGACGCGGGCATAGACGCCATCGGGAAACTCGGTTTGGAAGTAGAGTGCCTCGGCTGCGTGCGGACACGAGCGCGCAAGGATACGCAAGTAGTGCTCGGCGCTCTCGTAGTCCAGCTCGCGCCAGGCAGCGCTCATCAGCGCGATGAGCGTCCATGGGTCCAAGTCGCGCTCAGCGTCCTTGGGACGACGGCGCAGCGGCGTGTTGGCGAGATAGGGGACGGAGTGGGCAGAGCGAAAGCGCTTGAGCTCCTCGGCGGGGTATTCGAGCTTTGCCATGGCGAGCATCGCGGTGTGGCGGACACCGGCGGGGTCGTTGGGTGCAAAGTCCAAGCTGCGGTTTGCGGCTTCGAGCGACATGCGATAGCGGCCGCTAATGAGGGCGCGCGACGCAAGGGCGGCAAGCCAGCGCAGGTAGGGACGGCGGGTCAGGTCGCCTGCGGCCTCGCGCTCGTAGGGGTCCTGCGCCGAGGCGATCTTGAGTGCCAGGTCGTGCTCGACTTCATCGCGCTTGGATACCAAATACTGTACGTACTCCTCGTTGGAGCTGGCGGTGAGGGCGGTCAGCATGCGCTGAGCGTCCCAGTTGGTGGGGTCGAGCGCGGCTGCCTCGCGGAGCATGTTCTCGGCAGCTGCCTCTTCCTGCTCTGCTTGGGTATCGTCAGGGATAAAGGGAATGCGGTAGTCGACAGCCTCGACCACCTTGGCAATGAGGTGCCCGGCGCGGTCGCGGTCGTGCACGATGAGCGGTGCGGGGTTGCGGGTGAATTGTTCCATCAGATGCTCTACGGCGGCAGCGTCGGTGAGCGGGATATTGTCGCGGCGCAAGGCCTCAAGAACGAGGCGATGGCAATCCTCTTGAATGGGATCGAATGCCATGGGGCCTCCTTTGCTGCGGTTAGGGTTCAAATGTTTCTATATAAAGTTCTAGTTTACCCGCATGTGGCACACCGGGGGTGCCGCACTTGGACTTGCACCTTTGCACCACGAAGACGGATGTCGCACAAATGTCGGCACCTTGGACGACCGAGTGGTATCACGGTGCCGCAAACGGTCGATTTTTGGCGGCGAACGGTGCATATTTTGGAGGGGCACCGTCCTGCCCGGGATATGTAGTCAACCTTGATAAAACGTTTGCCCAGCTTGGGAGTATGGATGCCGCACAAGGGTCTTCAGGGATAGAAAAAACGTTTCATCATTGGCGGCTTTAGGTGAATAACTGACCAACCAGAACGGTAAAATAGTGTTTGTCTGAGCGTTGAGACGTTTAGACATCGCGCATTGTCATCGCCGGCAACGCGCAAACCGGTCCTAACGGAGCCAATTGGGTGCTCCGTTATATACGCAAGTCTAAGAGGGGCTTGTTTAGGAGGCACAGTATGGGACGTTTTACCAATCCTCGCGATCTGTACTTTGGTGAGGGCGCTCGCCACGAGGTGAAGAACCTCAAGGGTAAGAAGGCCATCATCGTTTCTGGCGGCAGCTCTATGCGCCGCGGCGGGTTCCTGCAGGACGTCGAGAACGACCTTAAGGAAGGCGGTTTCGAGGTCAAGCTGTTCGAGGGCGTCGAGTCCGACCCGTCCATCGAGACGGTCATGAAGGGCGCCGAGGCTATGCGCGAGTTCGAGCCCGACTGGATTATCGCCATCGGCGGCGGCTCGCCCATCGATGCCGCTAAGGCCATGTGGGTCTTCTACGAGTATCCCGAGGAGTCCTTCGATAACATCATCCAGCCGTTCAGCTTCCCCGAGCTGCGTCAGAAGGCTCACTTCTGCGCCATCTCCTCTACCTCCGGTACCGCTACCGAGGTTACTGCCTTCTCCGTCATCACCGACTACGCCAAGGGCATCAAGTACCCGCTGGCCGACTTCAACATCACCCCTGATGTCGCCATCGTCGACCCCGAGCTCACCTACACCATGCCCGCCAAGCTGTGCGCTCACACCGGCATGGATGCTCTGACCCACTGCATGGAGGCCTACGTTTCCACCTGCGCCTCTATGTTCACCGACGCCAACGCCCTGCACGGCATCCGCGAGATCGTCGAGTGGCTGCCCAAGTCCTATGCTGGCGACCATGAGGCCCGTCAGCACATGCACGAGGCTCAGTGCATCGCCGGTATCGCCTTCTCCTCGGGCCTGCTCGGCATCGTTCACTCCATGGCTCACAAGACCGGTGCTGCCTTCGAGAACGGCCACATCATCCACGGTGCCGCTAACGCTATGTACCTGGGCAAGGTCATCCAGTGGAACTCCAAGGATCCCCGTGCTGCCGAGCGTTACGCTTACGTGGCCAAGGAGATTCTGCACCTTCCCGGCGAGACCAACGAGGAGCTCATCGCCGCGCTCGTCCAGAAGATTCGCGACCTCAACGATCAGCTCAACATTCCGCAGTCCATCAAGGATTACGCGAATGGTGGCGTGAAGGTCGACGCCGAGAACCCGCAGATGGTTTCCGAGGAGGAGTTCCTCGCCAAGCTGCCCGAGATCGCCGCGAACGCCGAGCAGGACGCCTGCACGCCCGAGAACCCGCGTGAGACCAAGGCTGCCGACTTCGAGAAGATCCTCAAGGCCTGCTACTACGACACCGACATCGATTTCTAATCGACTCTTGTTATCGTAATGAGGGGCTCCGCACGTATCCGTACGGAGCCCCTTTCTTTTTAATTATTAGAGAATGGGATAAAAATGGCTGCAATCTTCAATAGCCCCAGCAAGTACATCCAGGGCCCGGACGAGCTGGCCAAGCTCGGCTCCTATGTCGAGCCGCTCGGCGCCAAGGCCCTCGTCATTGTGACGCCTTCGGGCAAGAAGCGCGTCGGTGCCAAGATCGAGGGCGGTTTTGCCGAGGCTAAGGCCGAGCTGCTGTTTGAGGACTTTAACGGCGAGTGCTCCAAGGGCGAGGTCGATCGCCTGGTTGCGCTCGCTCGCGACAACGGTTGCGACATCATCGTCGGCGTCGGTGGCGGCAAGATCCTCGACACCGCGAAGGCCGTCGCCTATTACCTGGAGTCCCCGGTTATCATTTGCCCCACCATTGCTTCGACCGATGCACCGTGCTCGGCACTTTCGGTGCTCTACACCGATGACGGCCAGTTCGATAAATATCTCTTCCTTAAGGCAAACCCCAACATTGTCCTGATGGATACGACGGTTATCGCGGCGAGCCCGGTGCGCCTGACGGTTTCCGGTATGGGCGATGCGCTCGCAACCTATT
Organism: uncultured Collinsella sp.; assembly: GCA_902497065.1. Taxonomy (GTDB): domain Bacteria; phylum Actinomycetota; class Coriobacteriia; order Coriobacteriales; family Coriobacteriaceae; genus Collinsella. The sequence goes on along the minus strand of CABVDH010000008.1, from coordinate 21,871 downwards.
TCGAGGCCCAGGCGACGCACGATGCCGACGGCGGCACCTGCGCTGGCGGCAAGGGCGGCATGGCCGGCCTGGCGCTCGCCAAGCTCTGCTACGAGACGCTTATGGCCGATGGCGTCAAGGCCAAGGTTGCACTGGAGAAGGGTGCGCTCACGCCTGCCGTCGAGCACATCATCGAGGCCAATACGCTGCTTTCGGGCATTGGCTTTGAGAGCTCGGGCCTTGCTGCTGCTCATGCCATCCACAATGGCCTGACGATGCTGCCCGAGTGCCACGGCATGTATCACGGCGAGAAGGTCGCCTTTGGCACTATCGTCCAGCTGGTACTCGAGGATGCCCCGACCGAGAAGCTCGAGGAAGTCTTGGGCTTCTGCATTGAGCTTGGCCTGCCGGTCACGATGAAGGAACTTGGCGTTGCCGAGCTTACGCGCGAGCAGGCCATGATTGTTGCCGAGGCCGCCTGCGCACCCGATGACACCATGTGCAACATGCCCTTTGAGGTGACGCCCGAGATGGTCGCAAACGCCATCCTGGGTGCCGACGCGCTGGGCCACTACTATCTCATGGATGAGTAAATCAAGCTAAGGAAGGGGCAAAGCCAACAGATGGCTTTGCCCCTTTTTGCTATGGTGCAAAGGGGTAAGGTTTCTTTGCACCAATTGTTGTTTGATGAAGGGCGGATTCTCGTATGGCGCTTCCTATGGTTTACGGCGGTCCCGGCCGGTATGTTCAGGGGCCGGGCGAACTGTCGCGTCAAGGCAGGTATTTGTCATGGTTGGGCTGCGCTGCCTATGTCTTGTTTGACCAGGGCACCGAGGATCGGCTGTGCAGGCAGATCGTCGATGGATTTCTGGACGAAGATCTAAGCGAGCCGTTCTTTAAGATTTATGACGGTCCGTGTACGGAAGAGGCCGTTGTCGAAATGGCTAAGGAAGCCCAGGCCGAGTATTGCGACATGGTAGTGGGTATTGGCGGCGGCAAAATGCTCGATATCGCCAAGGCCGTTGCGTTTTATGCCGAGTTGCCGTTGTGCGTATGCCCCACGGCGGCTTCGATGGACGGTCCGTGCAGCGAGATCTCCGATGCCGATCTGCAGGGTGTTGCAAATGCGGTCTTTAGAAACGAGCGCAATATGGCTAACGAACAGGCCAAGGTGACCAAACAAAAGCTCGTGCAGCTCATGTGCGAGGCATAGCTTGGTACTTGATTGACCTTGTGCAATCGAGGCGGCGATAGGCCATAGGCTATTTGCCCCAAAGCTGCACCGCGTGTAATTTGCCCAAGGCGTGGGCCGATGGCGTATCATTATCTCTTGCTTGTTTGCACTGCTCAGGGAGGGGCCGCGCATGGCGCAGGAACACGATCTGTTTGATGACATTATCGAGATCAGCAAGGGTTTCGACTTTCTTAAAAACCCGCTTGGCGGTGTGACCGATGCACTCGATCCGTCGGCGCCGCAGTGGAATCCTGCCGACTACAAGGAGCGTCCGCGCGGCAACACCATTCCGTGCCTGACCTGCAAAAACGAAAAGAGCGGCTGCACCGCGTGCATGGACGTGTGCCCGGTCAACGCTATCGAGGTCGAGGAAGACGCCATCGAGATCCTCGACTCCTGCCGCAAGTGCGGTCTGTGCGCCGCTGCCTGCCCGACCGAGGCGATCATCTCGCCGCGCTTGGCGCCCAAAAACCTGTATGACGATATCGTCTCTGCTGCTACGAGCCACGAGACCGCCTACGTCACCTGCACGCGCGCCCTCAAGCGCATGCCGCGTGAGAACGAGGTCGTCGTTGCCTGCGTGGGCGATATTACGGCCGAGACCTGGTTCTCGGTACTGGCCGACTATCCCAACGTGAGTGTGTACCTGCCGTTGGGTGTGTGCGATAAATGCCGCAACACCGGCGGTGAGGACATTCTGGGCGAGGCGATTGCGAAGGCCGAGGAGTGGTCTGGCACGGGTATGGGCCTGGAGGTCGACCCCAAGAGCCTCAAATGCCATAAGCGCCGCGAGTACGAGCGCAAGGAGTACATGGAAAAGATTGCCCGCACCACGGGCCTAACGGTGACCAAGCTCAACCCGGCGACGGCGGCGCTGGCCTCGGTGACGCAAAAGCTCAAGGCCCATCGCCATCAGATTACCCAGCTGGAGCGCACGCTCAACACCATGTGTGGCACCACGACGACCAAGCGTCGCCGTTCGCTCACGCACGGGCGGCAGCTGGTGCTCTCGACGCTGCAAAACCACCCCGAGCTTGCCCAGAACATGCAGGTGAGCACGCCGGAGTGCGATTTTGACAAGTGCACGTCGTGCGGCGAGTGCGTCAATGTATGCCCCACGTTCGCCTGCGATTTGGTGGGAAGCGGCCGCTTTGCGTTGGAGTCCACGTATTGTTTGGGCTGCGGTGCCTGCGTCAAGGTGTGCCCCGAGCATGCGCTCAAGTTGGTTGAGCATGACGCGTCCAATCTGGTCGTCGTCGATCCCGAAGCCGAGGAAAAGGCCGCCCAGAAGGCGAAGGCTCACGAAGAAGCTGTGAAGGTCAAGGCCGAGGCAAAGGCCAAGCTGGACAAGATGCTCGACCAGGTGGAGAAGCTCGCGGACTAGCTAAAAGAGCGTAAATGATGGCCGGTGGGACAGGTACTGCCCCGCCGGCCAAAAAAGTTGCGGTGGAATAGTTCCTGTTTTGCCCTTAAGCTGGCAATTCTAGGAACTATCCCACCGCAACTAATAAATGGTTAGTTCATGCTGCTTTGGTGGCCGGTTCGACCGGTACCGTTGCGTGTCACGGTTTCATGGAGCAAAAAGAACCCGGGAACCTGTTTGGTCTCGGTGTATTCCATAAGGATACCGTCGGCGTTGTAGGTCTGTCCGCGTATAACGGCGAGTGCGTTAAAGTCGTCGAGATCGAGCACGCGCGTATCCTCGGGCGTGGGATGCTCGATCGTTACATCGCGTTTGCCCGTGACAATCTTAATGCCAAGGTCTTCTTCGAGGTAACGATAGATCGAGTCGTTGACAATCTCGGGTGTCAGTTCCGGTACCTGTGAGCTTAGGTAATAGGAGTCGTCGGAGCACACGGCCCGTCCGTCTGCATAACGGATGCGTTTGGCACGCGTGAGCTCACAGCCTTCGGGAAACCCGGTAATCTTGGAGAGCGCCTTGTTACAGACGAGGAGCTCAAAGACAGTGGTAACCGTTTTGAGCTCAAAGCCTCGGCTGGCTGCGATTTCCTTAAAGGTCTCGAGTCCGCCGCCACCACGACTCTTCTCGTCACTGATGTTGCGAATGACGCGCATGCCTTTGCCTTGCTGGGGGAGCACGTAACCATCTGCCGCAAGCATCGAGATGGCGCGACGGACCGTCATGCGCGAACAGTCAAACAGCTGCGTGAGCTCAGTCTCCGAAGGCAGATAACTCTGATAGGCGTATGTGCCGTCGTCAATCGACTGCTTCACGTTGTCATAAATAGTTTGGAAGATGGCTCGAGCCACGACGGTCTCCTAGAGCTGAGTGCGCGAGCGGTGGATGAGGACCGCTCGCGCAGGTGTCGATCGATTTACTTGCTGGGGTCGATTATATATTTACCCATGGCACGCAGAGCTGGGTCTGACAGGATGGCGCCGAGTTCGTCGAGGGAAGCCACCTTGGCGACCATCGAGGATACGTCGAGCCTGCCAGAGTCGATGAGCTCGAGCGCGCGGCGCTGCGTATAAGGGTTGATGTAGGACGAGGTAAGCACAAGCTCCTTCTGGAAGACCTCGAAGGGCTTGACGGTGATCGTCTCATCGGGCTTGGTGAGGCCGAACATCATGACCGTAGCCTTGTGGCCGGCGATCTGGATGGCCTGCTCGATGGTGACGGGCTTGCCAACACACTCGATAACGACATCGACGTTGCCGACGCCCTCCTGCTTCAGGCGGGCCGGGACGTCCTCGTGGATGGAATCAATTGCCAGGTCGGCGCCGAGTTTGAGCGCAACCTCGCGCTTGCCTTCGACGGGCTCGAGCAAGACAACCTTGGTGGCGCCGGCGTTTTTAGCAAGCTGCATCATGAGCAGACCGATCATGCCACCGCCGATAACGACAACTGTGCTGCCGGCCTTGATGTTGCACATATCGATGCCGTGCAGGCAGCAGGCGACGGGCTCGGTCATAGCACCCTGCTCAAAGCTGGTGTGATCGCCCAACTTGTAGACTTGCTGCATATCGACGGAGCAGTACTCGGCAAAGCCGCCGTTAACAGTGGTGCCGTAACCGGTCATATGCTCGCAGTAGTGGTTGATTCCGTCGCGGCAGGGTTCGCAGCAGCCGCAGGGATGGTTTGGGTCGATGCACACGCGATCGCCCGGTTTAAAGCCAGCGACGTCGCTGCCCACGGCCTCGACAACGCCCGCAAACTCATGACCAAGGATCGTGGGCGGGGTAACGTCGGCTGCACCCTTGTCGCCTTCATAGATATGAACGTCGGTACCGCAGACGCCGCAAGCTTTGACGTTGATCAGAACGTCGCGCCTGCCCACGGCCGGCTTTGCCGATTCCTCGACTCTGAGGTCGTGCTTTCCATAGAAGACCGCGCTTTTCATGGTGACTCCTTAACGTGGCGGTGAATGTTGTAATGAAGTATAGGCATGTCTATAGATATAGACAAGCACATCTAGACAAGTAGAAAAGAAAATTGAAATGCAGCCATCAACTATGTCAGATTTAACAGGCGAAATACTGGACATATACCGTTTACGGCCAATAATCAACCGTTTACCGACCGTTGTATTTATGCTAACTTGTCTAGATAAGTGATATGATGAAAATAGAAGCGCAAGAAGTCAGGGAAGCGGGCCCACCCGTCCTATTGCACGAGGTACACGCAAACGGCGCGTCTGCGGTCTCGAGTGAAGCCAAAACCGCAGTCGCTCCGAATGAAGAGAGGGGGATTCCCCGTCATGATGCAAAAGATACAACGTTTCGGCGGTGCAATGTACACGCCTGCAATTCTTTTCGCATTTTCCGGAATCGTCGTCGGCCTGGGTACGTTGTTTACCACCGAGGCGATCTTTGGCGAGATGGCCACTGCGGGCCATCTTTGGTTTGATTGCTGGAATGTGCTGCTCCAGGGTGGTTGGACGCTCTTTAACCAGATGCCGTTGCTGTTTTGCGTAGCGTTGCCAATCTCGCTCGCGAACAAGCAGAACGCTCGCTGCTGCATGGAGGCTTTGGCCATCTACCTTACCTTCAACTACTTTGTTAGCACAATCTTGGGGCAGTGGGGCCCTGTCTTTGGGGTCGACTACTCTGTCGAGGCGGGCAGCGGTACTGGTCTTGCCACTATCGCAAGCATCAAAACGCTTGATATGGGCATCATGGGCGCGCTCATTATCTCTGGTATCGCCACGATGCTGCATAACAAGTTCTTCGACACCGAACTTCCTGAGTGGCTGGGCGTGTTCTCGGGCTCCGTGTTCATCTATATGATCGGTTTCTTCGTTATGGTTCCGGTCGCTCTTATCGCCTGCCTGGTGTGGCCGCATGTTCAGGCTGCTATCTCCGCCTTCCAGGGATTCATCCTTTCCGCCGGTACGTTTGGCGTGGGTGTCTTTGCTTTCTTCGAGCGCGTGCTGATCCCTACAGGCCTGCACCACTTTATCTATACGCCGTTCTATTACGACAACGCGGCGGTCAACGGCGGCATCTTTGCTGCTTGGGCCAACATCCTGCCCCAACTGGCTGCCGATCCGAGCATTGCTCTTAAGGATGCCGCACCCTGGGCTGCCTATACCTGCCCTGGTTGGACTAAGGTCTTCGGCTCGCTTGGCGTCGCCATTGCGTTTTATATGACCGCCAAACCCGAGCGCAAGCAGCGCGTCAAGGCTCTGCTGATCCCGGTCACCCTTACCGCTATGCTTTGCGGTATCACCGAGCCGCTTGACTTCACCTTCCTGTTCATCGCGCCCGGCCTGTTCGTCGTCCACTGCGTGCTCGGAGCGCTTGGCTGCATGGCTCAAAACCTCCTTGGCGTCGTGGGTATCTTCGACGGCGGCATCATCTCGATGCTCTCGTGGGACTGGCTGCCCCTTTGGGCCGCACACGGTCTGCAGTACGCCATCTCCATCCTTGTCGGTCTGTGCTTTACCGCTCTTTGGGTTGTGGTCTTCCGTTTCCTGATCGTCAAGTTCGACTTTAAGACCCCCGGTCGCGAGGATGACGATGTTGAGGTCGAGCTCAAGTCCAAGGCCGACTACAAGCAAAAGCAGAGCGGTGCTGCTGCTGGCAAATCGGTCGCCCAGAGTAAAGATGATGAGCGCTTGGTGCTTGCCGAGAACATCCTCGATCTGCTCGGTGGCACGGATAACATCATCGATGTGACTAACTGCGCTACCCGTCTGCGCGTTAACGTCAAGGACAAGAGCGTCGTTGCACCCGAGGCTTCCTTCAAGGCGATCGGTACGCATGGCTTGGTGGTCCAAGGTCAGTCAATCCAGGTCATCGTCGGCCTTAGCGTCCCGCAGGTTCGCGAGAAGTTCGAGAGTCTTCTGAAGTTCGAGAGTCTTCTGTAAACCATCGTCCATCGAAACAATCGGCCTTGCAGAGCCGGTATGCACCGCAAGGCCGATTCTGGAGATAAAAAACTCCACTTCTAGGTAACAATTCCAAACCGTGCAGGCCGCGTACGGGGATGGATTGAGCAAGCGGCCAGAATGAGGAGGACATCATGTCCAAGAAAAACTATGCCGTGACCATTGCCGGCGGTGGCTCTACCTTCACCCCGGGCATCGCTCTGATGCTGCTTGAGGAGCGTGACCGCTTCCCGGTCAACAAGGTGACCTTCTACGACAACAACGCCGAGCGCCAGGAGATCGTGGCAAAGGCCTGCGAGATCTATTTCCACGAGAACGCCCCCGAGGTTGAGTTTAGCTACACCACCGACCCCGAGACCGCATTCACCGGGACCGACTTCGTGCTTGCTCACATCCGCGTCGGCCTGTACGCCATGCGTGAGCTCGACGAGAAGATTCCTCTCAAGTACGGCTGCGTTGGCCAAGAGACCTGCGGTGCCGGCGGTATCGCCTACGGCATGCGCTCCATCGGTGGTGTCATCGAGATCCTCGACTACATGGAGAAGTACAGCCCCAACGCCTGGATGCTCAACTACTCCAACCCCGCGGCCATCGTCGCCGAGGCCTGCCGCGTGCTGCGCCCCAACAGCCGCATCATCAACATCTGCGACATGCCTATCGACCTTATGGATAAGATGAGCCGTATGTGCGGCATCAAGGATCGTCGCGAGCTGCAGTATAGCTACTACGGCCTCAACCACTTTGGTTGGTGGAGCAAAATCTACGACAAGGACGGCAACGACCTCATGCCGCAGATTAAGGAGCACATGGCTAAGAACGGCTACCTGGACGGCATCGAGCACGAGGCCGGTAAGGAGCAGCATGTCGAGGAGAGCTGGATTCACACCTTCGGCAAGGCCAAGGATGTCTATGCTGTCGATCCCGAGACGATTCCCAATACCTACCTCAAGTATTACCTGTACCCGGACTATGTCGTCGAGACGTCTGACCCCAACTACACTCGCGCCAATGAGGTTATGGACGGCCGCGAGAAGAAGGTCTTTGGCGCTTGCCGCGACATCATCGCCAAGGGTACTGCCAAGGACGGCGGCTTTGAGCCGGATGTACATGCCAACTACATCGTCGACCTTGCCTGCGCACTGGCCGAGAACACGCTCGAGCGCTTCCTGCTGATCGTCCCCAACGATGGCGCTGTGCCCAACTTCGACCCGACGGCCATGGTCGAGGTGCCTTGCATCGTCGGTTCCAACGGCTTTGAGAAGATTTGCCAGGGCCCGATTCCGCAGTTCCAGAAGGGCCTGATGGAGCAGCAGGTTTCCGTCGAGAAGCTCGTTGTCCAGGCTTGGGTCGAGGGCAGCTACCAGAAGCTCTGGCAGGCACTCACGCTCTCCAAGACCATTCCTTCGGCGAGCGTTGCCAAGCAGATTCTGGACGAGCTCATCGAGGCCAACAAGGATTTCTGGCCCGAGCTTAAGTAAGGACTGCTGTCTCGAACTCTCACGCATCTCTGCTTCATTTGCGCCGTCGCGGTGTCCGGATTCGCCCGGATGCTGCGGCGGCGCTATACTTATGCAGTTTGAAGTACCTGTACCAAAAGGAGCTGTCGTGTCCCTTTCCATCGGTATCGTGGGCCTGCCCAACGTGGGCAAGTCGACGCTGTTCACCGCGCTTACCAAAAAGACCGGCCTTGCCGCTAACTACCCGTTTGCCACGATCGACCCCAACGTGGGTATCGTTGACGTGCCCGATAGCCGCCTGCAAAAGCTCGCCGACATTGTCAACCCGGGCCGCATTGTGCCGGCGACGGTCGAGTTCGTCGACATCGCAGGCCTGGTGAAGGGCGCCAACGAGGGCGAGGGCCTGGGCAACCAGTTCCTGGCCAACATTCGCGAGACCGACGCCATCTGCGAGGTCGTGCGCTACTTTAAGGACCCCAACGTTATGCGCGAGGTGGGCCGCACGGGTGAGTTCGTCGACCCCGCCGGCGATGCCGACACCATCATGACTGAGCTCATCCTGGCCGACATGGGCACGCTCGAGAAGCAGCTGCCCAAGCTCGAGAAGGAGGCCAAGCGCGACAAGGAGTTCATGCCCAAGTTCGAGGTCGCTAAGCGCCTGCTTGTCTGGCTCAACGAGGGCAAGCGCGCCGCATCCATGGAGATGACCGACGAGGAGCGTGCTGCCGCCAAGGGTCTGTTCCTGCTCACAATGAAGCCCATCCTGTATGTGGCAAACGTGGACGAGGATATGCTCAACGACGATCTGGCGCCCATCGATGGCGTCAAGCCGTTGCCCATCTGCGCCAAGATCGAGGCCGAGCTTTCCGAGCTCGATCCCGAGGACGCTGCCGACTACCTGGAGAGCCTGGGCCTGGAACAGCCTGGCCTGGACGTGCTCGCTCAGGCTGCCTACAAGCTGCTCGGCCTGCAGTCGTTCTTTACGGCCGGCGAGATGGAGGTCAAGGCCTGGACGGTTCGTCAGGGCGCGACCGCCCCGCAGGCCGCCGGTGTCATCCACACCGACTTTGAGCGCGGCTTTATTAAGGCCGAGGTCATTGGCTATGACGACTACATCGAGCTCGGCGGCGAGCAGGGCGCCAAGGCCGCCGGCAAGCTGCGTATTGAGGGCAAGGACTATGTCATGGCCGATGGCGACGTCGTGCACTTCCGCTTTAACGTGTAAGGACGACGCGCATGTTTAAATATGGCAAAAAAGCCGGCTACATGGGCATCGCGCTGCTGGTGCTTGCAGTGCTTCCGCTGGTGGTAGCGGCGTGTGTTATCCCCAACATTGGCCCCGAGGTGGCAACGAAGTTTAATGCCGCCGGCGAGGCGACGCGCTGGGGCAAGAGCTATGAGTTGCTGGCACTGCCGGTGCTCAACCTGCTGCTGAGCGTGGCGACGTACTTTACGGCAGGACGCCAGGCTAAAAACAATGACGACTCCGCCGCCATGGCGCGCATCGTGTGCGAGCGCTACCTGCGCAACGGCTGCATCACGGGCGTGTTCCTCAACGTGGTCAACGTCTACTTTATGTACTCGGCGATTACCGGAACGGGCTTTGGCCTTGGTTTCTAGCTTGTCCTTTTAGGCAACGAGCCTGCACATATATTCAATGGCTGCTGCGAGGCCGCCGCTCGATCGTGGTTTAAAGACCATATCGGCGGCGGTCTCGTTTTCGTATCCGGCGCCACGAAGGGCGAGTGCGATGCCGGCTTCTAAAAGGAGCGGCAGGCCGCGTTGGCTGGTTGCGATTACGGCAGCCTGATCGAGTGGGCAGCTGTGCGTTTGGCATTGAACAGCAAGTTCACCTTGCGTCGGGCAAGGGAGCAGAACGGTGGCGACGCGACTTGATAGCAATGCAAATGCTGTGCGCTCATCGGGCGAAAGGCATTCTGCTTCAACGACGACGAGCTTGGGCGGTGCGCTGTTTGTGCGAAGCGTGGCTCGGTACATGCGGACCGAAGAACCCGACATAGAAAACTCCTGTGTATTCGGCAAAACGTAAACTATAGTTTACGTTTATGTTCGGCTCCATTTCAAACTCGGCTGCATGGACGAACGTGCGAAACAGATTCTTGGCAGGCGGGTCGAAGAGACACGCAGGGACCTTGGTATCTCCAAGGTTGATTTTTGTGTGGCGACAGGAATTAGCCGACCCTACCTCGACCGAATCGAAGATGGGACGGCAAATTTCACGCTCAAGGTTCTATTTAAGATCGCACCCGCACTCGGCATGACGGTGTCAGAACTTCTCGAGGGTATCGAATAGGGCGTTCCCCCGCTGTATTTGACGCTCTTTGGGCGGGTCCCCCTGGTTGCGATGTGCAAAATCGCGAGTATTCAGCACCAGTTCGGCCGTAGATGGTAGCTCGAGCGGCTGGCTTTGCCTTTTTGACAGTAGTTAATCCACACGCTTAATGCAAATGTGGAATAAATATTTACTAGACGGCCTCTTCGCCCTAAAAGTTCGTCTAACAATCGGCCGATTCTATGTCTCCGGCGGAGAAATTGCAGAATACTCCGATTTTTGCACGGCCCGAGGGGGACCACCTGTCGTTTGAGGCTGCGATAAGTGGAACTGCCTTAGGGATTACGCCATCGGGATGCGGTCGTGGTTGACTTGGCTGTAGAACAGGCGCTGAATCTCTGCCGCATCACGTGACTGACCGAGCGCCCACATGGTTTTGGCCACGAGCGTCTCGGTGGTCATGTCGTCGCCGCGCAAAATACCCGGATGATCGGCGTAAGCTCGGCCGACCTCATAAACACCCAGGTCAAGGCCCTCCTCGGGGACCTGCGTGGTCATAACGACAGTACGGCCCGAATCGACCCAGCGGAAAATCGTCTCCTGGAATGACTCGCCGGACTCGCCAAACTCGGGAATACCGCCAATGCCAAAGGTCTCAAGAATTACAGCATCGTAGCTATCGGCTAGGGCGTCCAGGATACCCGGGTTCACGCCGGGCGTCAGCTTAAGGACAAATACGCGCGGGTCGATACTGTCGTAGAAACGCACCGGGCTCTCATTCTGGTGAGTGCCGTGAAGCCCGTTGCGCACGATGCGGTCGTTGCGGATATAGGCGATGGGCGGATAGTTGACGCTAATGAACGCGTTAAAGCTCATAGTGCGCTGTTTGCGGGCGCGCGTGCCAGCAATGGCTACGCCGCCAAACACGATCGAAACATCGTGCGAATGCTCGTCGAGTGCATAGAGCAGACTCTGGTACAGGTTGAGCTTGGCATCGGTAAAGGGGTTGCCCATGGGCTTTTGCGAGCCGGTGAGCACGATGGGCTTGGGGCTGTCCTGAATCAGATAGGAAAGCGCCGCCGCGGTGTAGCTCATGGTGTCGGTGCCGTGCAGGACCACAAAGCCGTCGTGATCGGCATAGCCTTCGACGATGACATCGCGGATGCGCATCCAGTCGCTCGGGCGCATATTGGTGCTGTCGATGTTCATGGGCTGCACGACGTCGAGCTCGCAGAGGCCCGAGATCTCGGGGACGCTCTGGGCGAGTTCCTCACCGGTCAGGGCGGGGGAGAGGCCGTTGCCGTCCTCGGTCGATGCGATGGTGCCGCCCGTGGCGATGAGAAGGATGCGCTTCATGCTGGTATTCCTATCGTATTTGCCGCCACAGAGGCGGAGTCGTTCGGCAGTATTGTGGCACAGGGTGTTCAATGTTCAAACGTATTACATCATCTGCAACGTCTGGTAACACTTCAATTGCCGTCAAATAGGGGCCCAGGTCGTGCGTTTGCCGTGCGCTGATGGCTGCGAGGGGCGAGAAACCCCATATAACGTGTACACTATGGAGGTTATTTTCGTTCATTCACGCGGGTGGGCACCGGCTCCCCGCCAACAAGAGGGGGAAACCATGGATCAAAAGGCTTCCGCAAAGGTCCTCGTACTCGACTTTGGTGCGCAGTACGGTCAGCTCATTGCCCGTCGCGTCCGCGACCTCAACGTGTATTCCGAGATTGTCCCCTGCGATATCTCGGCCGATGAGATTCGCGAGATGAACGCCTCTGCGCTCATCCTTTCCGGCGGCCCGGCCTCCGTGTACGCCGAGGACGCTCCGTCCATCGATCCTGCCATCTTTGACCTGGGCCTTCCCGTCCTGGGCTTTTGCTACGGCCATCAGATCACGGCCGTGACGCTCGGCGGCAAGGTCGGCCACTCCGAGGTGGGCGAGTACGGCCGCGCCACCATCACGCGCACGGCCGGCGCCAAGCTCTTTAACTCCACACCCATGGAGCAGACCGTGTGGATGAGCCATCGCGACGCCGTTTCCGAGGTGCCCGAGGGCTTTACCGTTACCGCCAGCACCGACGTGTGCCCGGTTGCCGCCATGGAGTGCGTCGAGCGCAAGATTTTCACCACGCAGTTCCACCCCGAGGTCAAGCACTCCGAATACGGTCAGCAGCTGCTGAGCAACTTCCTGTTTGAGATCTGCGGCCTGGAGCCCAACTGGAGCATGGACAACCTGGTCGATACCATGACGGCCGAGTTCCGCGAGAAGGTCGGCAACGACCGCGTGATTCTGGCCCTGTCCGGCGGCGTCGACTCCTCCGTCGTGGCTGCGCTGGGCGCCCGCGCCGTAGGCAAGCAGATGACCTGTGTGTTCATCAACCACGGCCTGCTGCGCAAGGGCGAGCCCGAGCAGGTGGAGGAGGTCTTCACCAAGCAGTTTGACGTCGACTTTATCCATGTTCACGCCGAGGACCGTTATGCCGAGCTTCTGGCCGGCGTGACCGAGCCCGAGGAGAAGCGCCGCATCATCGGTACGCAGTTCTGGAAAGAGTTCTTCGCCGTGGCGCAGCAGCTCGAGACCGATGGCAAGCCGGTCAAGTACCTGGCTCAGGGCACCATCTACCCCGACATCATCGAGTCCGGCGCTCGCAAGACGGGCGGCAAGACGGCCACTATCAAGAGCCATCACAACCTGATCCCGTTCCCCGAGGGCGTGCACTTCGACCTCATTGAGCCGCTCGACCACTTCTTTAAGGACGAGGTCCGTGCGCTTGGTCTGGCGCTGGGCCTGCCGGGTCACATCGTGTTCCGCCAGCCTTTCCCGGGCCCGGGCCTTGCCATCCGCATCATCGGCGCGGTCGACAAGGAGAAGCTCGAGATCCTCAAGAACGCCGACGCTATCGTGCGCGAGGAGCTCGACGCCTACAACCAGCGTCTGTTTGAGCAGACCGGCGAGCGCAACTCCGAGCACAGCTGCTGGCAGTATTTCGCGGTCCTGCCCGATATTAAGTCCGTGGGCGTTATGGGCGACGAGCGCACTTATCAGCGCCCGATCATCCTGCGTGCCGTCGAGTCCAGCGATGCCATGACCGCCGACTGGGCCAAGCTGCCCTACGACGTGCTGGCTCGCATCTCCGGCCGCATCGTTGCCGAGGTCCCCGGCGCCAACCGCGTGTGCTACGACATCACGTCCAAGCCGCCCGCGACCATCGAGTGGGAATAAACGATATTCGTTGATTTCAAGCCTCTGACCTGCGAAAACAGGTCGGGGGCTTCTTATTTTGCAACCTCTGTGCAACCTTTGCGGTTTCGCGCCCCGTGAACAGGGGACGTAGCGCTGTTCACGTCTGGGCCCATGTCGGCACCGATCAATGCCCGCGCTGCTTCTGCTTGCGCTTCAGCTTCCGCTGCTCGAAGCACGTCGCCCGGGGTTCCTCGCCAGAGGAGAACCGACCGTTCCTTGCGAAACCGCGAGACCAGCTATATCCGCTTGCTGCGGGCTTGCTTGAGCCAGTTCCTCTTGAAAGAGCCTATACCTCCGAAGAACTTGTTGTACGTCTCACCGTTCTCCTTGGCCTCGCACTTGACCAAGGCAAGTTCGATGGTACAGAGGTAATCCGCCACTTGCTCGAGGCGGTAGTCGGTCATCGAGGTCTTGCGGCGTCGGACGACCCCTTTTGAGAGGACCTTGCCCACCGAGCCGTCTCGCCCACGGAACAGAAGGAGCGCATCCTCGCGACCTTCGGCGACCTGTGCTGCGAGATGGAGGGCTGCACCATCGCGCAGGGCCCTTTCCAAAGCGAAGTGTCGAGCCGAAGTGTTGAGCGTCGGCCCTGAATGTTCAATGGCCGTTGTTTTCTGCCCCTCAAGTGGTGAACTTCTCCTCGGGGCTGTTGATTCCCCCACGCGCCCCCTTCCGTTCTCTGTGTTCCCCTTATACTCCTTGTACAAGGAGGTAAGAAGTCATGGACAAGACCGCACAGGACAGCTTGGCAAAGAAGCCCGTCGACATGAGGGACAGGATTCTCGAGCATCTCGAGGCCCTCACCTCTGCCGTCTCGCTCGACGACCTTGCCCGTCTGTCCACCTCCGACATCGCCGAGACACTCATCATCTCCAGGAGTCTGGCGAGCCAGTACCTCAACGACCTTGTTCGCGCCGGCCTTGTGGTTAAGGTGGCGGGCAGGCCTGTCCGTTATTTTCATCGCCGCGCGTTCCAGAAGCGTTTTCAGGTAAAGCTCTCTGCAAGCGAGTACGCCTCGCTCGCCGACCTCATCCAGGCGACGGGAATCGCCGATCACCGCGACTTCGCGCGTGCCGTGGGCTTCGACCTGAGCCTCAGCTCCGTTGTCGAGCAGTGCAAGGCTGCGGTTCAGTACCCTCCGTTTGGCCTGCCCATCCTCTTGAGCGGCGGCGTGGGTGTCGGTAAGTCTTTCCTTTCTCGCCTTGTGTACGAGTACGGCAAGAACCAGGGCTTGCTGTCCCGCGACTCCTCCTATGTGCGCATCGACTGCGCCGGGGTCCCGGACGCCGCCTCGTTCAACGGGCTTCTTGACGAGTCGATCGCGAAATCGCGCGGGGGTGTGGTCTTTGTCAACGGCATCGAGGCACTCTCTCCCTCTGCGATGGAGCACTGCCTTGCGACGGCCCTCGGGCTCGATGTCTCCCAGGATGCGCCGCGCGCTCGCCTCGTTCTTTCGACGGCGCTTTCCGCCGATGACCTGAAGGTTTCCTCGGCCTACAGCAAAATGCCCATCTGTGCCCGCGTCCCCTCACTCAAGGAGCGGACCCCCGAGGAGCGCGAGGATCTCATCTTGAGCTTCCTGCGCAGCGAGGGGTGCCGAATCGGTTCTGATGTGAAGATCAGCCGCGGCGCATACCGTTGCCTCGTGAACGCGGACTTTTCCGATAACATCGCCGGCTTGCGCGCCTGCGTGACGAACTGCTGCGCTAAAGCGTTCCTCAATCGCGAGGGCGACTACGTCGTCGTTCGCCCGTATCTTCTTCCCAGCGGGCTCCTCTCCTCCGCGCAGATCGATCAACGGCCCGACGATGGCGCTCTGATCGACGCGTCCCTGGATACCGCCGAGAGCACAGGGCCGGTCGAGCAGGCACTCGATGCCCTGTGCTCTCTCGATGAGCGATTCTGCGCCGGGGAGCTCTCTGTCTCCGAGCTCGTCTCGCAAGCTGTCTCCGCTGTGCGCGGCGTTGAGGATCACTTGATCTTCGGCCACGGCGTCGCCTCATCGAGGTCGCGCGCCTTCGAGCGCGTCGTGGGCGCGGTCCTTGCCGACGCAGGCTCTTCTTATGGCATCGAGCTTTCGAGGAAGGTCACTTTTCTACTGGCCCAGGAGATTTGCCTGCAGTTGTGGCCGGGCATCGGCCTGGCTAAGCGAAAGTCTGCCTGTGCGGAGCAAATCTCCCATCTCCTCGGTGCCGTGACCTCCGAATTGCCGTTTGCCTCGAGCGTCTCCGATCAGGTCGCCGCAGACATGGAAGGGGCACTCGGAATCTCGCTCGATCACTTCACGAAGACGCTTCTGACGCTGTGCGTCGCATCGGAGTCTCGCGACGCGAAGGCCCTTCGGACGCTCTGCGTCATCTTGTCACACGGCTACTCGACGGCGACGAGCATCGCCGACGCGGCGAACCGTATGCTCGGCGTGCATGTGTACGAGGCGGTCGACATGCCCTACGACCAGCAGCTGAAGGACATTGTCGGTCCGCTCCAGCGCCTCGTCGACCGTCACTCGTACTGCACTGGGGTCGTGTTTCTTGTTGACATGGGCTCTTTGGAGGAGGCCTATAAGGCCCTCGAGAACGTTACCGACTCCACCATCGGGGTGGTGAACAACGTCTCCACCGGGCTCGCGCTCGAGATCGGGTCCGGGCTGCTCGGCGGCAAGTCCATCGCCGAGGTTCTTGGCGATGCGACCGCCGTGTGCGTGACGCACTGCAAGGTGATCGAGCGCGTCAACCGTGAGGACGCCATCGTCTTCTGCTCCGAGTCCGGGGTCGACGCCGCGGAGAGGATACGCCAGCTCGTCTCGCAGAGCCTCCCGCGCACCATAGGCGCACGCCTGCTCACGAGGCCCTTCAAGCAGCTCGTCACGAACGGGCCGAACGACGCCGTTTTCTCCGAGCACCGCGTCTGCGCCGTCATCGGCACGGGAGACCCCGGGATTGCCTCCGTTCCCTTCGTCGCCCTCGAAGACATTATGTCGACGGCGTCCGCCTCGAAGGTCGATGCCGTGTTCGGCAGGTGGCTTGACGCTTCCGAGCTCTCTTCTTTCCACGAGAAGCTGCTTTCGAACATGACGCTGCAGAACGTTATCCGCTCCATCACCATCCTCGACCCGGAGCGGCTATTCCACGAGATCGAGAGCGCCGTGCACGAGCTTCAGCGCAGAACGGGCGAGAAGATCGGCAGCAACGCCATCATCGGGCTGTACGTTCACCTCTGTTGCCTCGTTGAGCGCCTCGTCACCCGCAACCCCATCGAGACCTACGTCGGCCAGGATCGCTTCGAGGAAGAGCACACCGACTTCATCGAGTCCTTCAGGCAGAGTTTCTCGAGCATCTCGACGCGCTATCGCGTGGAGGTTCCTGTAAGCGAGATCGCCTACGTCTTCGACTACATCAGCGTGAGCGCCGCCCCGGCGCGAGAGGAGCGTCTCGGCTCCTCGAGCCTCCTGTTCGACGAGTGACCCCCGCGCCGTCACGAGCTGACCGCGCGTCTTCAATAATCCGATAACCCCTTGCCCGGCGCGAATCCGGATAGCGCCAAGGCAGTACCGAACGTAAGACTTGATTTGATAGGAGCAAACATGAGTGTTGTTATGGCACGAATCGACAATCGCCTGCTTCACGGCATCATCGTGACGCAGTGGGCCCCGGTGTCGGGCGCAACCCGCGTCATGGTCGTCGATGACAAGGTCGCCGGCGATGAGGTCCTGAAGTCCACCATGAGGATGGCGCGCCCCGCGGGCATGGCCGTCTCGATCATCTCTGAGGAGACCGCGCTCAAGAACTTCGCGGCGGGCAAGTACGACCGCGAGAAGGTCTTTGTCATCGCTAAGGAGCCCGAGACGATCCTTCACCTGGCCGAGTCGGGCGTCGAGTTCCCGTCGCTGATCGTCGGCGGCTCTCTTGTCAAGGAGGACGGCGTCCAGCTCACCCAGCGCGCCTATGCCTCCGCCGAGAACGTCCAGAGCTACAAGGCGCTCATCGCCCGCGGCGTCAAGGTGACGGCACAGTTCGTGCCCGCCGACAAGCCCGTCTCCGTCGCCGACCTCATCTAAGGAGGGATCATGGTCAACTTCACTATCCTGCAGGTCGTCCTTTTGACCCTGCTGGCCTTCATCAAGCACGTGGACTACTACGGCATCCCGATGATCTTCGTCAACTATGCCGTTTTCTGGGGCCTTATCACCGGCGCCGTCATGGGCGACTGGCAGACCGGCCTCGTCATCGGCGGCACCATCCAGCTCATGCAGCTCGGCGTCGCGGGCTTCGGCGGCTCGTCGATTCCCGACTACGGCACGATGGCCATCATCGCCACCGCCTACGGCGTGACCCTGGGCGCGGACACGGGCCTCGCCATTGGCCTGCCGGTCGGCATGCTCGGCATCCAGCTCGACGTCATCGTCAAGATCCTCAACGGCTTCGTCGTCGAGAAGTCCCAGAAGCTCTGCAACGAGGGCAAGTTCAAGCAGATGAACGCCATCCTGTGGGTCTGCCCCGCGCTCTTCGGTCTGTGCGCCGCCCTGCCCGTCTTTGTTTCCGTGACGCTCGGCCAGCCCGCCGTCAACTGGCTCCTCGAGGTCATGCCCCAGTGGTTCCTCTCCGGCCTCACCCTCGCCGGCAAGATGCTCCCGGCCGTCGGTATCGCCATGCTGCTTCGCTACATGCCCACCGCTAAGTACTTCCAGTACCTGCTCGCCGGCTTCTTCCTCTCGGCCTTCCTGAACGTGCCCATCATCGGTGCCGCCATCGTCGGCGTTGCCCTCGCGATCGCGTTCTACCAGCGCGCCGAGAGGGACACCGAGCTCGCCGCCCACGCTTCCGCAGACGCCTTCATCGGAGAGGATGAGTAACCATGGAAAACGAGAACATCACCGCCGTCGCCGAGGGCAAGCCCTCCGGCTATAAGGTCACCAAGAAGGACCTGCGCAACGCGAACTGGCGCTGGCTCATGAGCGTGTGCACCTTCAACTACCAGACCCAGCAGGGCGCCTCGGTCGCCTACGCCCTCTCGCCGATCCTGAGGAAGATCTACACGAACGACGAGGACTATAAGCAAGCGCTCAACAACCACTTCCGCTACTACAACACCCAGCCTTGGCTCGCCGCCATCATCCTCGGCGCCTGCGTGGCCATGGAGGAGCGTGACGGCCTCGCGGCGGCGGACGCCGTCCAAGACCTGAAGATCGGCACCATGGGACCGCTCGCCGGCGTCGGCGACTCCCTGCTCATGACCATGATCCCGACCATCATGGGCTCCATCGCCGCCTACATGGCCATCGAGGGCAACCCCGTGGGAGCCGGCATCTGGTTCGCGCTCATCCTGGCCATCTTCTGGGTCCGCATGCACGCCCTCGAGTTCGGCTACAAGCAGGGTGTGAAGCTCGTCACCGACTTCAGCGAGAAGCTTCCCAACCTCACTGCCGCCGCCTCTGTGCTCGGCCTCACCGTGGTCGGCTGCCTCATCGCCTCGGTCATCGGCGTCACCTGCCCGATTAGCTTCAGCTTCGGCGACGTCTCAATGGAGATTCAGCCGCTGCTCGACAAGATCCTGCCTGCCATGATCCCCGCCGCCATCACGGGAAGCGCGTATTACCTTCTTACCAAGAAGAACGCGAGCATGACGGCCCTCATCCTCGTGGTGATCGTCCTCGCGATGGTCGCCTCCGCCGCCGGCATCCTCGCCTAGCTTCGACCCAAGAGATTGGTGAATCAATGAGAAAGATAGTTGTGGCGAGCCATTCCCTTCTCGCCCAGGGCTTCAAGGACACCCTCGAGTTCCTTACGGGTAAGAGCGACGTCATCAACGCCGTGTGCGCCTACGTGAACGACAACGGCGAGGGGCTCGACGCGGCGGTCGAGGCGGCGCTTTCGGGCACTGACGAGGTCGTCGTCCTCACCGACGCGCTCGGCGGCAGCGTGAACCAGCGCTTCTCCCGCTTCGCCTCCGACCGGATCCACGTGATCGCGGGTGTCAACCTCCCGCTCGCCATGACGGTCGCGCTCGCGCGCCCCGACGAGAAACTCGACTTCGACGCCCTCGTCGACGAGGCGCGCCAGCAGATCGTCTACGTGAACGGTGCCAGTTCCGCCGAGTGCGAAGACGACGAATAGAGGAGGTCGACGATGAGAGAGTTCCTTAAGGACGTGTGGATGCACGGCGGTGAGGAAAGCCGCGCCATCACCCCCGAGAACATCACGGGCGAGAAGGGCCGCGCCGCCATGTCGGCCAGCCACCTCGGCGTCGGCCGCAAGGGCTCGTGCTGCGTGCCCCTTGAGTCCGGCGAGACCATCACGCTCGCGGACATCGAGGGCCCCGGCATCATCCGCCACATCTGGATGACCGTCCCCGACAAGACCGCCGCCGGCAGCTTCGTCATGCGCGACCTCGTGCTGCGCTTCTACTGGGACGACGAGGAGACCCCCTCGGTCGAGTGCCCTGTCGGCGACTTCTTCTGCAACGGCTTCGGTGAGCGCGCCATCGTCAACTCGATGCCCATCTGCGTGAACCCGACGGGCGGCATGAACTGCTACTTCGAGATGCCTTTCAGGAAGCACGCCAAGGTCACGCTTACGAGCGAGCACCCCGGGTTCATTAAGTACATCTTCTACACGTTCAACTACGCGCTCACCGACGTGCCGGACGACGCCATGTACTTCCACGCCCGTTTTAACCGCGAGCGCAGCACCCGCAGGGGCGTCGACTACACCGTGCTCGACGGCGTGCGCGGTAAGGGCTACTACGTCGGCACCTACATGGCCCTGTGCGCCCTGGAGCGCTATTGGTGGGGCGAGGGCGAGATGAAGTTCTTCCTCGACGGCGACGAGGAGTTCCCCACGGTCACCTCGACGGGAGCCGAGGACTACTTCGGCGGTGCCTGGGCCTTCCTCGACAGGCCGCCCCACGCGCTGCCCGAGGCGCAGTGCTTCAACACGCTGTTCGCCGGCTACCCGTACCGCTCGACGCGCGACGCCACGCGCGACCGCTTCAGCGCGGGCAAGCCGAACCCGAACCCGATGCTCGCGACCAACGACGACGCGCTTCCCAGGCACGGCCTCTACAGGTGGCACCTTCCCGATCCGATCTCGTTCAAGGAGGACCTGCGCGTGACGTTCCAGGACCTCGGCAACGACGACATCAAGCTCTACGAGCGCGAGGACGACATCTCCACCGTCGCCTACTGGTACCAAAGCGAGCCGCACGCCGTGCTCGCCCCGTTTGCCGCAAGGCAGGACCGCGTGCCCAGGTAGGGTCGCCTCGAAACAAGCCAACGTTATGGGCGCCCGCGGTTGACCATGACTGCGGGCGTCCCTTTGCAAGGAGGATCACATGAGCGAAAAGCAAATGAGGCTCGGCGCCCTCGAGGCCGGCGGGACCAAGATGGTCTGTGCCGTGGTGTCCGGCGACGGCGAGGTCCTCGACCGTATGGAGACCCCGACGCTTACGCCCGCCGAGACCGTCCCGCAGATGATCGAGTGGTTCACCGCCCGCGATGTGGACGCGTTGGGCATCGGCGCCTTCGGCCCGACCTGCGTCGACCCCGACGACGAGCGCTACGGCTCCATCCTCCAGACGCCCAAGCTCGCGTGGCGAGGCTATGGTCTTCGCGCCGCGTTCGCCAACGCCCTCGGGATTCCGGTGGCCTACGACACGGACGTGAACGTTGCCTGCCTCGGCGAAGTGGTCTTCGGCTGCTGCAAGGGGCTCGAGGACGCCGTCTACGTGACCATCGGCACCGGCGTGGGCGCGGGCGTCATGTGCGCGGGCAGGCTCCTTCACGGCATGCTGCACCCCGAGGCCGGCCACATGCTGGTAAGGACCCGTCCCACCGAGGAGGGACGCTGCGTCTGCCCGAGCCACGCGAGCTGTCTCGAGGGCCTCGCCTCCGGCCCCGCCATCGCCGCGCGCTGGGGAAAGCCCGCGGCCGAGCTCGCGGACAACGCTGAGGTGTGGGCGCTCGAGGGGGATTATCTGGGGCAGATGTGCGCGAACCTCGTGCTCATGTACTCGCCTCGCCGCATCGTCCTCGGCGGCGGCGTGATGCACCAGGAGCAGCTCTACGGCATCGTCCGCAAGAAGACCCTCGAATATCTGGGTGGCTACATCCGGACCGCCGAGCTTGAGGACATGGAGAGCTACATCTGCGCCCCGGGCTGCGGCGGCGACCAAGGAATCCTCGGCGCGGCCGAGCTGGCAAGAAGGGCGCTCGCGTAACTTGCGCTCTCTCCGCCATACAACGCGTTAAGAAAAGACGAGCGCTTCTTGCCAATTGGGCGGCAAGAAGCGCTCGTCTTTTGCATTTTTGTCTCTCAA
>CABVDH010000007.1 GCA_902497065.1 uncultured Collinsella sp. | reverse complement strand
GGGCCCTTGCGGCGTAGTCGCTATTTGTTCAGTCCAAGTTTCGGGGCGCAGTTCAACAATACCTTTGTGGCGGTTTTTTATTGCCGTAACATGCTCGAGTCGAACTCGCTAGCCGGGATAACGCGGTAGCCGTGGCGCAGGAGCAGGTCAACGAAGACACCGTTACCTGTTGTGAGCGTGCCGCTGAAGGATCCGTCGTAGATATGGCCCACGCCGCACGACGGACTGCGATCCTGCAAGACGCACGCAGCAATCTCGGACGGACCGCCCGCTTGCTCGCACATATCGAGCGCACGTTGAGCGCCTAGACGAAACTCGCGATCGACCGAGATACCCCCGCAGGTACGGACCTCGCCATTCACAATCTCGGACGGCTTGCGCGGAGTGGGCAGGCCGCCAAAGACCTCAGGGCACACCAACAGGACCTCAGTCCCCGTGCGTTCGCAGGCCTCGACCAACACGCGGTGGTAGTTGTCGAACCCGTTATACTTGCAGCTCTCGCCCATCAAACAGGCACTCACCACGATCTTCATATGCATCCCTCTCAAGCAAAACGCCCCATTTGAGATAGGCACTCAAATGGGGCGTCAATATTTACTGTCCCGAACGCAACGCTACTGCTGCTTAGGCATCAGCGGATTTTCGCGCGTGAGGAGGTTCATGAACTCCTCGCCCGTGATCGTCTCCTTCTTGTACAGATAACGAGCCAGCTCGTGGAGCTTAAACTTGTTCTCCTTCAGGATCTGCAGGGCGCGGCCGTGCGCATCCTCGATCAGCTTGGCGACAATCGCGTCCACGCGCTCGGCCGTACCGGGGGCGCAGGTGAGCGACGTATCCTGGTTGAGGTACGCATTCTGGACGGTACCGAGTGCCATCATGCCAAACTCATCGGACATACCAAAGCGCGTCACCATGTTGCGGGCGAGCTTAGTGGCCTGCTCGATATCGTTGGCGGCACCGGTCGTCATCTCACCAAAGATGAGCTCCTCGGCTGCACGGCCACCGCAATAGACGGCGAGCTTGTCCAGGACCTCCTGACGTGTGGTCAGGAAGCGCTCATCCTCCTCGACCTGCATGGTGTAGCCCAGAGCACCGCTCGTGCGCGGCACGATGGTGATCTTCGTGACCGGCGCAGAGCCCTTCTGGCGAGCGGCAACGATGGCATGACCGATCTCGTGATAAGAAACGACCTGCTTCTCGAGGTCGGACAGCACCGTGGACTTGCGCTGCTGACCGGCGATGACGACCTCCACCGACTCCTCAAAATCGTCCTGCGTGGCGCGCTTGCGACCCTCGCGGACGGCACGCAGCGCGCCCTCGTTGATGATGTTGGCCAGGTCGGCGCCCGAGGCGCCGGGCGTGGCGCGGGCAATCGCGGTCAGGTCGATCGGCGGCTGCGTCTTCACGCTCTTGGCATGCAGCTCAAGAATGTTCTTGCGGCCGGTCAGATCGGGAAGCTCAACGGGGATGCGGCGATCAAAACGACCGGGGCGCAGCAGGGCGGGATCGAGGCTGTCGGGACGATTGGTGGCAGCGAGGACGACGATACCCTTGTGGTTATCGAAGCCGTCCATCTCGGTCAGCAGCTGGTTGAGCGTCTGCTCGCGCTCGTCGTTGCCGCTAAAGCCGCCGCCATCGCGCTTTTTGCCGATGGTATCGATCTCGTCGATAAAGACGATGCACGGGGCCTTTTCCTTGGCCTGCTTAAACAGATCGCGGACCTTGGCGGCGCCACGGCCGACGAACATCTCGACGAACTCAGAACCCGAAATGCTAAAGAACGGCACGCCCGCCTCGCCGGCAACAGCCTTGGCGAGCAGGGTTTTACCGGTACCCGGAGGGCCAACAAGGAGAGCACCGCGCGGCAGCTTGGCGCCAATTTCCTCGTAGCGCTGCGGCTTCTCCAGAAAGTCGACGACCTCCTTGAGGGATTCCTTGGCCTCTTCCTGGCCAGCGACATCTTTAAAGGTCACGCCCACATCCTTGGAGGCGATAACGCGAGCGCCGGACTTACCCAGTCCACCGCCGCCAAAGCCACCGCCGCCAAAGTTCATCGACGGGCCGTCATCGCCCATAGCCTTCTTCATACGGCGGTTGAGCCACCAACCGATCAGGAAGAAGATGGCCATGGGAAGAATAAGCGTAAGCAGGTAGTAGGTCATCAGACCCGAGTTTTTATCGGGAACGACCGACTCCAGGGAGGCACCGGATTCAAGCACACGATCGGTAAAGCCCGCGTCATTCGGCACACCGGTCGTCTTGTAGGCGATGTTCTCGTCCTCGCCCTTCTTGGTGTAATAAATGGTGTAATCGTCGGTATTGTACTCGACCTTGTCGACACTCTTCTTATCGAGCGCTTTGACAAACGTCGAGTAATCGGTCTTCGTAATCTGCTGCGTGTGACCGATGTTGGGGAACAGAACGGTCGAGAGCACGAGGTAGACGACGAAGGCGATGAGCACGTAGAGGATCATATTCCGTCTACGTTTGTTGTCATCCATCTCCATCTGCTTGAACTCCATCTACTGGGGTTGATAATGCTATCTAGAATACCCAACCCGGACGGCGATAAACCGACGCCGGGCACGAAAGGACAGAGATGGCATCACTGGAAGTCGGCAAGGTTCAGATCTACACGGGCGACGGCAAGGGCAAAACCACGGCTGCGCTGGGCCTGGCGATGCGCGCCACGGGTTATGGGCTCGACGTGCTCATGCTGCAGTTTGCCAAGAAGCTGCACTGCGCCGAACACGATGCCGCGCCGCGCCTGGGACTGCGCATTATACAGGCCGATCGCGACACACCCGAGGCTTGCGCCGAGCAGATCATGGAACTTGCACGCGAACAGATCTCGCAGGTCGACGTGCTCATTTTGGACGAACTCGGCGAGGCCATGCGCCGCGGCTTTGTGACGCGCGAGGATGTCGAAGCGCTGATCGCGATAAAGCCCGCCACTACGGAGCTCGTGCTCACCGGCCGGGGCTTGCTGCCACTCGCGAACCTCGCCGACCTTGTCACCGAAATGCGCCCCATCAAACACTACTTCGACGAAGGGCTCCTAGCCCGCCAAGGCATCGAATACTAGCCATTGGGGACGTCCCGAATGGCTAGGCGGTGGCGCGGCCTAGCCAGTTGCCGCTGTGGTGGTAGATGGTGAACAGCGTGGCCGTGATGAGCCAGGTTACGGGGTAGACCAGTAGCAGGTGCTCAAGCGATGGATCGAACGGCATAATCGCAAACACCCAGATCACCCTCAAGACAACGGTGCCAAAGATGGTGAGCATCATAGGCTGCAGACTCACGCCGGCGCCGCGAATGGAACCCGACGCGTTCTCGATAATCGAGAAAATCGCATAGAACGGCGCAATGAAATGGATGATGGTCGTGGTGTACGCCGAAATCGAAGCATCGTCGACAAACAAACGCGACAGCGGACCCGAAAACACCAGGAGCACGGCAGACAGGCCACCAATGAGCATAAACGAAAGCACGAGCGACGTGTGATATCCCTTGCGCATGCGCTCGTAATTGCGCGCGCCAAAGTTCTGCGCCGAGAACGTAGTGATCGATACGCCGAGCGCCTCGGTCACCATCCAGATAATGCCATCCAAGCGCCCAGATAGACCCCAAGCAGTCGTGACATCGGCGCCAAACGAATTAACCGACACCTGTATCAGAACGTTCGAGATCGAATAGGCAGCCGATTGAAAACCGAGTGGCAGACCACACGAGATCATACTCTTGCAAATACCGCGATCGATGCCGAGCTTAGACAGCGAAAGACGCCATGCACCCGGAGCGCGCATCATGCGCAACACGATCATCGTTGCATTGGAGCAAATGGTCAGAGCCACTGCGATGCCGCAGCCCAGCGCCTCCATATGCAACACAGCGACAAAGATGATATCCAGCACCACGTTAACCAGGCAGCCAGAGGCAATGATCACGGCGGGCCCGCGCGTGTCGCCCACGGCACGCAGCAGTGCGGTTCCCATATTAAGCAGCAGTGCGGCAACCATCGCGGCAAAATAACAGCGAGCATAGGCCACGCCCTCGGCCAATAGTTCATGCGGCGTGTTCATAAGCACCAGCATGGGCTCAACGAACACTATGCCAAGAATCGAGAAAACGATACCGCCCACCAGTGCGAGCGTCATGGCTGTATGGACCGAACGACTCAGTCGCTCATCATCGTGCTGGCCAAAATACTGACCGGTAATGACCGCGCAGCCGGCGCCAACGCCAACGCAAAAGCCAATGCAGAGCTCGGTGAGTACCATCGTGGCCTGAATGCCGCCCAGCGCGAGCTTGCCGCCAAACTGGCCAACGATATACGTACCGATAAGCGTGTAGGCCTGCTGAAAAAACGAACTAAAAAAGATGGGAACGCACAGCGACAGCAATTGCTGCCAAATGACACCTTGCGTTACATCGATCGCCGTAGATTTCTTAGCCACACGCCCTCCCCACACGCATACGTCAAACAGCAAAACAGCAATTTAAAACCAAAGCCAAATCCAGCTTAGCACCGACTGGCGGCGACCGAAACACCCCGAATTAGAGCACAGTGCGGAATAACTGCCTAGTGATACAAACCCGGCTGGTAGTGATACTCATTGCTCACGTGCGGGCACAGCTGCCAAAAGGCGACGGCGCTCGCCGCGGCCACGTTAAGCGAATCGACCCCGTGCGCCATCGGAATGCGCACCGCGTGGTCACAGCCGGCAATGGTCTTGGCGCCCAAGCCGGCACCCTCGGTACCCATAAAGATTGCCAAGCGGTCAATCTCCTGCAGCTCGGGATCGTCCAGCGATACGGAATCATCCGTCAACGCCATAGCGGCACACGAAAAACCGGCATCGTGCAACGCGCTCAGACCATCATGCGGCCACACACGAGCCTCGCTGCCAATGCGCGTCCACGGCACCTGAAACACGGTGCCCATGCTCACGCGGGCCGAGCGACGGTACAGCGGGTCGCAGCACGTCGGGCTGACCAAAATACCGTCAACGTTCAATGCGGCAGCCGAGCGGAAAATCGCGCCAACATTGGTGTGATCAACAATACCCTCAAGCACGCACACGCGCACCGGACGATCCCCCGCCGCCTCGACGACGCCGCCCAAGAACTCATCAACCGGAATCTGACGCGGGCGACGGAACGCCGCCAGCGCGCCGCGCGTCACGTTAAAGCCCGTCAACTGCTCCATGAGCTCCATGGAGGCGACGAACACAGGAACAGGACCCGCGCCCTCGCGCACGACTAGGCGCTCAAACAGCGGCATCATCTGGTCGAGCCAGCGTTCGCCCAAAAGAAAGCTCACCGGCTGATATCCGGCACGCACCGCGCGCTCGATGACCTTGGCGCTCTCGGCGATAAAGATGCCCTTTTGCGGCTCCAACACGCAGCGCAGCTCGCGCTCGGTCAGTCGAACATAGGCATCAAGCCGCTCGTCCTCGAGCGAATCAATTCGCAGAACCTCAACGGCATCAGTCATAGCAGCCAGCCCGCACCTTTCTTTACAGCACCTATATCAAACGAGGCGACGCCAGGCGCCGCCCCTCACTCATTCCAACCCGATAATACCGTGGGCAAAAAGGAGATTTAAGCATCAACGCGACGATACGTCACGAACTCATAATCGACACCCTCGTCGCCCTCGCCCGAGGCAATCGTGGCAACACCGCCTCGCCACGCAATCTCCCACGCGGGATCGGCATCCAGATCGGGAAAGTACGTATCCACGTCATGCGCGCAATGGTTATGCGTAACCTCGGCCTCCACGCAATACGGCAAAAACTGTCGATATACCTCGCCGCCGCCAATCACCCACGCAACGGGTTCATCGGCTACCGCGGCGAGCGCTTCGTCGATGCTATGCACCACGTCGACGCCCTCGGCAGCAAAGCTCTCGTCGCGGGTGAGCACGATATTGCGGCGATTCTTGAGCGGTCGTCCGCCGGGAAAACTCAACAGCGTCTTGCGCCCCATGATGACCGGGCAACCTTTGGTGCACGCCACAAAATGACGCATGTCGGCACGGTTGGACACCACCATGTCGCCCTCGCACCCAATACCCCAGTCATCGCACACGGCGACAATGGCAGAAAGCTTACACGTCATGCGCGTCACCTACACCGCAATGGGGATGTTCTTTACCTGCGGACCGTGCTCATAGCCCTCGACGATCAGGTCGTCGGTCGTAAACGCGTAGAAATCATGCACATCGGGGTTAAGCGTTACCTTGGGCGCGGCAAACTGCGGACGCTCGATAAGCTCGCGGACGATATCGACATGACGGTCGTAAATGTGGGCATCGGCGATCACATGCAGCAGTTCGCCGGGAATCATATCGACCGACTGCGCAACCATCATCAGCAAAATGGCGTACTGGCACACATTCCAGTTGTTCGCGGCCAAAATGTCCTGGCTGCGCTGGTTGAGAATCATGTTGAGCGTCGGCTTGTCATCCTGCGGACGCTGCGTGACGTTATAGGTCACGCTGTAGGCGCACGGATACAGGTGCATCTCGGACAGGTCGCTAAACACATAGGTGTTCGTCATAATGCGGCGGCTGTACGGCGTGTGCTTAAGGTCGTACAGCACGCGGTCCATCTGATCGAAGTCGCCCTCGGCATAATGGCTCTTCTGGCCAATCTGGTAGCCGTAGGCCTTGCCGATAGAGCCGGACTCGTCGGCCCACTCATCCCAAATATGGCTGTTGAGGTCATGCACGTTATTGGACTTCTTCTGATAGATCCACAGGATCTCATCCATGGCAGATTTGAGGGCCGTACGACGCAGGGTAAGCGCCGGAAACTCCTCGCGCAGGTCGTAGCGTGCCGTAACGCCAAAGTTTTTAATAGTATAGGCAGGGGTGCCGTCCTCCCACACCGGGCGGACCTTTTGGCCCTCGGTGGTGGTGCCATGGTCCAAGATATCTCGGCACATGGTTACAAACTGTTGATCAGCCTTGCTCATTGACCCTCCTATCAGTCGCCTACAAGCGAGATTCATTGTAGCCCAGGCGCACGCGGCCCCACAGCCCAAACATAAGCCCTCATTTTCTGACATATGACAGAAATTCCTTGCGCAAATCCGCACGTTCGTTATTCTATTGTTGACATATGTCAGATTTGGAGAGTGCATGGCAGGAAGACGCGAAAAATTACGCCGCGTCGGGATCATCCCCGAATATCGCGGTTTTACCCCCGATGGCCTGGCGAGCGGCGATGCCATCGACATGACGGTCGACGAACTCGAGGTCCTGCGCCTGTGCGACCTGGAAGGCCTCAATCAGGAGGCCGTCGCCCTGCACATGGGCGTCGCACGAGCCACGGTGGCGGCCATTAGCAGTCGCGCGCATCGAAAGGTGGCAAACGCGCTGGTCAACGGGCGAGCACTTATCATCGAAGGTGGCAATATCGCGTACTCCCCCATCGCCACGACGACGGCCGCATGGCCAGCAAAGGAGGTCGACACCATGAGGGTGGCAACCACGTATGACAACGGCAACATCTTTATGCACTTTGGCCGCAGCGAACAGTTCAAGATCTATGACATCCAGGACGGCAAGGTGCTCAACGAGCAGGTCGTGGGCACCGGCGGCACCGGTCACGGCGCGCTGGCGGGTCTGCTCGCCAATGGCGGCGTGGACACACTCATCTGCGGCGGCATCGGCGGTGGCGCTATCAACGCGCTTGCCCAAGCCGGTATCACCGTCTATGCGGGAGCTCAAGGCAGCTGCGATGCGTGCGTCGAGGCCCTTATCGCTGGCACGCTCGCACAGAACGGCGAGGCCACCTGCGGCTGCCACGGTCACGACCACGAGCATTCCCATGAGCATGGCGAGTCCTGTGGCTGCAACGGCCATCACGAGCACGAGGGCCACGAAGGTTGCGCCTGCCACTAGCGACAGGCAATCGATGCCATCACGCGCCTGCTCACTCAACAAATAACGCAACAACGACGAAGGCCGCCTGGAACACCATCCAGGCGGCCTTCGCCATAGTAGACTCAATTAAGCCGTTACTTCTTATTGCGCATCTGCGCTTCCATCTGGCGCAGCAGGTCCATATCGGACTTGGGGCCGCCCATTCCCAGGCCGCCCATGCCACCCAGGCCCATGGCATCCAGACCGGGAATATTGGGCATGCGCATCTTTTTGCCCTTCTTACCCTTCTTGCCCTTCTTGCCACCGGCCTGTGCCTGATTGGCCATCGAGCGCATGCGGCCCATCATCTTGTTCATCTCGCCCCACTGCTTCATAAGGCTATTGACCTCGGTGGGAGTCACGCCGGCGCCCTTGGCGATACGGGCGCGGCGCTGGCCGTTGATGATGGAGGGACGCAGGCGCTCCTCCTTGGTCATCGACATGATGATGGCCTCGTTCTTGTCGAAGATGCCCTCGTCCAAATTGCCGCCCATCTGGTTGAGCGCGCGCTGGCCGCCGGGGAGCATACCCAGGATGCCCTTCATGCCGCCCATCTTCTTGACAGCCTTCATCTGGTCGAGCATGTCGTTCATGGTAAAGCCCTCGCGCAGCATACGCTCGGCAGCCTCAAGCTGCTCTGCATCGGCTGCCTCCTGGGCCTTCTCGATAATGCCGACAACATCGCCCATGCCCAGAATGCGCTTGGCCATGCGATCGGGATAGAACGGCTCAAGCGAATCGGGTTTCTCGCCCATGCTCACAAACTTGATGGGCTTACCGGTCACCTGACGCACCGAAAGTGCGCCGCCGCCACGGGCATCGCCGTCGAGCTTGGAGATGATCACACCGTCAAAGTCGGTGCGATCGGCGAAGGTCGAGACGACGTTGACGATGTCCTGGCCGGTCATGGCGTCGACGACCATCAGCACCTGGTCGGGCTTGACGGCCTTCTTGATGTCGACGGCCTCCTGCATCATCTGCTCGTCGATCTGAAGACGACCGGCGGTATCGACGATGACCACGTCACGCAGGTGGTCGACGGCCTCTTGGATGGCGCCCTTGGCAATATCGACCGGGTGCGCTCCGTCACCGCGGAAGACCGGCACGCCGATCTCGCCACCGAGCGTGGCCAGCTGGTCGGCAGCGGCGGGACGGTAGACGTCGCACGCGGCGAGCAGCGGCGAGCGGCCCTGCTTCTTGAGCAGGTAGGCCAGCTTTACGGCCGCCGTGGTCTTACCGGAGCCCTGCAAGCCCACGAGCATGATGACATTGGGAATGCGGTTGCTAAAGACGAGTTTGCTCTCGGTTGAGCCGAGCATCTCGGTGAGCTCGTCGAGCACGATCTTGACGACGTTTTGCGCCGGCGACAGCGACTCCATGACCTCGGCGGTCATGCAGCGCTCCTTGGTCTTGGCGACGAACTCCTTGACGACCTTAAAGTTAACGTCGGCCTCGAGCAGGGCCATGCGAATATCGCGCATGGCCGAAGTAATATCGGCCTCGGTCAGCTTACCCTTGCCGCGCAGGCGGTCAAATGTGTCGTTGAGGCGATCGCTCAGGGAATCAAACACTAGTCACTCCTTAGTTGGACTCGCCCACCAGGGCGCGGCAGAAATCTTTGGCGTTAAACTCCTGCAGGTCATCGACCTGCTCGCCCACGCCGATGCGCAGGATCGGGAGCTTGAGCTTCTCGGCCACGGCCATGGCGATACCGCCCTTAGCCGTGCCGTCGAGCTTAGTCATGATAATACCGTCCAGGCCCAGCGCCTCGTTAAACTCGAGCGCCTGGTTCAGACCGTTCTGACCAGTGGCGGCATCGATCACAAGCACGACCGAGACCGGCATGGGACCGGCGGCCATATTGGCGGCGCGCTTACGAGTCACATTGACCACCTTGGCGAGCTCGCGCATGAGCTCGGGGCTCGTGTGCAGACGACCGGCGGTATCAATGAGCACCAGGTCGCTGCCGCGCTTATCAGCCTCGTCGAGCACGTCGTAGCACACGCTCGCCGGATCGGAGCCGCGGTCACGCTTGATAACCGGTACGCCGGCACGCTGTCCCCACACATCGAGCTGCTCGATGGCGGCGGCGCGGAAGGTGTCGGCCGAACCGATAACCACGTTCTTGCCGCGGGCGGCCATGGCGCTCGCAATCTTGCCGACCGTGGTGGTCTTGCCGGCACCGTTGATGCCGACAAACAGCACGCAGCTCGGCGTATCGGAAAACGGGTCGCGCTCAACAGGCACAAAATGGCCCTCGAGCTGCTCGGCCAGGGCGCGGCGAAGCTGCGGGGCGGTCTTGAGGTTCTTCTTGGCAGCGGCATCACGCAGGTCATCGGAGACTTGAATGGCGACCTCGGCACCCATGTCACCCATAACGAGGGTGTCCTCAAGGTCCTCCCAAAAATCCTCATCGACCTCACCGCCAAAGTAGAAGACCTCGTTAAGGGCCTCGCGGCTGCGCTCAAGTCCGCGCGAGAGTGCGTCAAAGAATCCCATTATGCATTCACGACCTTTCCGGTTTCACGATCGAGTTTTTGCGAGACGACGCGACTGACGCCGTCGGCTTGCATCGAGACGCCGTAGAGAACGTCAGCATCCTCCATAGTACGGCGCTGATGCGAGATTACCAAGAGCTGCGTATCGGAACGCAGCACATCGAGGGCGCCGATGAGCTTGGACAGATTGGCGTCGTCGAGCGCCGCCTCGACCTCGTCCAGCACATAGAACGGCACCGTGCGAGTACGGTATACGGCAAAGAGCAGGGCGAGCGCCGTCAGGCTCTTCTCGCCACCCGACATGAGCATCATCTTGGTGATACGCTTGCCGCGCGGCTGCGCCACGACCTCAATGCCCGTCTCGGCCGGATGCTCGGGGTCGGTCATCTCAAGGTGAGCCTGACCGCCCGGGAAGAGCATGGCAAAGATCTCGCGGAAGTTCGCATCGACCTTCTCAAACGTCACTAGGAAGGCCTTACGCATCTTGCGGTCGATCGCCACGGTGATCTTGGTGAGCGCCTTGCGCGCGCTCTCCAGATCGGCCAGCTGCTCCTCGATGTAATCGGCGCGGCGCTTGAGCTGCTCGTACTCCTCCATGGCAACCTGGTTCACAGGGCCCAGGTTGTTGATCTGGCGCACGAGTTGGTTAAGCTCGCGCTCGGCGGCATCGCGATCGGTGGGCGCAGGAAGCATGAGCGCTTCCTCGAGCACCGTGGTGCCATCGGCGGTAATGGCCTTGATGGCAGCCTCGACCTGCACCTCGAGCTTGCCGCGCGCCACCCTGAACTCATTTTGCGTCGTGGCGGCAGCATCGACCCTCTCTTTGGCGCGGGCGACCTCGGTCTTGGCGTCCTCGATGGTCTTCTTAAGCGAAGCCGAGTCCGCTTCCTCGAGCGAAGCCTGATCGCGCAGGCGCGCAGCCCAGTCCGAGGCGCGCTCCAACAGGGCAGAATAGCGCTCGTGCATGGGATCGACGCGAAGGCGCAGCAGCTCAAGCGAGCGCGAGGCCTGGCGTGTTCCGCGGATACGGCGGTCGATGCCCTCCAGGCGATGCTCCAGGTCGGGCACGCGGCCCCTCAGAGAACGAAGACGCTCGCTCGTCTGAGCCAGGCGCACCTTAGCGTCGGCGAGCTTGCTGGCGGCCTCGGAATCGTCGCGACGCACGCGATCGAGCTCATCATTGGCCTCAGCAATCTGCAGGCCCAGGTCGCTCGCCTGCGCACGAGCCTCGTCACGCGAACGAGTGAGGTCGTCCACGCGCGGACGGGCGGCACGAACGGCCTCGGCAGCCTGCTCGCGGCGCTTGGAAATGCGCACGCGCTCGACCTCGGCATTGTTGGCACTCTGCTCCAGGCGGCCGATCTCGGACAGCAGGGAGCGACGCTCGCCCTCAAGGCGGGCAATCTCGCCAGCGGCATCGCCCTCGGCGGCACGGGCCTCCTCGACGGCCGCATTGGCCTCGACGACCTGGTCCGAAACATGCTCAAACACGGCAGCAAGATCGGGCTCCAGGCCTTCCAACTCGCGGATACGACGCTTGCGCTCCAGAGCGCCCGAAGCCTCGCCGGCATCAAGCCCCACGCGAACCAGGCCGCCGCAGCTCACGCGGGCGCCATCGGGAGTCACATAGGTCACGCCATCAACGACCGGCGCGGACAGCGCACAAGGCAAGTCATCGACCACGTAATAGCCGCCGAGCAACGCCTCGACGACCGGACCATAGCCCGCTCGCACGGACAGGCGATCAACCAGACGGGTACCGGCGGCACCCTCGGCGGCCGCAGAGCCGCTCACGCTGCGCGCCACCAGCAGCGCCTCGCCCGAGGCCTTCTTCTGGTCCAAGGCAGCGCGACCGGCGCGCTCAAGTGCGGCGGCGTTATCGAACAACAGGGCATCGATATCGCCGGCGAGCAGTTGCTCAACCAGGCCCTCAAGCTCACGCGGCGCCTCGAGCACATCGCCCAGACGGCCCGAAACATCGTCGCCCAGCGCGCCCACCAGGCGGCTTACGAGCGGCGAGCTGTCGGCCATGCGAGCATCGAGCTTCTTTTGGCTCACGAGCTCCGAGCGCACCTCGGACAGCTTGTTGCGCGCCTCGCCTTCGCGGGCACGCAGGTCCTTGAGGGCAGCGCGCGCCGTCTCGGTGGCCTCGCGTGCATCGCTCTGGGCCTGACGGGCCGCCTCAAGCGCACTCTCAAGCTCCTCGGCACGGTTGCGGCGGCTATCAAGCGATGCCGTGACCTCCTCGAGCTGCTCATCGATCTGCTCCAGGCGCGAGGCATACATGTTGTCCTCGACCTCGGCGTTGCTCAGCGAGTCCTTCACCTTGGCGAGCTCGAGCGCAGCATTATCGGCAACGCGCTGTACATCGCGCTGTTCGCGCGTGAGCTGCGAAATCTGATTGTCGAGCGCAACGCGACGCTCGTGGAGCTCGGCGGCGGCAGGACCAGCGGCGTCAACGTCCTCCTGGGCCTGCATGTGCGCACCGGTCACTTCCTCGAGCTGGGCACGCGCATCCTCGAGCTCCTCGACCACGCGCCGGCGCTGATGCTCGGAGCTCGAGATCTGGCCGCGCATGTCGGACAGGCGCGACACCATGTTGTGGCCCTTTTCCTCGAGCAGGCGCATGTCGGAGTTAATGCGACCGACCACATCTTGCATATGGCGGCGCTGCTCGCCCAAGTCGCCCACAAACAGGCCCTTTTCTTCGAGCATAACTTGGAGCTTCTCGAGCTCGCGCTCTTTTTCACCCAGGCGGTACTGCGCGAGCTCCAGCTCGGCGGCGCCCTCCTTAGAGCGGCTCTCCAAGTCGTTCCACTGCGATTGCAGTGAACGCAGCTCGTCGACGGCCAGCATCTGCGTAAGCTCGTTCGCGCGCGAGGACAGCTCTTTGTACTTGCGCGCGCGATCGACCTGACGCTCCAGCGGCCGCAGCTGACGGGCGATCTCCTTATTAATGTCGCGGGCACGGGTCAGGTGCTCGTCCATCGACTTAATCTTATTGAGCGCACGCTCCTTGCGACGCTTGTGCTTGGAGATGCCGGCGGCCTCCTCAATGAGGGCGCGGCGCTCCTCGGGGCGGCTCTGCAAAATGGCATCGAGCTTGCCCTGACTGATGATGGAATGCGTATCCTTGCCCAGGCCCGAATCGTGCAGGATGTCCTGGATGTCCATCAGGCGGCACGGGCTCGAGTTGATGAGGTACTCACTCTCGCCCGAGCGGTACATGCGGCGTGTGATGGCCACCTCGTCAAAGTCGACGGGCAGCATATGGTCCGAGTTGTCGAGCACCAGCGTGACCTCGGCCACACCCACCGGCTTGCGCGCCGACGAGCCCGAGAAGATGACGTCTTCCATGGCCTGGCCACGCAGCTGCTTGGCGCTCTGCTCGCCCAGGACCCACAGAATCGAG
The DNA here is from genome assembly GCA_902497065.1 of uncultured Collinsella sp. Classification (GTDB taxonomy): domain Bacteria; phylum Actinomycetota; class Coriobacteriia; order Coriobacteriales; family Coriobacteriaceae; genus Collinsella. Next base: position 75,532 of record CABVDH010000007.1, on the reverse strand, counting down.
TCAGAGATGTTCGATTTTCCCGAGCCGTTGGGACCGACGATGACGGTCAGGCCCGGCTCAAACGTCATATGGGCGCGGTCGGCAAACGACTTGAACCCTTTGAGCGTGAGGGACTTGAGATACACGGCTCCTCGCTTAAACAGGCTTCTTGTTCAGAATCACGCCGTTGGTGGTGTAACCCATGCGGTCGAGCGCCTCGAGTGCAGCGGCTCCCTCGGCTTCCTTCTTGGAGGAACCGGTACCGCGGCCCTGGCGGATGCCGTCGATGAGCACCACAGCGGTAAAGGTGGGCGCATGCGCGGGGCCCTCGGAGCCAACCAGCTTATACGCGGGAGGCTCGTGGCCGTCTGCCTGCACACACTCCTGCAAGAACGACTTGGGGTTCGCGGGGTGCTCGGCACGCTCGGAAGCCAGGTGCGGCTTGAGTGTACGGTGGATAAACTCCGCCGCCGCATCCCAGCCGGCATCCAGATACAGCGCGCCCACGAGTGACTCGTAGACGTTCTCGAGTGCCGAATGCAGGCCGCGCGCGCCCGTGCCGGTCTCGGAGGCACCAAAGATGATGATGTCGTCGATGCCCAGCTCATGGGACACCTCGGACAGCGTGGCACCCGAGACGAGCGACACCTTCAGGCGCGTAAGCTTGCCCTCGTCAAACTCCGGATAAGACTCGAAGAGCGAGCGGGCAACCACGGCGCCCAAAATGGAATCGCCCAAAAACTCAAGGCGCTCATAGCTCGCCGAGACGGGCTGACCTTCCACGGCAGAAGGGTGCGTGAGCGCCGCGCGCAGCAGCACCTTGTTATTGAACTCGTGGCCCAGGATTTCCTGGGCGCGCGCGAGTCGTTGAGATAAAGCCAAGACTTAGGCCTCCTTGGCGTTTTCAATAGCGTCGACAGCGTCGGCGACAGAGTTGAGCGACAGCAGGGTCTCGTCATCGATCTCGAGGTCGAACTCGTCCTCGATGGCCGTCACCAGCTGCAGACGCTCGAGCGAATCGGCATCGAGATCGTCAAAGGTAGTCTCGTCGCTAATGTCGGCGACATCGACGCCCAGAACGTCAGCGGCGACTTCGGCGATCTTATCGAAGATTTCGGAGCGGTCCATAGCGCTTCCTCTCGTATTGCGTGAACATCAACGAGCTGGCGCCGCAAGCGCAGCGCCAAGACACGGTTTTGATTCTACCCCACGACGAAGGCCGCGAGGCACATAACGGCGCTCTAACTCGCTCCTACAAAACGATGCCGTCCATAGAGTTGGCGACGTTCTCGACAAGCCCGGCGCGCACGGCCTCCGCCGCGGCGAGCGTACCGTTTTTGACGGCCTCGACCGAGGTGGCACCGTGGCCGATCAGGACCACGCCACGCAGGCCCAGCAGAATGGCGCCGCCCTTAGCATCGCCCGAGAGCTTTGCCTTGATCTCGCGCATCTGCTTTTTGATGAGCAACGCGGCGATCTTGGTGCCGAGCGAAGCCATAAAGGCACCCTTGAGCTCTTGCAGCAAAAACTTAGCGGCGCCCTCGGTTGCCTTGAGCGCGATGTTGCCCGACATGCCATCGGCAACGACGACGTCAAAGTTACCCGAGGTCAGGTCGGTGCCCTCGCAGTTGCCCACAAAGCCGGGAACGGCGGCCTTCATGGCGGGGAAGCACGCCTTGGTAAAGTTGGAGCCCTTCTCGTCCTCCGTGCCGTTGCCGAGCAGACCGACGCGGGGATGCTCAATGCCCAGGACGACACGCGCATAGGCGCTACCCATCTGGGCAAAACGCACCATGTCGTCGACCTCGACATCGGGGTTAGCGCCCATGTCGCACAGGACCGTCAGGCCGCCGGCGCGGTTGGGCAGTGCATTGGTGAGGCACGGACGCACCGGCTGCTTCTTGCCCTCGGCCTGATACCTAAACGGCGTCACGTAGGCGGTAGCGGCAGCGGTCATGGCGCCGGTGGAGCCGGCAGAGAAGAACGCGTCCGCGTTACCCTTCTTGATAGCGCGGCAGGCAAGCACGATCGAGGACTTGCGCTTGGTCATCACGGCTCGAATGGGATCGTCATCCATGGCGATGACATCGGGCGCCTCCAAGGCCTCAACGCGAGCGTGAGCCGCGGCAAAGGGGTTCACGATCTCTGCGGGACCGACGGCCAAGACCTCGATATCGGGATCGGCGGCAAGCGCAGCCTCGATACCATCGAGAACAACCTGAGGTTTCTCGTCTCCGCCCACAACGTCTACACAAACGCGAACGTTACTCATATACATGCTCCTTATAAAAAAATGGCCGACTCATTGAGCCGGCCATTGTGGTTCCATTTGGAACGGCATCGCATCCAGAGTATACCGTTACTCGGTAACGATAACCTCGCGGTCCTTGTAGAAACCGCAGCTGGGGCACACGTGGTGCGGAAGCTTGACAGCGCCGCAACGGGGGCACGTGGACTGAGCCGCAGCCGAAATCTTCATGTTGGCGGAACGACGGGTGTGAGTGCGGATACGACCCTGCTTTTGTTTAGGTACGGGCATAGTGACCTTCCTTATGAACTATCCAGTGTGGCGATTACGCGCAAGTAGCGATACTACCACAGTTTTACTAATCGAGCTTGAGATTTTTCAATGCTGCAAATGGATTTTCCGTGACAGCGGCCCATTCCGCCTCTGCCTGGGCGGCGCAATCGCATTGCTCGACGTTGAGATTGCAACCGCATGTGGGGCACAGACCACGGCAATCGGGCTTGCAGAGCACCACAAACGGCGTGTCCATAACGACCGCGTCATTGATGGGCTCGCCCAGATCGACGATGCGGTCCTCACCCAGGAGCTCGTAGCCGTCCTCGTAGGCCTCGGGATCCTCGGGCTCCTCAAAGAGGTAGAACTCCTCAATCTCGCCGGCGATATCAAACGAGGCGGGCTCCAGGCAACGGTCGCACTCGCCGGTGGCGTGCGCGCGGACCATGCCCGTGAGCAAGACACCGGTACCGGCATTGGTAAAGACAACGTCGTAGTCGATGCCGTCCTGAAGCTGGTACTCCTTCTCGCCCACCGTGTAGGTGGCGACATCGACCTTACCGGTCAGCGGATACGAATCTCCAGGAAACTCGAGCTGCTCGGAAAGATCAACGGTAACGCTCGGGAACTCAGCCATTACCACTGACCATTCTGTTGGGCGGCACCCTCGTTGAGCTGCTGACGGCAACGGGTAACGGTGCCGGTAAGGCTCTTGAGGTTCTCCTCCAGGTGCGTAAAGACCTGCTCTGCGTAGTCCTCGGCAGCATAACGCGTCTCGCGCTCGTACTGCTGGGCACGATCGCGGATGTCGTCGGCCTGCTGCTGCGCAAGGCGGACGATCTCCTGCTCACCGGCAATGGTGAGGGCCTGCTGCTGAGCGTCGGCGATGATGGAATCGGCCTGAGCGGCGGCGGAAGCCATAAGCTCCTCGCGCTCCTTAAGGATACGGCGGGACTTCTGCCACTCCTCGGGATAGCTCATGCGGATCTCGTCGAGGATGTTGAAGAACACGTCGGCGTCGATGACCTTGAACTGAGCGTTCTTGCCGAAAGGCGGCTTGGCTTCCTCGATCAGCCCTTCGAGCTCATCGACCAAGCTGACGATCCTATCGCCAGGAAAATTCTCGCCCGGCATCCGGTCTCCTTTCATAGGTAACATATCATCGTGCTAGTTTACCACATGCCACCAGGCAATAAGAAACGTCACGAAAAGCGATGTCTGAGCGCTTCGACCACGTTGGGTGGGACAAACGTCGATACATCGCTCCCAAGCGACGCAATCTGGCGTACCACCGAGCTCGAGATGTAACCGTACTGCGGAGCACTCATGACAAAGATGGACTCCAGCTCGCTATCCAAACGATAATTGAGGTCGGCCTGCTGCAGCTCATACTCAAAGTCGGTCATGGCGCGCAGGCCCTTGACCACGGCCCCCGCCCCCTGCTCACGAGCGAAGTCGACCAAGAGGCCGGTAAAGGGCAGGACTTCGACGCCGTCGATATCACCGAGCGCCTCGCGGGCCAGCGCCACGCGCTCATCGAGCATAAACGTGGTGCCCACACCGTTTTTACCCTGCGATTCGGCCACGGCGACAATCACGCTGGGAAAGATGCGTCGGGCGCGGCGGATCACATCGATATGGCCAAACGTGATGGGATCGAAGGTGCCCGGGACGATCACGCGGTTGATGGTGTCATTCATGGGCGTCCTCCTGAAACGTCGTGGCATCGTTGTTATCAGCATCGGTGACGGCACTATCGTCCTCACCGTCGTCATCGCCGACCCAACGAAGCAGGTCGACCGAGGTAATGCCGTAGCGCTTTTCACGTACAGTCTCAAAGCCTGCCGGATGCGCGCCCGCATCGGCGGCGGCATGCTCAAACAGGGCGTAAGCGCCAGACGCAAGTAAACCCTGCTGAGCCAGGTCCTGCAGCAGCTCCTCGACCGGCTCGGCGCCAAACGCATAGGGCGGATCGAGCAGGACCAGATTAAAAGGACCACCCGGCACGCGGCCGCGCGAGGCGCTCGCCAGCACGTCACCCGTCACAACGCGCCAGCGCGCACGGTCACGGCAGAGCGACTCGATATTCTTGGTAATGAGCCGCGCGGCGTTGCGATCGATCTCAAAAGTCGTGAGCAAGCAGGCCCCACGAGAGAGCATCTCGATTCCCAGAGCGCCGGAGCCGCCGAAGGCGTCCAGCACACGAACCTCGTCCAAATCGAAACCGAATGCCGACATGACCATAGATGCGCACGCCTCGCGCACGCGATCAGTCGTGGGGCGGGTGACATCGCGACCACGGGGCTCCTCGATCTTACGACCGCGCCATTCGCCGCCGATGATTCTCATCCTCCGCTGACCTCCTTAAAGATATGTCGATAACGCATGGCGACCGCGTCGCGCAAGGGACGCGTCGCCACAGAGTCAAGGTTGCAAGCATACCGCAAGAGCTCGACCGCGTCCAAATGGGCCCATTCGATAAGGTCCTCATCGGCGTCCAGGTCCACAAAGCGCAAGGTCACACCGCCATGCTGGCGATACCCCAGGATTTCGCCCTCGTGGCGCAGACGCAGGTCCAGCTGGGCGAGCGTAAAGCCATCCGAGGTTTTTTCGAGCGATTGCAGACGATCTTGCGCCGCCAACGCGCCGCCGTTGCCCTTGGAGTGCGTCATAACCAGGCAGGTGCCCGACACGCTGCCACGGCCCACGCGGCCGCGCAGCTGGTGCAGGGCCGCCAAGCCAAAGCGCTCACCGTTCTCGATGACCATGACGGTAGCGTTAGGCACGTCGACGCCCACCTCGACCACCGTAGTCGAGACGAGCACGTCAATCTCGCCACGCTTGAAGGCGTCGATCACGCGATCCTTCTCCCCCGCCGGCATGCGGCCGTGAAGGCGCTCGATGGCAAGCCCCGGCAACGCCAGACGCAGGCGGTCGAGCTCGGTTGCCGTATCGTGCAGCGGCACGGGGACGGTTACGCGGCCCTCATCGTCGCGGGCAATACCGGGCACGTCTTCCAGCTCATCGGCCGAGTCACTCGGCTCCACAAGCGGGCAAATCACGTAGGCCTGCTGACCCTTTTCGTGTGCCTCGCGGATGGCGCCATAGGCGAGGTCGCGGCTCGACTCGGTGAGAACACGCGTCGTCACGCCAGCGCCAGGGACGGGCCGATGACGGATGATGCTCGTGTCCAGATCGCCGTAGACCGAAAGCGCCAGCGTACGCGGGATGGGCGTTGCCGTCATAACGAGCAGATCGGCACCGGGGCCCTTCGCGCGCAGGGCGTTGCGTTGGCCCACACCAAACCGGTGCTGTTCATCGATGACAACGAGCGACAGATGCTTGAACGCAACGTTATCCGAAAGAACCGCGTGGGTGCCAAAGAGCACGTCAAGCTCGCCCGATTCCAGCTGTGCATGGATGCGCTCGCGCTCTGCGGCCGGCGTGGCACCCGTCAGAAGTGCCCAGGACATGCCGGCCTGCGAGAGCAGAGGGCCGATCTTATCGGCATATTGGCGCGCCAGCACGCCCGTGGGCGCCATAACGCAGGCCTGCGTGCCGCTATCGGCAGCCACAGCCAGCGCGCAGGCGGCAACGGCGGTCTTACCGGTACCGACATCGCCCAGCAGCAGCCGGTTCATCACTCGCCCGCCATCGCACATATCATGCAGGATGTCTTGGAACGCGGCCTCCTGCTCGTCGCTCAGCGAAAACGGCAGGGCTTGCTTGAGCACGGCCAGGTGCTCGCCCGCGGTGTGGGCATAGGGCACCACATCGACCAGGCCGCCGTCGTTGCGCAGGCGCAGCGCCAGCTGCAGGTAGAGGCACTCCTCGTAGGCAAGCCGTGCGCGCGCGATATCGCGCTCGGCCATACTCGATGGAAAATGGATTGAGCGCAGCGCGCGGGCATTGCTCATCAGGCGACGCTTAACGCGCAGCGGTGCCGGAATGGGATCAAAGGGATTGCCGACGACCTCGAGCGCGCCGCTTACGATGCGGCGCATCCACGCCTGGCTCACGCCATCACTCACGTAATGGACCGGCAGGATAGTGCCCGCGGCACGCCCTTCCTCGAGCTTTTCAAAGTGCGGCGAGGCCATCTGCTTAAAACCGTAGGCAAACTCAACCTTGCCCATCACGGCCAGGCGGTCGCCCTGCTTAAGCTGCTGGGCAATCCAGGGCTGGCGGAAAAAGGCGACCTGCAGCACGCCCGTCTCGTCAACGAGTGAGACCTCGGTCACCTGCATGCGCGGACGCGGCTGTTTTTGGACGATACGGTCGACCGTGGCGATGATGGTGCACACAGTACCGATGGGCGCCATCTCGATAGACCAAGAACGGGTAAAGTCCAGGTATCGATGAGGGATATGGAGAAGGAGGTCCCCCACCGTCCGAATTCCCAGACGGCGAAGGGCCTCCTCACGTTTACCCGAAACATATTTGAGTCGCGCGATATCCTCGTCGAGCGCATTGCTCTGGGCAAAGCGCTCCGAGACGCGCGGCACGGAGCACAGCTCGGACATAGGCAGAGCCTACTCGATCGAGAAGATCACGGGATAGAGCGGCTGCTCGCCACGATGGGCGTCGATCTCCAGATCGGGCTGAGCCTCCTCGATGGCGTCGACGATCTCCTGGAAGGCCTCGTCGGATAGCTCCTCGCCGGCCAGAATCGTCAGCGCGTCGCCTTCCTCTTCCTCCTGCATGCGGTTGATGCAGTCGAGCGTGACCTGCTTCACGTCGGAACCGACCACGTCGATGGAGCCGGCGATGATGCCCATGACGTCACCGGAGTGAATCGGAGAGCCGTCCGAGGCGCTGGAGTCGCGCACGGCGCGGGTGACCTCGCCATCGCGGACCTCGCTGATGGCGTCAACCATGGCGGCAACGGCGTCCTCGAGCTCAGAATCGGGCAGGACGGCGAACAGCGCGGAGAACGCCTGCGGGACGGTCTTGGTGGGAACGACGGCGACCTTCTTGTCGGTGCAGGCAGAGGCTGCGGCCTCGGCAGCCATGCGGATGTTGCCGTTATTGGGCAGGATGATGACCGAGGTCGCGTTGACCTGGTCGACGGCGCCCAACAGGTCGGCGGTCGAGGGGTTCATGGTCTGGCCACCCGAGACGATCACGTCAACGCCGAGGGACTTGAGGATGTCGGCCTCACCAGAACCGGCGGCAACGGCGACAAAGCCCAGGGCCTTCGCGGGCTCGGCGGCCTTCTCCTGATCCTCGTGGATCTTAGCGGTACGGTCGTGGGCCTCCATCTCCATGTTGTGGATAAAGACCTCATAGATCTGACCAAGCTGCAGCATGTGCTCGAGCACCAGGTTGGGGGTGTTGGAGTGCACGTGGATCTTGTAGTCGGGATAGGCACCCACGAGCAACTCGCAGTCGCCCATGGAGCCCAGGAACTTAAGGCACTCGTCCTCGTCAAACGGGGCATCGGCCTTAAAGAGGAACTCGTTGCAGTAGCGGAACTCCGAGCCCTCCCAGTCATCGTTGGCCTCGATCTCAACGCGACCGAGGGCCGCATCGCGGGCAGAGCCGGCAGAATCAAACGTGGCGGAGAAATCCTCGACAACGGTGCTACGGCCGAGCGCAGCGGCAACAAAGTTCTCCAGGAAGATGGCAAAGCCAAAGGCGCCGGAGTCGACCACGCCGTTCTCCTTCAGAACCGGCAGCAGGTCGGGCGTGCGGGCGACAGACTGGTAGGCCTCGACAACGATGGCATCGAGCGCGTCCTCGGCCGAGAACTTCTTCTTTTCGCACTCGTCGGCCTTGGTCGAGACATCGCGCAGTACCGTGAGGATCGTGCCCTCGATGGGCTTGCGGACGGCCTGGAAGGCGACCTTGACGGCACGACGGAACGCATAAGCGATGTTGGCGGAGGTGATGGGCTCATCGGCAGAGACGAGGCCCTCGGCCACGCCGCGCAGAATCTGCGACGTGATGACGCCGGAGTTACCGCGGGCGCCCATGAGGGAGCCGTGAGTGATGGCGCCGGCGATGGCCTCCATGTCGGCATCGGCGGGAAGGGCGGAGAGCTCCTTGGTCACCGAGGCGAGCGTGAGCGACATGTTGGTGCCGGTATCGCCGTCGGGTACGGGGAAGACGTTGAGCTTGTTGATCTCCTCGGCCTTGTCGGAAACGGCAGCCGCAGCGATCGGAAAACAGGTGCGAATGGTCTTTGCAATCATGGGTATTTGAATCTCCGTTTTCGGATGCTAGTTCAGACGGCTCTTGAGCGCGTCGATATGGATGCCGATCTTAAGGCTGGCGGGATCGATCTGGGCGATCTCCTGCAAAGTGAAGGCAACGGAGCTCGAAAGATTGTGGCAGACGGACTTCATGTTGACGCCGTTCTCGAGCACGACGTGAAGATCGACCGTAAGGCCGTCCTCGTCGGCGGAGACAAGCACGCCCTTGCGGAGGCGCTGACCGGCAAGCAGGCGCACGCTCTCGGCGCCCTGGAGCTGCTCAGCCATACCGACAACGCCATAGCACGTCATCGCGGCATAACCGGCAATATCGGCAATAACGTCGTTCGAGACGCTCAGGCTGCCGTTAATGGTCTCAGACACAAGAATCTCCTTTTCTTGGTGCTCGCGGCACCATGTCGTGGGAGCAATCATTGCAATATTCTACAACGACCGCGGCATGTTGAGGTGGCGAGCCTCGGGATTACATCCTCGACACGAAATGTTGATATGGTAACGTTCGCGAACGGCGATCGCGGCATCAAAAAACCCGCCGCATAAGCGACGGGTTTTACAACCTGGCTCCCCGGGTAGGACTCGAACCTACAACAGCGCGGTTAACAGCCGCGTGCTCTACCATTGAGCTACCGAGGAATTTAAAGCCCAACGGAAAGGGCTGGAAAATTCTGGCTCCCCGGGTAGGACTCGAACCTACAACAGCGCGGTTAACAGCCGCGTGCTCTACCATTGAGCTACCGAGGAATAGGTGCGTGCTCTCAAGCAACGAAGTTTATTATACGGACGAATCAGCTCAGGGCAAGAACTTTTTTAAGAAATTTTCCGACCCAGTCATTGGGGACGTTCTTAAACGACCAGTCATTCAAGAACGTCCCCAATGTCTACATGAAAGCGCCCCCAAGCGGATGTGCTTGAGGGCGCTTCTTGCTTGCGAGGTTAAGACTCAATATAGTCTTTCAGCTTGCTCGAACGGCTCGGGTGGCGGAGCTTGGCCAGGGTCTTGGACTCGATCTGGCGGATACGCTCGCGCGTGACGCCAAACTCGCGGCCGACTTCCTCGAGCGTACGGGGATGTCCGTCGACAAGGCCAAAGCGCAGCTCGATAACCTTGCGCTCACGATCGGCAAGCGAGTCGAGCACCTGGGTGAGCTGCTCCTGCAGCATGGAAAAGCTGGCGGCATCGGGCGGAACGATGGCCTGGGAGTCCTCGATAAAGTCGCCCAGTTGGGAATCCTCTTCCTCGCCAATGGGGGTCTCGAGCGACACGGGCTCCTGCGAGATCTTCTGGATCTCGCGGACGCGGTCGGCGCTCATGTCCATCTCGGCACCGATCTCCTCGGGGGTCGGGTCGCGGCCCAGGTCCTGAAGGAGCTGACGCTGCACGCGGACGAGCTTGTTGATGGTCTCGACCATGTGCACGGGAATACGGATGGTACGGGCCTGGTCGGCGATAGCGCGCGTGATGGCCTGACGGATCCACCATGTGGCGTACGTGGAGAACTTAAAGCCCTTCTGGTAGTCGAACTTCTCGACGGCGCGGATCAGACCGAGGTTGCCCTCCTGGATCAGGTCCAGGAACAGCATGCCGCGACCGACATAGCGCTTGGCGATGGAGACGACCAGACGAAGGTTTGCACTGATGAGCGCCTGCTTGGCTTCGAGGCCCACGTTCTCAATGCGCGTAAGACGACGCATCTCGGCACGCGTGAGTTCGAGCTCACCAGCATCGGCAGCCTCGAGCTTCTCGGTGGCCTCGAGACCGGCCTCGATCTTCATGGCCAGATCGACCTCTTCGGAGGCGGTCAGCAGGTCGACCTTGCCGATCTCCTTGAGGTACATACGGACCGGGTCGCCGGTCAGCATCACCGTGGAGGCATCGATGCCGCGCACGCGCGAACGCGAACGGGACGTGCGCACGGTGCGCTTCTTCTTGCTCTTGGAAGAACCCATCTCGGCGTCAGCCTGACGGGCCATCTTGAGCTCATGATCGTCGAGCGAGCCGGAATCGCGCTCGTCGTCGTCATCGAAATCGTCGGTATCAGAATCGGTATCGTCATCGTCGACGTCCATGGGGGCGTCGTCGTTACCGCTCGCGGAGATAATCTGGATGCCGCTGTTGCGCAGCGCGGAATACACCGCGGTGAGCTGCTCGTCAGAAACATCGATATCCTTCAGGGCGACCTGAATCTCGTCCTCGGTTACCGAAGTCCTGTTTGAGCCGTTGCCCATGAGCTTTGCAACGTAGGATTCCAGCCCAGTACCCGTGCTCTCAGTCTTTTTTGGCACAGATTCTCCCTTCATAGTCCACAGGACTCAATACTTTAGCACACACATTGACGTCTATACCCAAAAAGAGGACTGGATATAGGCGAGAATACGCTGGTTGACCACAACATCTAGGCCTGTTCGGTACCTGCGGCCTCCAGGCCGATCAAGCGGAACGGATCCGCCACGCCGCCGATCGACTTTTGCAGCTCGCGTTGACGCTGCGAATCCTGCGCGGCCTGCACGGTCAGGGCGCGACGGGCCTCATCATCGAGTGAACGGTCCTGGCGCAGCTTGGCCTGTGCGGCACGCATACGGCGCTTGATGGTGTAGAGCTCGAGCGTATCAAGCATAAACACGATGTTCGTCTCGGTGGGGTGCTTACTCGTCGCCGAGATGCGCCCGGCACTCACAAGCGTTGCCGCCTCGGGACACACCGAGCGCGCCGCATCCATGCAGGCTGAAGGATCGGTTCCCGGCGGCGTTGCCAAAACGGCCCATGCGATGGACTCGTGACGTGGGTCGACCCACTCGATGGAGCAGATGCGGTCGGCATACGTGCGGAACAGGTCGGGGTAGCTCGTGAGCATGGTCAACAGCTCGCGCTCCCCTGCCAAGGACTTGCGCTCTAGATCGGTCAAAACCATCGGCGCCGCCGCAGCCGGTGCGCCCGAACCGTCAGCCGCAGGCACAGCGCCCATACCATCAGGCACATCGATCGGCGGAAGGTCGTCGACGACCTCCACGGGCGCGGCACCGTAGGCATCGAGCGGGACGTAGTCGTACGGCTCTTCTTCGACCGGCGCGGACACCGGCGGCGTCGCGCCCGATGCCCAAGCGCCGCGACCGGCATCGCGAGAACCCGACGCCCGACCGCCCGCGCTACCGGACCGCTCAGCCTGTGCCCGCTGGCGCTCATAGTTCTGCTCACGACGTCGTTCAGCATCCTCGCGCTTGGCGACATCGCGAAACACACGGCCCGAGCTCGCGCGCACGGTCTCCAGGTCCAAACCAAGCAGGTCGGCAATCTGGATAAAGTACGTGTCGATCATATAGCTATCGCGCAGCGGATAGATAAGCGTCAGCGCATCTTCCAGCGCCTTGGCGCGACCGCCCGGCGTGCTAATATCGCTCGACTCCTGCAGCGAACGGTACACAAAGTCCATGAGCGGCTCGGCGGCGTCAATGCGTTTCTGCAGCTCCTCTCCGCCGTGCGCCGTGATGAACTCCATGGGATCGTTACCGTCGGGCAGCACCACGCAACGCAGATCCATCGAATCCTGCTCAATAAACTGAATCGCACGGCGGGCGGCCTTCTGGCCCGCGGCATCGCCGTCGAACATATACACGATGCGCTTGGCAAAGCGGGTGAGCGTCTTGACGTGATGCTCCGTGAGCGCGGTGCCCAGCGTGGCGACGACGTTTTTAATCCCCGCCTCCCAGCAGGCGATGCAGTCGGTATAGCCCTCCACCACAATGGCGGTATCTTGCGCGACGATAAACTCCTTGGCCCAATTAAAGCCGTAGAGGTTTCGCTTTTTATGGAACACGCTCGTCTCGGCGGTGTTGAGATACTTAGGCTGGCCGTCGCCCATAATGCGACCGCCAAAGGCAATGTTGTGACCCTGCTCGTCAAAGATGGGGAACATCACACGGTCGTAGAAGCGGTCGGCAAGCTGCCCGCGCCCGCGGCTCACGGCAACATTGGCGTCGATCATCTCCTGCGGGGTAAAACCCGCCTGGGACAGGTGCGACACCAGCGCGTTACGGCCTGGTGCAAAGCCCAGGCAGTAGCGGCGGCAGACGTCGCCACCCATGCCGCGGCTGGCAAAGTACTCGCGCGGACGACCGTCCTTACCGCGCATAAGCATGGTGTGGTAGAACTGGGCGGTCTCGGCGCACAGATCGTAGATGCGGGCACGCTTAGTACCGCGCTCGCGGCGATCTCCGGTGTCGTGCAGCTCAATACCTGCGCGATCGGCCAAATAACGGATTGACTCGGGAAAGCTCAGGTTCTCGCGCTTCATGATATAGGTGAAGACGTCGCCACCCTCGCCGCAGCCAAAGCAATGCCACACCTGCGTGGCGGGAATAATGTGGAAGGACGGCGTCTTTTCGCCATGGAAGGGGCAGCAGCCCCAAAACTCATGGCCGCGGGGCTTGAGCTCAACCGTTTCCTGCACGATGGCAACCAAGTCAGACGCAGCGCGTACCTGGTCTTTTTCCTCATCGCTAATCACGGATGCTCACCCCCTGATCGCCCAAGTTGTGACGAATATCTTCGATATTACCCTCGACGGTCGCGATCAACTCATCCAGCGAATCGAACACACGCGAGGGACGCAGCCAGCGCGTAAACGCCAGCGAAACGAAAGCGCCGTACAGGTCGCCCGTATAACCAATTAAGTTGGCCTCGAGATGCGCCGAAGCGGCATCGTCGGCATACGTCGGCGGCAGTCCGACGTTAACGGCAGCGGGCCACACGATGTCATTGACCAGCACCAGACCCTCATACACGCCATCGGCTGGCACCTGAATGCCGTCGGGAACCTGCAAGTTTGCCGTGGGAAAGCCCATGCCAGAACCCTCGTGACGGCCGCGAATAACACCGCCACGCACCATATACGGACGGCCGAGTAACTCAGCAGCAAGCTCCACATGGCCCTGTCCCAGCTCATGACGAATGCGGGTGGCGCAAATGGCCTCACCGCCCTCGCAAAGCAGGTCGTGACCATACACGTCAACGCCGCGCTCGGAACCCCAGGAGCGCATCTCGGCAACACCAGAAGCACCGCCACGACCCAGCCTAAAGTCACTGCCAACGCGAATCGAGCGAATGTCGACCAGACGCGACACCAGCGAGAGAAAATCAACATGGTCGAGTACCGCAACCTCTGGCGTAAAGGGAACGGCCACCACCACATCGACCCCGGTCTGAGCCAAGGCATGCAGACGGTCGGCCGTCGTCATCAATTTTTGAGCGGGCGAAGAGCTCACCACAACGTCCGGGTCGGGATCGAAGGTAACTACGACTGCCTTGCAGCCATGGGCACGGGCATCACGGACAAGCGCCGTAATGAGCTCCTGGTGTCCACGGTGCACGCCATCGAACACGCCAATGGCGATCGATGCGGCACCCAAGTGCTCGCACTTATCAAACGTATCGGCAGTAACGATGCGAGCCTCGTCCGACTCGCCCGCGAAAAAGACACGCGCGAGCTCGCGAGCGGAAAACATCATCGAACACCGCCGATTGCCTGCGGAAACACGTGCTCCATAACAAAGCGGCCACCCTCAATGCGGGCGAGCGCCTTGAGTCCCCCATCGAGCACCAGCGCAAACGGCGCCTTCGAGGCATCGAAATCGGCAAGCGCACGCTCAACGGGAATGCGACGGCCGCAGAGCAGGTCGTCGGCAAGATTACCCGGCAAGTCAACACGCGTGGCGCCCAGGGCTGCAATGGGATCCAGAGCAAAGCTAGCCGCGGACTCGGGAGAAAGCTCCTCCACCGCATGACAGGCGCCAATGGAAACAACACCGGAGGCCGTGCGGCGCAGCGCGGAAATGTGCGCGGCGCTCTCGCAGGCGCGGCCCAGGTCGCGAGCGAGCGCACGGATATAGGTGCCCTTGCTCACCGAGAACGCCACGGTCCACACACACGAATCACCCTCACCGCCCACGGCGATCAGGTCGGCGGCATAAACCTCGACGGGGCGTGGAGGTAGGTCCACCGCATTGCCCTCGCGAGCAGACTTGTAGGCGCGAACGCCATTGACCGAGATAGCCGAAAACGCCGGCGGCACCTGCATCTGCGGACCCAGCATGGCGGCCAAGTGCTCACGGGCATAGGCAGGATCGCGGAGCTCGTTGGCAACAGCCACCGTGCGGACCGCCTCGCCCTCCGCATCATCGGTATTGGTCTCGGCACCAAACGAGATGTCGGCGACGTAGCTTTTGGTATCGAGCGTGAGCATACCCAGCAAACGGGTGGCCTGACCCACGCCCACAACCATGACACCCGATGCCATGGGGTCGAGCGTACCGGCATGGCCGACGCGCCGCTCATGGAGAGCGCGTCGGCATTGCGAGACCACGTCATGGGACGTGCAACCCACCGGCTTATCGACGGCGAGCAGCATATTCAATTGAGAAGGCGTTCGACGAGCCATGTACCATCCAATAAGTTAGAGCTCGACGGTCACCGAAGCGGGATCCTCCCCCACCAGCTCGGCCAGCATGGGAAGTGCCACAGCGAGCGTCTCGCGAATTGTTCCGTTGTTGGAAAAGCCGGCGGCGGCATGATGCCCGCCACCGCCAAAGTTGGCAGCAATCTCGGACACATCGAGGTCGCCCTTGGAGCGCAGGTTGCCACGCACCTTGGTATCGCCCTCAATGCCCTTTAAGAACATGCAGACCTCGACGCCCATCACCGAACGCACCACATCGACCAGGCCGTCGCACTCGTCCGAGGTGACGCCGCAGGCCTCAAGGTCGCTCTGGTAGGCATAGCTATACGCCACGCGCCCATGCGCGACCGTCTTAATGCGGCCCATAACGATGGACTTGAGGTGCAAAAACTCAACGCGCATGCTCTGGTATACCTCGAGTGCCACACGCGCCGGATCGGCACCGTGGGCAACCAGACGCGATGCCGCATGGAACGCGGCGGCATCGGCGTTTTGGTACTGAAAACGGCCGGTATCGGTAACCAAGCCACACAGCAGGCAGGTCGCAACGCCATCACGTGCAACAATGCCACAATTGTCCAAGAAGCGGTCGATGATCATGGCGCAGGCTGCAGCTTCAACGCGCCTCAGACTGAGCTCGGCAAACTCCTCGCGCGCCGGATGGTGATCGAAGCACACCACATGCTTGGAGCGACGGAGCACCTCGGCGGAATTATTGAGGCGCTCGACAACCGGCACGTCCACCGAGATGAACAGGTCCGGATTGCCGGTGTACGTAGATGCCGGCACCAGACGATCGGCACCCTCCATAAAGCGGTAGATGCGCGGAACCGGGTCATCGTCTGCCAGCAGCAGGGCAATGTCCTTGTTGGGGAAAAACTTCATGAGCGAAAGGCCCAGACCCAATACGGAGCCCAAGGCATCGCCATCGGGAGAAGTATGTCCCGAAATCGCAATGGAGGACGCACCCTCGATGAGCTCGAGGATGCGTCGCTGAATATCTGCAGACTCACACGAGGCGAGGTCGGCGGAATTAGTCATCTAAAGCTGCCTCCTGGGCGGCATCCGCTATCGGATAGCCGTCCTCGTCCTTTTCGATCGCAAGCGTGGCGGGAACGTTTTCCAGCGCACGCGTGATGCGCTCGGCCTCATCGGTCGAGCGATCGATGCGAAAATCAAGCTCGGGCGTGACACGCCAATCGAGCGAGCGAGCCAACAGGCTACGAATGCGGCCCTTGGCGCTTGCGAGCGCCTCCATGACCTCGTCGTAGCGGCTCGCATCGCACGACACGTACACACGCGCGAACGAACGGTCCACCGCGACCTCGACCGCGGTCAAAGTAACCAGGTCGAGACGCGGATCGGAAACCTCAAAGAGCAGGATATAACCGAGCTTCTCGCGAAGCTGCTCGCCCAGACGGCGGGTTGCCTGCGTTTGCTTCATAGCGCTACCCCCTACTCGGTACGGGCAACCTGGTCGATGCGGTAACCCTCGATCTGGTCGCCGGGCTTGATGTCCTGGAAGTTCTCCAGGCCAATGCCGCCCTCGGAACCGCTCTTGAGGCTCTTGGCCTCGTCCTTGTAGTGGCGCATCGAGGCGATCTTGCCGTTGAAGACTACGATACCGTCGCGCACCAGACGCACGGAATCGGTCGCGGCGATCTCGCCCTCCTCGACGCGGACACCGGCGGCGATACCGACTTTGGGCACCTTGAAGGTGTCCAGGACGGTCGCGGTACCCGTGGCGACCTCGACCTCGGTGGGCTTGAGCATGCCGATACGGGCGGCGTCGAGCTCCTCGAGGCACTTGTAGATAACGTCGTAGCAACGGATCTCGACGCCCTCGCGCTCGGCAGCGGAGCGGGCCTTACCGTCGGGACGGACGCCAAAGCCGATGATGATGGCGTTGGAGGCGTCGGCCAGGACGACGTCGGTCTCGTTGATGGCGCCGACAGCGGAGTGGATCGTGTTGATGCGAACCTCGGACTGATCCATCTTGTCGAGCGAGTCCTGAAGAGCCTCGATGGAACCCTGGACGTCTGCCTTGATGATCAGGTTGAGCTCCTTGACCTCGGCGTCGGCAATAGTCTCGAAGAGGTTCTCGAGCGTGACGTGCTTGACGCGGCTCTGCTCCTCGATACGGGCCTTGAGCGAACGCTCGTCGGCCAGGGCACGAGCCTCGCGCTCGTCCTCGAACACGCGGAACTCGTCACCGGCGTTGGGCACGGACTGCAGGCCCAGAATCTCGACGGCGTCGGAGGGACCGGCCTCGGTGACGGCGCGGCCCTTGGGGTCGAGCATGGCACGGACGCGACCGTAGGTAAGGCCGGCGACCAGTGTATCGCCCACGTGCAGGGTACCGCGGGTCACGAGCACGGTAGCAACCGAGCCACGGCCCTTGTCGAGCTTGGCCTCGAGGACGTTGCCGGAGGCAAAGGTGTCCGGGTTGGCCTTGAGCTCGAGCACGTCGGCCTGGAGCAGCACGGTCTCCAGAAGGTCGTCGATACCGATCTTCTGCTTAGCCGAGATGTTGACGAACATGTTCTGTCCGCCCCACTCCTCGGGGATGACGCCGTACTCGGTGAGCTCCTGACGCACACGGTCGGGGTTGGCGCCCGGCTTATCGATCTTGTTGACGGCGACGACGATGGGTACGCCGGCGGCCTTGGCGTGGTTGATCGACTCGACGGTCTGAGGCATGACGCCGTCGTCGGCAGCCACGATCAGAATGACGATGTCGGTCACCTTGGCACCGCGGGCACGCATAGCCGTAAAGGTGGCGTGACCCGGGGTATCGATAAAGGTAATCTTGCGGTCGTTGATCATGACCTGCGAAGCGCCGATAGCCTGCGTAATGCCGCCCGCCTCGCCGGCAGCAACGCCGGTGTGACGAATGGCGTCGAGCAGCGACGTCTTGCCGTGGTCGACGTGGCCCATGACGGTGACGACCGGGGCGCGCGGCTTAAGGTCGGCGGGATCGTCGTAGAACGAGAAGGTGTTCTCCTCCTCGGGGGTGATGATCTTGATCTGACGACCCAGGTCGTCGGCAACGAGCTCGACGAGGTCGTCGGACATGGACTGCGTCATCGTGAGCGGCGTACCCAGCAGGAACAGGCGCTTGATGATGTCGTTGGCCGGAACGTCGAGCGCCTCGGCAAGCTCCTGGACGGTAACGCCCTGGGAGACCTTGATGGCGTCGAGGTCCTCGGGGTTCACGCCCTGGGCCAGCGCCTCCTCTATCTTGCGCTCCTCCTGAGCCTTGGCAGCCTCGCGCTCGCGCTTCTCCTTGCGCTTCTTGCGGCGACCGGTGGACTCGCGAGAGGCCTCCTCGACGGCGGCACGAGCCTCCTCGAGCACCTTCTCGCGGCTGTACTCCTCGGCCTCGCGAGCCATGCGGCTGTAGTGGTCCTCTTCGTTGTTGTGACCGCCCTTGCGCTTCTTGCCCTTGCCCTGCTTGTCGGGGTTGGGGAAGTCCATGCCGGCAGCGACGTTGTTGCTGGCGTTGGTGCGATGGCTGTGCGGACGGCTCTCGGAGGCGTTGCGCTCGGAGTTGTTGTCTGAGGCGTTGCGATCGTTACGACGGCCACCGCGGCGGTCGTTGTTGCCGCCACGACGGTTACCGCGCTCGGCGGCGCGCTCGGCCTTGGCCTTGTCCTCGGCGTCCTTCTTCTCCTTGAGCACGGTCTCCTGTGCGGCGATCTGGTCGAGCAGCGAACGGAAACGCGAACCGGAGTCGGAAGCGGGAACGGCGCGGCGCTGGGCCTCGCGGGCAGCCTCCTCCTTCTCGCGGGCAAGGCGCTCCTGCTCGGCCTTCTTCTTGGCCTCGGCCTCGGCGCGGGCAGCCTCCTCGGCAGCCTGGGCTGCGGCAAACTGGCGACGCTCCTCCTCGCGGGCCTTCTCGGCGGCGATGCGCTCGCGCTCGGCCTCGGCGGCGCGAGCGGCCTCCTCGGCGGCAGCTGCCTGCTCCTCGGCCTGCTTGGCGGCCTCGACTTCCTGGGCGCGGGCCTCGATCACCGAGGCGAGCTGCTTGCGGACCATAGCGACATAAGCGTCCTCCAAGGTGGAGGAAGCGGACTTAGCGGGAATCTTCATATCGGCGAGATGACCCATCAGTTCCTTGGAGGTCATGCCGAACTCTTTGGCCAGGGTGGACACACGGACTTTTGCCATATGACTTCACCTACCCTTTCTGGCACCTTGGGTGCCTAGAGACTGAACGAGCGTGAGAGACGCGCCAGGACCCACCCGGCGCGACCGCGCGCTAGATCAGGTCCTCCGCATCATCGAAGGCGTCGGTGTCGTGGACACCGCAGAAACGGGAGCCGGGACGAGCCTGGTTGCGGCACTGGATGCCGTCCTCGGACACGTACTCGCAGCGGCGGACGTCCTCGTCCTCCTCGTCACCGATCAGGTCGGCGGCGGGCTCCTCGTGAACGGGAACGTTCTTGAGGATGTCGGCGGCAAGCGTCTCGGACTTGATGTCGATGTGCCAGCCGGTCAGGCGCGCGGCAAGGCGGGCGTTCTGGCCCTCCTTGCCGATGGCGAGGGACAGCTGGTCGTCGGGCACGATGACGCCGGCGTAGGCCTTCTCCTCGTCGATGAGGACGCGGGTGACCTTAGCGGGCGACAGGGCGTTGGCGACGTAGACGGCAGGATCGGCATCCCACAGGATGACGTCGACGCGCTCGCCACGGAGCTCGCCCACGACAGCGCGAACACGGCTGCCCTTGGGGCCGACGCAGGCGCCCACGGGATCCAGACGGTCGTCGAGCGAGTGGACGGCGACCTTAGAGCGCTGGCCGGGCTCGCGGGCGATCGACTTGATCTGGACGGTGCCCTCATAGATCTCGGGCACCTCCTGCTCAAACAGACGACGCATGAGCTCGGGGTGAGTACGGGAGATGACAATCGGCGGACGGCTGTGCTCGCCACGAACCGGCTGCAGGTTGGAGTTGGGGTCGCGAACGTCGATAATCACGGCCTTGATGTGCTGGTTGTGCAGGTAGCGCTCGCCCATCGGACGCTCGTTGCGCTCGTTCTCGTAACGGCGCTGGTCGAAGTGCGGCAGCTCGGCCTCGACGCCCTCGCGAATCTTGACGATCGTGAAGTCGGGCGTGGACTGCAGCACGGTACCGCTGATGAGGTCACCGATGCGGCCGGAGAACTCCTCGTAGATCTGCTCGCGGGCGGAGTTGCGCACGATGGCGTTGATCTCGGCCTTGGCGTGCTGGGCGGCGATGCGGCTCGTGTTCTTGGGGGTGACGTCGATCTCCTCGAACTCGGTGAAGTTGCCTTCCTCGTCCATGGAATCGTCAATCGGCTCCAGACGGTAGACGTAGATCTTGCCGGTGGTGCGGTCGATGGTCACCTTGGCGCCCCACTCAAGATGCAGGATCTCGGCATAGCTCTTGGCGAGCGACTGCTCCAGGCGGTCGATCAGGTAGAGCTGGTCGATGTGCTTCTCCTGGCAAAGCTCCATCAGGGCGGACATCATGTCGGATGCTGCCATCTTACTTTCCTTCCTTCGCGGGCTTGAAGTCGTAGGTGGGCTTCAACTTGCACTTTTTAACATCAGAGAAATCGAGGGTGACGGACTCGCCGTCCTCGAGCTCGAGGGTCACGTTCGCCTCGGTGGCGGCGGCAATCTTGCCGGCGTACTTGCGACGGCCCTCGGTGGCGGTGGAGGTGAGCTCACAGTTCTCGCCCACAAAGCGGGCAAAGTCGCACGGGCGGCGTAGCGGGCGCGCCATGCCAGGGCTCGACACCTCGAGCGTATAGCTCGAAGAGATGGGGTCGAGCTCCTCAATCACATCGCCGACCCACTTGGTGTTGGCCGTGACGTCGTTGAGCGACAGGCTCTGACCCTCGGCACCCTCGATACGCACGCGCACGCAGGGGGCCTTGGTGGCACCCACGAGCTCGACGTCGACGATGTCGACATCGTGCTGGGGAGCGACGGCCTCGAGCGCGTTGATGATCGCCTGCTCGGTCTTGGTCTTGACCATTGCGGCACCTCCATCCATACAAAAAAGAAGCGGGGCCGAAACCCCACTTCTTTCAATTACAACTTCATTTGCAAGCAAACTATACCAATAGCTGCGGAAACGTGCAAGCACAGTACGAATCTGCAGGTCAGCGTGCGCACAGCTTCTCCACAAGAATAGGACAATTGACCGCAGACATCAGGACAGGTACATGAAAAACGAGGGACGACCCAACCGGATCGCCCCTCGTCTTTTATGCGTCAGCTAGGCGCGCAATGCTTACTTGACCACCAGGTTGACCAGCTTGCCGGGCACGCAGATGGCCTTGACGACCGTCTTGCCGTCGAGCCACTTGGCGACGGCGGCCTCGGCGGCAGCCTGCATATCCTCATTGGAGGCATCGCGGGCAACGTCGACGCGGCCGCGGACCTTGCCGAGCACCTGGACCACGATCTGCACCGTGTCCTCAACGGACTCGGCCAGGTCGAAATCGGGCCAGGCGGCGGTGTAGGCGTTGCCCTCGCAGCCGAGCGCCTCGTGCCACAGCTCGTCGGCCCAGAACGGGCAGATGGGGGCAAGGACGCTCACGATGTCCTTGGCCACGCCGTAGCACAGCGCCTTGTCGCGGGCGGTACCCTCGGTGGCGTTGAGGTAGGCGCTCGCCGCGTTGACGAGCTCCATGACGGCCGAGATCGCGGTGTTGAACTGGCCGCGGTCGAAGTCCTCAGTGCACTTGGCGATGGTGCGGTGACGCTCGCGATAGAGCTTCATCGCAACCTCGTCGAGCGCGGACTTGTCGAAGGCCACGTTGGCGTCACCGGACTGGACGAGCTGCCAAACGATACGCCAGGCGCGCTTGATAAAGCGGTTGGCGCCCTCGACGGCCTTGGGATCCCAGTCGAAGTCCTTCTCGGGCGGGGCGATAAACAGGATCGCCAAACGCATGGTGTCGGCACCGTAGGGCTCGATGACCGAGCTCGGGGGCACGACATTGCCCTTGGACTTGGACATGGTGTCGCCGTTCTCGTCCTTGACCATGCCCTGGCACAGCAGGTTGGTGAAGGGCTCGTCCACGCTCAGCAGGCCCAGGTCGCGCAGTGCCTTGGTAAAGAAGCGGCTGTAGAGCAGGTGCAAAATAGCGTGCTCGATGCCGCCGATGTAGTTATCGACGGGCATCCAACGGTCGGCAGCCTCACGGGAGAAGGGCAGCTCGGTGTTGTGCGGATCGGTATAGCGCAGGTAATACCAGCTGGAGCAGGTGAAGGTGTCCATGGTATCGGTCTCGCGCTTGGCCGGGCGACCGCAGACCGGGCAGGTGGTCTCGTAGAACTCCTTGCACTCGGCAAGGGTTTCGCCAGCGCCCAGGTCCAGGTTCTCGGGCAGCGTCACCGGCAGCTGATCATCGGGCACGGGCACGATGCCGCAATGCTCGCAGTGGATGGCCGGGATGGGGTTGCCCCAATAGCGCTGGCGGCTGATGAGCCAGTCGCGCAGACGGAACTCGACCTTGCGACGACCACAGCCCATGGCCTCGAGGTCGGCCACGATTGCAGCCTCGCCCTCGGAGTGCTTACCGCCGCGCATGCCGGTGTACTTGCCGGACTGGACGAGCGTGCCCTCGGCAGCGTGGGCGCAATCCCAGTCGACGGTCTCGGCATGGAAGGTATCGATGGTCTCGCCGCTGGCCTCGACGGCAGCGCGATCGTCATCGTCCAGGATGATCGGCACGATCGGCAGGTCGTACTTACGGGCAAACTCAAAGTCGCGCTGGTCGCCGCAGGGAACGGCCATGACGGCGCCGGTGCCGTAGTCGGCAACGACATAATCGGCAACCCACACGGGGACCTTCTCGCCGTTAACGGGGTTTACCACATAGCGGCCCGTGAAGGCACCGTGCTTCTCGAGGGTGCCCTGGGCACGCTCGACGGCAGAGATATGCTTGGAGTCCTCGACGATCTTGGTAACGGCCTCCTCGTACTCCGTGCCCTCGACGAGCTCGTGCAGGCCGGCGTACTCGGGAGCCAGGACAAAGAAGGAGACGCCAAAAAGGGTATCGGCTCGCGTGGTGAAGACGGTGATCTTGCCCTCATCGCCCTCGATAGGCTCGCCGTCCTGGTCGCACAGGGTAAAGTCGACCTCGGCGCCCTCGGAGCGACCGATCCAGTTGGCCTGCATCTGCTTGACGCGCTCAGGCCAGCCGGGGAGCTTCTCCAGGTCGTCGAGCAGCTCCTGGGAGTACTCGGTGATCTTGAAGTACCACTGCTCCAGGTCGCGCTTCTCGGGCTCGGTGCCGCAGCGCCAGCACTTGCCCTCGGTAACCTGCTCGTTAGCCAGAACGGTCTTGCAGGTGGGGCACCAGTTGACCGGGTTCTTCTTACGATAGACCAGGCCCTTTTCCCACATCTTCTCAAAGATCCACTGACCCCAGCGGTAGTAGTCGGGGCTGCAGGTCTTGACCATGCGATCCAGATCGTAGGAGAAGCCCATGCGCTTCATCGTGGCGAGCGCCTGGTCCATGTTCTTATACGTCCAGGCGGCAGCCTGCGTATTGTGCTTGATGGCGGCGTTCTCGGCGGGCAGGCCAAAGGCGTCAAAGCCGATGGGATGCAGCACGTCGTAGCCGCGCATGCGGGCCTGACGGGCCATGGCATCGCCGATGGTGTAGTTGCGCGCGTGGCCCATGTGCAGGTCGCCCGACGGATACGGGAACATCTCGAGCACGTACTTCTTGGGCTTGCTCTCGTCGGTATCGACGGCAAAGAGGTTGGAGTCCTCCCAGGCCTTCATCCACCTGGACTCAATGGCCTGCGCGTCGTAGGCAGGGATCTCGTCCTTATGATCTGTGCAATCGCACATATCAGCTCCTTTGTTATCTCGGTTGGGGCGGGGCGTTCTTACCTTTGCTCGCTGCTGCGGACAGTCCTGCTCGCACGAAGAGCACATTAAGTGCTCTTCGGCTCGTGCGGAACTTGCAGCGAGCAAAGGTAAGAACGCCCCGCCACATCGTTAACTCGCATGATGATAGCAAATACAACAAGCGAGATGCCTGCGACTTGCGGGCATCTCGCTTTATCTAAATAACGTGGTTGTGAATCAACCGCTAATTGTTACCCGCCCAAGCATGGTCGGGTTTTCCAAGTGCCGCAGATTGCCGTGAAAGAGGAGCGACGCGTACTTTGGTACGCGAGCGACGGTTTGAACGGCAAGGTGCGGTGCTTGGGAAAGCCGCTTAGCGGTAGCTGACGCTTTGCTGGGAGTCCTTCACGACTACGTCGTGGGCGCCGCCTTCGACGATGGAGGTGGAGCTGACCAGCGTTAGGCGTGCCTTTTCCTGGAGCTCGGGGATCGAGAGGGCACCGCAGTTGCACATCGTGGACTTGACCTTGTAAAGCGTGCCGCCCACGCCGTCCTTGAGGGAACCGGCGTAAGGAACGTAGGAGTCGACACCCTCGACGAAGCTGAGCTTCGCGGCGCCGCCCAGGTCGTAGCGCTGCCAGTTGCGGGCACGCGCAGAACCCTCGCCCCAGTACTCCTTCATGTACTGGCCGTTGACGTTGACGCGCTCGGTCGGGCTCTCGTCGAAGCGAGCGAAGTAACGGCCCAGCATCATAAAGTCGGCACCCATGGCAAGAGCGAGCGTCATGTGGTAGTCGTAGACGATGCCACCATCGGAGCAAACGGGCACGTAGACACCGGTCTCCTCGTAGTACTCGTCACGGGCGCGGCAGACGTCGATCAGCGCGGTGGCCTGGCCGCGGCCGATACCCTTGGTCTCGCGGGTGATGCAGATGGAGCCGCCGCCGATACCGACCTTGATGAAATCGGCACCGCAGTCGGCCAAAAAGCGGAAGCCCTCGGCGTCGACGACGTTACCGGCGCCGACCTTGACGTCCTCGCCGTAGTTGGCGCGGATCCACTCAATGGTGCGCTTCTGCCACTCGCTGAAGCCCTCGGAAGAGTCGATGCACAGGACATCGGCGCCGGCCTCGATGAGCAGCGGCACGCGCTCGGCATAGTCACGGGTGTTGATACCGGCGCCGACCATGTAGCGCTTGTCGCCGTCGAGCAGCTCGTTGGGGTTGGTCTTGTGGCTGTCATAGTCCTTGCGGAAGACGATACCCATCAGGTGATCGTTGTCGTCGACGATGGGCAGGGCGTTGAGCTTGTTGTCCCAGATGACGTCGTTGGCAACCTTGAGGCTGATGTTCTTGTCGCCCACGATGAGCTGCTCACGCGGGGTCATGAACTCGGAGACCTTCGTCTGGTGGTCATCGCGACTGGGACGATAGTCACGGCTGGTGACGATGCCCAGGAGCTTGCCCTTGGGAGTGCCGTCGTCGGTAACCGGCATGGTGGAGTGGCCGGTCTTCTCCTTGAGCTCAATGACCTGCTCCATGGTCATGTCGGGGGTCAGCGTGGAATCGGACTGAACGAAACCGGCCTTGTGATCCTTGACGGCCTTGACCATAGCGGCCTCGGACTCGGCGCTCTGGGAACCGTAAATGAAGGACAGGCCACCCTCGGTAGCGAGCGCGACACCCATGTCGACGCCCGAGACGGACTGCATGATGGCGGAAACCATGGGGATGTTCAGGGTGATTGCCGGCTTCTCACCGCGCTTAAAGCGGGTCAGCGGCGTCTTAAGAGAGACGTTGTTGGGGATGCACTGCGAGGACGAGTAACCAGGGACCAGCAGATACTCCGAAAACGTGTGGGACTCACCGGGAAAGAACGTAGCCATGTTTCTCCTTTTTCCATGCGACCGGTCGGCTGCAGGCCTCGTAGGACCCAGCCCAACCTTGGGCGCCCAATACTGGGGAAGTATCTTAACGCACTTTGACTGCTACAATGCATGATTTAAGAAGAGCACACGAGGGTTTGACGCAGGCTTTGCGTTTGCCCAGCAAACACTTTAGCGGGGAGACGTGGAGCATATGGAGTACAAGACGACGGCAAAGTTGGTCATTCAAGCGTGCGACAAGGATTTGCCGGGCGTGTTTGGTCATGGCTGCGTCTTGCTGCTGCAGGGTATTGCCCGCGAGCACTCGCTCAACCGTGCCGCCAAGAGCATGGGCATGGCGTATTCCAAGGCCTGGCGCATCGTGAACGAGGCCGAAGGTCAGCTGGGCTGCAAACTCATCGAGCGCGACGGAGCCCGCGGATCCACCCTCACCCCCGCCGGCGAGCGAGCCATAGCGGTCTACGAGGAGCTGCAGGCCGACATCAACAACGTCATTGCCACCAAAGCCAACGCCCTCATCGCCAGCATCAAAGGGTAGCTAATTTACGGAGGGCGTTGTCTAGGGCGGACGCTACGACCAAGGGGTCATCGGTTCCGGCGAAGAGGCGGATGGCGCTCCCCTGCTTGCCGCGTGGAGCCGAAAGGCGCGTCGTTGCGCCGCCGGCGGGCGATGTGCGAAACTCCCCGGGCAAAGCGTCGAACAGCTCTCCCGCGCTACGCTCGATAAGGTCAAATTCAACTGCCGGACCAAAGCCGTGCTCGAGGATTCCCGTTGCAACTGCATGGTCGGGGTGCGAGCTCAGCCCGGGATAGCGCACGTTGCGCACCATCTCGTTGGCGGCCAGATACTCGGCCAGCGCACGGGCGCGATCGAAATGCGCCTGCATGCGGGCATCGAGCGAGTCCAGCCCGCGCTTCAGCACACCGGCCTCGTCAGCAGGCATATCAAGCTTGGCCAAGCCACAGCCCTCAAGCAGGGCATGCACGCACTCAGCCGCGGCATCCACGCGATGGCGCTTGAGCTGCGAGCGTGCCACCGATACGGCAACCAACTTGCGCGGAGCCTCACCGGCGCATACACGATCGAGCGCCTCGAGCGACAGCACGGCACCCAGCCGCAGCGGATCGCAGCCAAAAGCCGACGCCACGGTGTTGTCAACAACCAGCAGCGCATGGGCCTCACGCGCCGCCCGACCCAGCGCACGCAGATCGGGCACACGCAGACCAAACCCGCCGATGGAGTTAATGAACCACCACAGGTGCGGCCCCTCGGCATCAAACGAAGCATCAAAGCCCTCGGACGCAGCGGCAAACGCCTCGGCGGACGGCGAGCCCACCAGCGCGACATCGCAGCAATCAAAGCCGCTCGCAAACGCATCGACAAAGTCGTCCGCAAAGGCCACCAGGCGGTCGCAGGGACGCACAATCCCCAGCTGCGACAGCCCTGCCGGCACATGCGGGGCCGCAAGCAACTGCGCCTCACGCGCGCCGGTCCTCAAAGCCCAAGCCTCTTCTAGCTGCTGTACGCCCACACGGCACCATCCCTTCATAAGCAAAAACCCACGATGCGGGTGTTCCCCGCATCGTGGGCAACGGCTGCAGTATAGCGCCGATATGCGACGAAACGCCTAGATGTTGAGCGCGTGATAGTTCACGCTCGCACCCGGAGCGTCAACGGTCACGCCATAGGCCTCGGGATAGATGCGCGTCGAGAACACCAGCGCGCCATCGTTCACAAACACCTCGACCGAGGAGACATCGCCAACAATGCGCACGTTACGAACCTCGTCGACGGGCTCCCAACGCACGGTACGACCGCAGCCGGCAGAAGCGCGACCCTCATCGGTAAATCGCATCTCAAAGCGCGAGGGCAGTCCGCCCTCGGCGGGCACATACGCCAGCTTCAGCTCGCCATCAACAATCGCGGTAAACGCGCCGTCAACACCGTCGACAGCAAGGTCAAAGCAGGTATCGCCGTCAACCTCCAACGAGCCCTCCCCCACACGCACCGAGGCATAATGGAGCTCGATCTCGCGCGCCGGCTGCTGCAGCACCACGCCGCCGTCACCGGCCGTAAGCTCGCGCGGCACTGTCATGCAGTGCTGCCAGCCGCACGCCACGGTGGGCGCATTGTCATAGGTCGGCTCATCGGGCATGCCCATCCAGCCAATCAAAATGTGGCGACCGTCCTCGGTCGTGAACTCCTGCGGAGCATAGAAGTCAAAACCGGCGTCCCACAGGCGGAACTCGCCCAGCTCATAGGCACCGTCACCACCGGTAATGTCGCCCGATACAGGCATATAGCCAGCGGCGTATACGTTGCCGCGGTCCCAACGACCGCCCTCGAGCCCCTGGGGCGAGAAGGAAAGCCACTTCGCCGGTACACCGCCATCCGCCTCAAGCTCAAGGTATCCCGGGCACTCCCACATAAAGCCAAAGCGCTCGGGCGTAGACACACGGCTCTCGAGCTCCCAACTCAGCATATCGGTCGAGCCGTATACCAGGATCTCACCCACATCGCGCCCGGCACCCTCGCCATGCATCTCACAAAAACGGCTATCGACATGCGGCCCGTCCACGCGACGACGCGCGCCCAGCACCATGTGATAACGCCCGTCCGCGTCACGCCACACCTTGGGATCACGCACGTGGCAGGTCAAATCCTCGGGATAATCCTCGGAGGCCAGCACCACACGCTTTTGGCTGAACTCCCGACCGGCAAGGCCATCAACGCTCTCCACATAGACGGTATCAGCGCGGCGGCCGGTATTGACGTAGTCGTACGTCCCGTCCGAATCGGAAAGCTTAACGTTGCCCGTATAAAGCACGCGAATGCGGCCATCCTCGGCAAGCGCGGAGCCCGAATACACACCGTGGCAATCGAACGGCTCGTCGGGCAGCAGCGGGGCGCCAACGTAGTCCCACGTCATAAGATCGCGGCTCGTCGCATGGCCCCAGGCTTTAACGCCGCCCTCGACATCAAACGGCGCATATTGAAAATAAGCGTGGAACACGCCACCCGCTTGGCAAAGACCGTTGGGGTCGTTGAGCCAGCCCGCCGGCGGCATAATATGGAAGAGCTGGCCATACGCGCCATGACCGCACTCAGTGGCGGCGGCGTCAACAGCGGCAACCAGCTTTGCAAGGTCGCGACCAAGTGCATTAGACATATCAAAGTCCTAACGAATCGAAAGTTACAAGGCGCCAGAGATCGGCACCAGATACGGGAAACGCCCGCGAGCATACAACCCGCGGGCACCCCTCAATCAAAAGCTCTTAGGCCTGCTCGGAAGCCTTGGGCTCGTCCTTGTACAGAACAAACGAGACGGCAAAGGAAACCAGCGCGGCGACCGCAAACATGATCGCGTACTGCACGGGCTGGGCCAGGCACAGCAGGATACCGAAGATGCCGGTAACGCCGGTGCCGGAAGCGGCAAGCGAGGTGAGCGCGCAGACCAGGGCACCGCAACCGCCGCCGATGCAGCCGGCGATGAAGGGCTTAAAGAAGCGCAGATTCACGCCGAAGATGGCAGGCTCGGTAATGCCCATGAAGGCGGACAGAGCCGAAGGAAGCGCCAGGCCCTTGATCTTGGCATCGCGGGTCTTAAAGGCAACGGCGAGCGCAGCGCCACCCTGGGCGATGTTGGCAGCGCTGGCGATGGGCAGCCAGTAGGTCACACCGTACTGGGCGAGCTGGCCCAGGTCGATGGCGGTGTACATCTGGTGGATACCGGTAACGACCGTGGGGGCATAGAACAGGCCGACGATAAAGGAACCGATGCCGAAGGGCAGGGTCAGCAGGGCCTGGATCAGACCGAGGATGGCGTTCTCGGCCCAGACAAAGATGGGGCCGACGGCAACGAGCGTCACGAGCACGGTCACGAACACCGAGACGAGCGGGGTCACAAAGAGGTCGAACATCTCGGGAACGATCTTGTGCAGGCGCTTCTCGAGGAAGGCCAGAATGGCGCAGGCGATAACGATGGGGATAACGTGGCCCTGATAACCGACCCACTCAAAGCTGTAGACGCCGGGAATGACAGTGACCATGGTCTGCACGCCCTCGGAGGCAACCGTATAGGCGCTCTGCAGCGAGGAGTTGATAAACGCACCGCCGACGACGGCGCCCAGATACGGGTTGGCGCCAAAGGCCTTAGCGGCGGAGTAACCGATCAGGATCTGCAGAATGCCAAAGGACGTTCCCGAGACCAGGTCGGCGATCTTGTAGATAAAGTTATTGGTGTCGAGCGCGATAAAGCCGTTGGAGGCCATAAAGTTGAGGGCGCTCATAATGCCCAGCAGCAGGCCCGAAGCCACGATGGCGGGGATGATGGGGACAAAGACGTCGCCGAGCACCTTAATGGCACGCATAAAGATGTTCTGCTGCTGCGCCGCGGCCTCCTTGACCTCGGCCTTGGTAGCAGCTTCGACGCCACTGAGCGCGATGAACTCCTCGTAGACCTTGTTGACGGTGCCGGTGCCAAAAATAATCTGCAGCTGGCCCTGGGCCTCAAAGACGCCCTTGGCGCCGTCGATATTCTCAAGGGCCTCCTTGTCGACCTTGGCGTTATCGGCAATCACCAGACGCAGACGCGTGGCGCAGTGTGCGGCCGAAACAACGTTGCCGGCGCCACCGATGTTGTCGAGCACCTCTTGGGCTGATTTGCGGTAGTCCATGACTTCCCTTTCCTCCAACGGGCGCATCTGCACCCGGCCATCTTTGACACTTACACTGTAAACGTTTTCAGTTTCATATATCTGTAATCGTTTTCACACCAGGATGAACGGTAGGAATTAGCCGGCGAATGGTAGTTTTAAGGCAAAAACAGTCGGCTCAGAGGAAGGCAGGCATGCCCAAAACCTAGACATTCATAAGCTGATGGCCGAGCTTGAGCGTCTTTAGACCGCTCTCCCCCTCCACACCATCGAGCGTGTTGAGCAACATATTGGTCGCCTCGACGCCGCTGGTCAGGTAGCCGTAATGCACGGTGGGAATACCGCCCGTCAGCGCGCGCAAAAATGCGTTGTCGCCAAAACCGCTCACGCGACGCACGCCCTCGCCCATGCCGCGCACCTCGTCAAGAGCGCGCAGGGCGCCGGCCGCCATAGTGTCGGTCGCGCACGCAATAAACGAAACATCGGGGGCATCGGCAAGCAGCTCGCGCGCAGCGCGATAGCCCGAGTCAAGCGTAAAGGATCCCTGGCGAATCAGGCTCGAATCAAGCACCACGCCCGCAGCAAGAAGCCCCGCCTCAAAGCCGCGATGACGGTCGAAACCAGCCGCGCGGTCCTCTTCGGTAACTCCGATGTAGGCGATCTTGCCATCCACCCGACCCGCAAGCGCACGGCCGAGCTCAAAGGCAGCCTCGTAATCGTCGTGATAGACACATGCCGCGCCCTCGACATGTTGGCCGATCAACACAATGGGCACGCGGCACGACTCAATCGCGCGACGGTGCTCGTCGGTGATCATGGTTGCCACCAGCACAATGCCATCGACCGGGTGATTTTGGAATAAATCAAGGTATTCGAGCTCGCGATCGGCCGCGTTATCGGTATTGGCAAGCAGCATCTGGTAGCCACGACGACCGAGCACCTGGCCAATACCGGCGGTAATGCGGCTCACAGATTCCGAGTTGATCTTAGGCACGATAACGCCGATGAGCTTGGTGGAGCCGGTGCGCAGCGCGCGAGCCTGGCTGGATCGCACGTATCCGGTCAGCTCAATCGCCTGCTTAATGCGCTCGGCCTTGTCCGCCGAGATATATCCACCGTTGAGATAGCGCGAGACCGCGGCGCTCGAAACGCCGGCCAGCTCGGCCACATCTTTCATCTTTACCACGAGCACCCCTGTTATTGAAATCGCTTTCACCATGATACCTGTGCGGAGCGACCGCATGACGTAGCGATTACATAATAGAGAAACTCGTGGAAACTAATGAGCCACTTGAGACATGTCTAGCGATAATCACTTCGCAGCCAGTTTTACCAGACGAGAATCACCCTGGCTGCATAATCGAAGAATACGGCCATGCAGAACTTGACCTGAGCGGCAGCCTCGCGGACTTTTCCAGGAAGGCCTCGGTGCCGCGCCTCGAAGAGTCGCAATTCACAATCCCGGTCAATCCTCTGCCAAGAACCCATTGCGAACTTAGACTTACCAACAACACGCCAGCAAAGTTGCATACAAGCAGAAAATCGCACGCAATTTCGCCTATTCTCAATTGAGATATAAGTTTTGACGGGCCGAATCTTACATCAAAACAAAAAAGAGGGCCGACGCATCAACCCTCTTCAGGTATCACCCGAAGGCTTCCACCGCAATTAACTTTAATTTAGCCGATATCCCTTGTTAGTCTACAGGCACTGCCACAAGTAGAAATTATCTTCACTTTTAGGGAGTAGCTCTTAAAAAGCAGCTATGTAACTAAGAAGCGCATCCATCTTGTTCCCAACCCCAGTCGTTTCTATCTCATGAAAGCCCAAAGAAGACAGGGGGGGCATGCAGATCTTCAGGGACGCCAGAGAGGTCGCCGCGGTAGGTCTCCCGGTCAGCCGCCATCGCGGTTCCTAAAAAGAGGAAAGGCAGCCATCCCAAGAAGAACAGCCGCCTTTCCTCTGGACGCGGAACCCGTAGGTTACCCTCGTCAATACCGCTTTTTAGATAGGCTACTGATTATCAATCCGTAAGTCAAAGCTGCAAATTTGAGGCAAGCGACAATCATGTAATTCAAATCAAGACACACATGATTTTCAACCAAATCAAACGATGTCTGGCTAGCATATCAGGCATTGCACGCATAAAAAAGGGCAAGACTCTCAGTTTGAAAGCGTCACCCTTAAAGCTCCCAAAGAGCTTTTGTATTGCAGGAAGATACTCTACACCATCTTCCCTTGATTGGCAGGTCGAAACAGACACCATTGTGATTTCAAGCAGAAAGCGTTATATTAAGTATGCATTTGCACGTGGTGTTCGCACTATACGCTCAGATGCCATAGTTTACAAAGACGGCCTTCTTCATAGACGCTAGGTGGGATTACTCACTAGTAGCCGATATGTCGAAGGCCTTCTTGTACTTAAGAAAATCATACATTCTAATAAGCCGTTTTAGCTCGCTATTACCGTGGATTATCTTGCGATCGTCCGTGATGAGCGCCCTCAGATACTCGAGCAACTCACTTAAATCGAGCTCATCCTCCTCAAGTAAAACTAACTTTTTAAATGCTTCCTTAAAGCCTTCGTTAGCTATAACAGACTTAACCGAGTGTCTAATTCCCGACAGATGATAGCTATCTTTTGCCTTTCGCAGGCTGTTGTTAAGAAAAGCGTCCAGATCTCTTTTCTCATCTAATTCCTTTAATATCCTCGGGTTAAGGACTTCCCCAGAATATGCGCTTAAATACTTGTACATGGGCAAACCACCCGAGTTGGAAGCAAGCAGCGCAGGAAGATATTCCTCGACGGCAAGTTTGGGAGCGACATGTTCATCATCGAATACGACATCGCGATATAAAAGCTCGGCTTTGACCATATGACCGTGGCCCAAAGATGCATTTGCGACACCGATGCCCAGCACAAGATGCTGTCCCTCCGGAAGTCTCTCGAGGTCGCTAAAACTCGCTTCGACTACCAGAGAATCATTTGGCTCGCCCTTATCTGCCAGGGCGTAGATACTCCTGCGCAGCTCACGAATGATCCTGGGCGAGAAGGAGCATTTGGAATGCCCAATTGCTTCATACACTGCGCCAAAATCATTCGTCCTAATCTCGGTCATGCTTATCTCGCCGATACCCGGAAATGTAATCGAATGTGTCGAGGTTGCGTTTTCGCCCCTAGTTAGAAAAATAAAACGCTCTTTGAGCAATGCGAGATTATTTGAACCGAGGCAGCGTGAAATCGACATGAGGATAGCTTGGATATCGGGGTCATTAAGGGAATAGCCGATAAAAATAATTGGGTATTCCATAAAAATAGTTAGCAACTTGGCTGCCAAGTAATCCTGGGTTTCGGCGAGTTTTGCGTAATCTGCCTCCTCAAGAACCATAGATTCAGGATTATCCATAGACCCATGGATCTTATAGATCTCTCCCATTTCAAAAGTTCTATGAAAGACAAGATCATCCTGACCTACAAAAACTTTAAACTCTGGAAACAGTGACTCCAGTAGACAGTCATAGTTGGTTGTAATGACTCCAGAGATACGCCGCCTGCCGACCTCTCTCAAGATATCAAGTTCATGCGTCATATGGTCAGGTTTGAACGAAGATAACCTCTCGGCCGCCATAATCTTTAAAACAGATTTGCGCTGACGAATGTCCTCTGCATGATCGTCTCTAAAAGAAGCGAAGCGAGGGTCCTCAAGAACAGCTATGCGCATATCCTTATCAAGCATCGTCGCGGCAGAGGGCAAAGCACCATAATCAGGATTATCTGGACAGCGAGCAAGGTAGGAATCGAGTCGAAAAGGATCATCAGAAAGACGGGAGCAGAGGTGCCTTAACAAGCCGTCCCAATCGTCGGTCCCCATATATCTACGGGAAAACCCCGAGCCAACGAATAAATAGGGGCTACGGCCCACCCCATTTATCAGACGGACAACGCTGTCTACAATGTCATCTCTTCCGACTTCCATCTAACGCCTCCAAACAAGTCTACTTCCATAAGTATAGAACATATGTTTGATTTTTGCTAGAATTGCAAGACTTCATCGAAGACAAAAGCTGCTCGACAATTGAAAATTCGAACCGCACAGGTGACCCAATATTCAGCAGTGCTCCGACGAGCAAATGTTCATTTCGCGTCTCAGACAATCTAGCACAGCGGCATCAGTTAGAACGCCATGACTCTCTAGGAGTTCGATAAGTTGAGCGAAAGTCTAAAAATCTATCGCCAAAGTAACTCCTAAAATCAAAGAGCCGTTGCCGGCAACAACCGAACAACGACCCTCCTTTGTCATCGCCTCACTTAGAGTCAACGATGACTGTATCACTACCGACATAGTAACCTGTTTTCGTCGCTATTGCGGAGCATGCAGAACTACATTCAATGTCCGGGCAAATCGATTGGCCTGATTCGGCACGTCAGTCATTATTCTCCCCATCAACAAAATCAGCAAAGGTCAGCTGTTCACATCTTTTCATCGGACGGTAATCTCTAACTTTAGTTATATGGCATGCGGCGGTTCGGACTTTTTGCGTCCTCAAATTAATGACCTCTGTAATGGTCATATCGACACGCATTAGGTCGCCACTATTTAAACGATACTCACCATCTCGCACGCGTTCGAGAAAATCACGGTCGTCTATTTGAACCTTATTGTATGTTCGTTGCTCGTCCTCGTAGCCCGACTCAAATGTATATCCGGAAACATCTCCACCGTAGGAACCAAATAACGGTCGAACCCAGATATTGTGGGACGAATACTCAACCGTCTCTTCTTGCGTTGCCTTTAAAGCTTCTTCTTTATAGCTGTCAAAATAAGTCGCCTCGCTTGAAGAAAAAGAAATAGCATCCTCTGAAGCCTTACTACCGGCAATCTTAATCTCAATCTCCCTCGAAGGCCTCTTGAAAGATTTCATCGGACCAGTGATGACCTTAGAAAATTTCTCAGCGATTTCTGGGGACTGGACTAGCGCGTGGATCTCAACAGGAACAACGACTGCGTCCGAACCCTCTCCATATACGAAAGTTCCATTGTCAGTTGGCTTATATTTAGAGATATGTCCTTTAACTTTTTTAATTATGTGCGCTATAGCAAATAGAACCTCCACAAGACCGCCGGCATTATTAATTGCAGATATAGCATCACTGTTTAACGCGTCAATCAATCCGGGCACACAATGGATCACGAATTCCGTAATAAAAGAGCCTTCTTTAAATGGGCGCACTTTTATAGACGTATTTTCTAAGGTGCCCGACTCTTTTGCGACCTCTTTTATCAGTCCGTCAAATTGGCTTAGGAACTTAGAAAGGTCCTTGGCGTCCAGGCCTTCTTCGGGATCTACATCGACAAAGCGATATACGAGCGTTTGATTTTTTGTAGAAGTGTCCATGTTGTCCTCATACCCTTATAAGATCATGGGTCCTATTTCCTGCGACCGAAGCGTTTTATTCGAAAGCGATCGAGCGCAAAATTAAACGAAATAATAAAAACCAACGTAAACGTATAGATAACAAATTGATATATTTCAGATACCGAATCAGGCAAATAGACCGCACAGAACGCTTCCGCGACAAGCACGGTAAGAAGCGTACACAACCCGATAAATACCATTCTTCCCACGTCAATGCGAAAGACATTCCGATACTTCCAAAGCAGAAAAACTGCGACACAATAGATAGCAAGAAGTGAGATTAAGCCTGGTATTAGATTCCAACAAAATAGAGAAAGAGCAACGGGAAACGTCCAAATGGCATTCCCCGACGCACCTGAATCCATAAACGTATAGCCTTTATCCCTCATTCCGTTTCTCTCCACGACAAGCTGGAGATAACTTCTCAATATCCATCCTGAAAATGATGCAAAAAAGATAATGAACAATCGGTCGACAGACCACAAGGAATTATCCCCAAAGGCAAGCGTAAGGATGCGCGAGGCGACCGGAAGGGCCGCGGAGGTTAAAACCGTGATCAGGACATCGGAGGTTTCAAACCCACCGTCCCTGCCCTCTCGGGACTTGTTAACCATCAATCTCCCAACACAAATAGAAATCAGCATAAGCCCAAGCACCATACCACTTCACTGCGTATGGAAAATAGCAGGTCCAGGCATTGTTAAACACTTAAAGGGTAAAACCTACGGATGAAAGTTAGACAAGAAGAAACCCTTCGATCCTATTTACAGAACGAGTAAGACCGAAACGAAACCCCGCCCACAGAAAGAAGGCAGTCACCATGAAACGAGCCGACGAAGAACCTACACCGAAAGCAATTGAAGACGCTCTTACCCAAGACCCGCTTCACCGCAAGAGAGAAATCGAGGACTTTCTAAAGATGCTCATTGCGGTTGAGCCTCCGTATACCTTTGTCATTGATGCACCTTGGGGCTCTGGCAAGACATTCTTTGTAAAGCAAGTTGCGAGAGTCCTGCAAATGGCAAATCCGGCTCTCGATATCAACCTAGAGACACTTAACGCGACGCTAGGAGAAACCGCGACAGAACTCCCCGCGACGCCATGTCTGCCCATTTATTTCAACGCATGGGAAGACGACCATTTCGAGAATCCGATCTTGCCCATATTGGCCTCCATCGCTAATGCCGCAGACGAACAGAGCGTCAAGGGGGGAAAGGATTTCGGCAAGGGGGTCATTGGCGCCATAGAAGCCGCCGCTTCCCTTATCGGATATGGCGGTGACATCAATGGTGTCATTGAAAATTTCAGCGGAACCGATTTTCTCGAACAGTACAAAAATGAGAAAGAACTTCGAGGCAAAATTGACGAACTCATTAAGACCAATCTTCCCGAGGTAGCCGACCGAGCCATCATCTTTATCGACGAACTCGACCGCTGCCGGCCCGAATTCGCAATAAAGGTACTCGAACAAACAAAAACGCTGTTTCAGCAAGACAACATCGTTGTAGTTTATTCGACCGACATTACGCAGCTTGCACATTCCCTCCAGGGCGTATATGGCCCAAGATTCGACGGCAGAAAATACCTCGAGCGCTTCTACGACAAACGTCTTGAGCTAAATCCGATAAAACCGGCTGATTACCTTCTGTATAAAGGAATCAATACAATGGATGGATATACCTTCATGGATATAACCATCGATTTGCTCGGCTACAAACAAGCCTCACTAAGAGCCTGCAACAGGCTTATCGACTCTATAACAAATCTATCTAGATACATTGCTAACCACTGGGAGCACTTTGGGAATGGAAGGGTTCAGCATTTCCCAGATCAGGGTCTGCTTCCTGTAGTAAACATTCTCGCTTACTATGACCCGCTCGCCTGGCACGAAATGAAGACCAGTACTGGCTACGAAGCTGTCTACGAACTTGCGAAACACAGCGATCACTTCATCCAATATCTTGATGAAGTGATTGAATCGGTATGGGGAGCCAATAAAGATGAGCTTCCCTATAAGCAAGATATTGAAAATAGACGCAAGCGTTTTGTAGAAGATCTATCCGCGTTGATATACGGCAACAATGACAGGGACCCGCGGGTCAAAGAACTGGGCAATAGTGAACTTACCAGAATGTCTTTCAATCAGCAGCTATATCAGCGTCTGGCACCGCCATTGTAGAGCACCGAAGATCCATCAAGTGGCCTTGTGCGCAGCTCCATGACGACTGCATCCAGGCCCAAAGTGATGGCGCTCGATCACTTCGTCCGGAAAGATACAACCATCGCGGATAGAGGCGCATAATA
The DNA here is from genome assembly GCA_902497065.1 of uncultured Collinsella sp. Taxonomy (GTDB): domain Bacteria; phylum Actinomycetota; class Coriobacteriia; order Coriobacteriales; family Coriobacteriaceae; genus Collinsella. The sequence continues at coordinate 37,265 of CABVDH010000007.1, read as the reverse complement.
CGACCTGCATCAACATGAGCGAAGCCAACATGCAACAGCGCTGCCAAGCCAGACGTTAGCAAATAGGCATTGGGGCCCATGTCGGCCACGGCGCCTAGGCTAATGCCACGGTGCTGCTTCACAATATTCAACAGTGGCTAATTAAACAAACACCGCATCCCACCAAAACGCTAGTGCCCAAGCCGTTCTAGCCAAAGAACAGCTTGGGCACACTCCATGAGACCACAGCAAGAGCCGCAACCGGACCTCGCGTCAGTAGCGGACACGCCCCATCCCGCCGGCAATCACCCCTCTCCGTCCATGACCGACCAGCTCACAGGTTCAATGCCCGGAAGAGACGTTAGGCAAGAGGGGCAGGCAACCTGATAGTTCCCGTAATTTGTTCTGCGCTGCATCGAAGCGGAGACGTATACCGCTTTGCGGGCGCGAGTGACGCCGACGTACAGCAGGCCTATTTCCTCAATAAGCCCATCTGGCATTTTCTTCGCATCAGCAATCTGGCAACCTCGCGCAGAACGTAAGCATATACCAGCATTTTCGCAACGAGAGCAAATCCCTCCAGGCCAATCGAAACGCGTAACGCCCGGAATGAAAACGTTGTCCCACTCGAGTCCCTTAGCGGAGTGAACGGTCATCATGGAGATGCCCACATCAAGGTAATCGGAGAAACGTCGCAGGGAGCCCTCGGAAAAGATACTAACGATATAGTCGAAGCGCTCCGAAGGTCCCATCGCGACGCAGTCAATTTTAAGGTGTTTCCGCAGCGCTGCAAGAAGCATGGCATAGGACCGCCCATACATGAATCTCCTGGAGCCAATCAGCAGCCCATCAGAGATGGAGTCGGTTATTTCGTCCGCAGCAGACCGGCTGACGCCCTTTTCTCCAGACGCTGCATCGGTAACCCTGGATAAAGCAAACGCATTGAATTCAGTAAACTCTGGGTCTGTATCCGAGAAAAGTCCGTTGAAGTAAGATATATCCTCATTAGCCAGCTCGTCAGTGATGGGATTGGCCAGGGCACCGAGATTACGAACAAGAATCGCAATCCTTCCGCCACTGCCTTGAGCGAGCATGGCGACCTTCGAAACAAATGGTAATCGCTTCGTCTTGCTGCGTGGCGCCAACAAATTATGGAAGTCGGACCGCACCGTTGGCAAGGTCACCTTTCATGTGGGGAATCGACACAGAACATGGCAAAAGACCGTTTAGCGTGAACCTATCCCTGAAGATCCTATCTAGGGAAAACATCACGCGTCTCAGCCCCTTGTCCTAACCGTTCCTCATGAAGTGGAGGAAGTTGTCATTAACCTTCTTTTCATCACGGGTTAGACCATTGCCTCGCGTAAATATTTGGTCGACGACGCGGCAACAATCAACCAGAGAAAACTCATCAACACTGACTGACAGCAAGAACAAACTCCAATGCCTACACAGTAGAATCCATGCAAAGCCGTGTAACAAATCGCTACAACCCCGACCGCTTTGAACGAATTACCATAGCACTCAAGGTGATAACAAATCAGGGACTGCAAGCGTGTGGCACCGTCAGCGTTGCAACAATTAAAGACAATCTTTGATGCGTGGCAATGGATAGTATTGTTTAAGAAAGTAGCCAACAAAGGAGAGGCAATCGTGATAGTAATCGTCGACACAAATCTAGCTAGGAACGAAAACTCATATTCCGAGCTCCTAGGCAACCGGAAGCAGTTGCAGGCAATTGCCGCAAGTAACGAACTATATATTCCCGAAGTCGTTATCGATGAAATAGTGGCACAGAAACGTCTGTCTTTTCTGAGGGAACAGGCGCAAATTAATAGAAGCGGGATACTCAAGCTGACGAGCTTTTCAATGAAAGAGGCCGAAAGCCTGACTTTCGAACAAGTCGAAGAGGAAATCCGCAGCGATAGATCGATCCAGTTTAAAGTCTTGCCTCAAGCGCCGGTCGAATACGCATTCTCGCGTATATACAAGTGGGCAATTAATCACGAGCCGCCATTCGAAGAAAAGAGCGATAAGGGTTTTAAAGATGCCTGCATTGTCGCATCAATCGACCATTTTCTCGAGCAGTGTTCAAATGAAACACGTGTGATAATTTGCACCGACGACAAAAGAATGACCGAGTATTTCAAGGATCGGAACAACATCACGGTCGAAGGCGACTTGAAAAATGTAATCAAACTTAATAATCGCCCTAAAGATGAAGAGAAATTCGAGATCACACCGGACACCAGCGATGTCGATATGAAGAACGCCACTGACGCTGACGTTAATGATCTAATAGAAGCGCTGGCAAATTCGCTTTCCTTCGCTGAGACGCATTCGATTATTTCAAAACTAAGTTCCAGCCCCCACGTGACCACAGATCAACAAGAGCTCCGTATCCTTTCGGTCGCCTTAGAAAACCAGCAAGTCGAATGGATATTAAAGGATGACGACATCAGTGACTACATAAAGCCGATTTTTCTAAGACATAAAGACGATCTTATTGATAGCGAATACACAAGGTATCTTGACGCTTTTGATCTCCCAGATGAGCGCGAAGATGAACGCGAATCACCGTTTTTCACAACAAAGGAAAAGCAGGCCTTTCGCAATTTTATTAATGAAATAAGCCAACATACTGTCTACAAAAGTCATTTATCAACTTTTGAGCTGGATGCAGACACAATTCGCACGCGTCTGCATAATTTGCTTGAATCACATTTATTAGACAGTTCACTTGCAAATGTCAAATATCTAACTGACATTCTAATCAATGGAGCAGTCGAAACAAAACCAGGGTCTATATCAATCAACACCATCTCTGACTTTGTAAACCTACTCGATAATGCGAGCCCCAGAAAAAGAGAGGCCATCATGGCGAATCTGATTTCCCATCTAGAGGACATCGAAGACGATATTCCATTTTAAAAGCCAGGCACAAGCGAAGTGCCGCGGACGACAAGGGCCAAATTATCTTGCAAAGCCCTCTTTAAACAGCGCATAGAGTAGTTACTCAAAAGAAGTGTAGCCATATCGTCGGATCGTTCCTCAATATCGGCGTTCAGGCACGAGGCGATTGCGCACACCTGGTCCATGGAGAGCCTCGATACGCCCATCTTCTCGGCCACCCCTGCGCCTTGCGGGTGCTCGTGCCCGCGGCATACATCTCGACCACGGCGGGCACGAGGGCACAGCCGACGAACTGGCATCGCTCGATCACGTCCTCCGGGAAGAAGCTGTCGGAACGCAGCTTCGGGATGCGCGGCGTCAGCGTGCTGACGCAGGTGGCGAGGCTGCGCTCGCAGTAGCCGTCGCGATTGTTCGCTCCGACGCCGCACACTCGGTCGGTCTCGGCGTCCAACACGGCGTTCACGACCTAATCGGCGAACCTGCGCAGCAACTCCTGCATATCGATGGCGCTGTCTTCGAACCGGGGCATGGCGAGCATGTCCGGCGTCAGGCCTGGTAAGGTTTCCGTAGCGGTCTTCATCCTTTCCTTGAACCTGTTGCTGTGGTGATTTCAGATTCCAGGACGAAGACCCTTCTTTCGTTAAACTGTGCTAGGGTGCCACCCTAGCACCAACATTTTCGACGCAATCTGCGTAACAAAAGGAGTAAGAAATGAGCGACTCTGTTTCAAAATTACTGATAGAGAAATGCGGAGTGGCATTCTTTCTCGTTGTAATACTCGCTCTTGCAATAATCGCAATCTTACATTTTGGCGTTAAATTCGATATCAACGAATTTATTGAAAGCCGCAAAAAACGACACCGAAAGTTAGCACAGAGCTACTGCCCACATATGGATTTAATACCTCGTCGCGATAATAGCTTTCAAGTTAATTCGCTCTTTTACACGCCGTTCGGAACGCCGAACTGGTTTTGCTCTCGATGCGGAGCAGTATTACCTTACGAGCCCGATCAAGAGAAAATAAAAGCTAAAGCAACTTATTATCTCAATCATCCAAAGGCTTACAAAAAGGCGATGAGGAAATACAACAAGCATGCCAAAAAATCTCTCTAGATGATAACTAATGCTCGTATAAAAAATGGCGGCGTCAGCATTGGTGACTGGATACACGAAGCGTCTCTTGTCATATCAATCTGATGTTATGGTCACGAGCTCCAGAGACATCGTGTCGCGACGGGAAGAAGACACATCGTTATTACCTGATGATTGGAATTGGCCGATATCGACTAAGTATTTCTGACTATGAATGATCTGGCGTTATAACTATCGTCTAAGGAGTACTCAGGCGCTTTATCTTCCTGTAAATCTTAGCCTCATCAGGGGCAATCGGATCATTTGGAAACGCCTTTTGGGCTCTCGCCACGTAGGAAAGAAAGTTCCCATAGCGAGAAAATGCAGAAGGGTCAGCATCACCCGAGGGGCATAACCTTCTTCCCTTAATACCGAGCGGTGAATAATGTTGATACAGAGCGGAGACTCGCTTTTTTGATGCGTGCCTTCCCTCCCCCTGATTAGAACGCGCAATCGCAGTGGCCGCCTCACGGAGGCGTTTGTGGTACCTTCCAACCGTAGACTGTCGAAGTCTTACAACGCGCCCGTCAAAGTCAAACCCCAAGAAGCTGACTTTCTGTGCGAGATGTGCACCGGAGTACGAAAGGACATTACCCGTACGAACGCTTTCAAAATCAAGCTGAGCAACCCCGCTGCTATCAACCCGAAATGCCTTGGTTTTCTCGGGCTGAAGTTTAACGGAATCAACATCGGCCATTAGATTGATGGCCTCTACAAGTGCATCAAAGCCAGACTTTGGAACGGCAATAATAAAGTCATCGCAATAACGAAGATACAAGCCACCAACCCGTTCAACGGCAAGTCTGACTTTCATATCGATATCGGCCATATAAATGTTAGCGAGCACTCCGCTTGCGGCAAGACCCTGAGGAATGCCCAGCGCAGAGCCATCCCGTACCCAAGGTCTGGTAATAATATTGCTCTTGTTTGCAAGAAATTCAGACTTTGGCAAGATAACATCTAGCTTATTAAGTTCACGAATAGACTTGAACCGAAGTTCGATAGCCGCTTCGTTGATCATTTTCTCCCGAGTATGATCGATTATTGGCCATGGCAATTCATGTCGAGCAGCCAAACCAGCAATAGGCCAGCACGAATAGCGAAGGATATTTTTAATAACTTGATAGTGATCGTCCGGCAAGCGTCCACTGGGAAACAACGAACGCAACGACGCTATTAGATGGGCATGATTTAGGTTGTCGAAGAAGCTCTCGAAATCACCCGTAAGCACAAAAGCCGAATCTTGCTCACGCATATAGTCGAAGGCCTTTTTAGCTGAGGAAATATTGCTGGCAGCAGTTACGACGCCGTCTGATGAAAGCGAAGAGCGGTACGCTACGGCAACCTCATTAAACTCTTCCGCAATAGCCTTCTTGTTATATAAGTCCGACCATAGATAAGAGTAGTACTGGAAGACGCGGTGATCGAAATGCGAGGCATAAGCGATATTGCGAACCTTGCAACTTCGCTTACCTCCACGATACCGAACAGCAATGATTTCGTTGGAAATTAGAGGGTAGAACGCGTGATGGGAAACGTACTCCGAATCTAAGATCTTGGTCTGAGCTTCGGCAAAAGAGACCCTATGATCAAAGTGGGCATATGAGCTTTTGGAACTATATCGAGGAATACGAGTGATATCGAACTCGGCCAAAATACCCCCAAATAAATCAACCTGTCCGGATCAACAAGCGGCGGCTAACCCTCCCCGAACAGGCTAATTAAAGGCGCAGCAAGTGCGTCCAACGCTTTCGCGGCCACCCAAAACAATGATTGCCTATGCCATACTAGACGAAAGCGAGGAATTGGTACTTATGACCATCGAAGCCCTTATCCAGCTAGCCGCAGGCAACGCTGGTGTCAATGTTGCGAACGTCGGAATTGCGATTTCGTCGTTTGCTATATTGACAGCAGTAGCGTACCCCATCGCCAATTCGCGATGGGCAGGTATCCTTATTCCCCAAGCTTGCTTTGTTTAAACAGGTTATAAGAAATCGGCTCATGCAGTTAACAGCTCCTTGATACACGCCCAATTGTCTTTACGGCGATCGCATCGAAAATGCTGGTGCGCTTCTACGGATACAAGCGCCTGCTCATCTGCTGTATGCACACGGTCCGCGAAAACAATATCGCCGACAACACCGTGAAAATCTCGATGCGCATAATCCAGGAGCTTAGATGCGCAGACGGGCGGATTGGCATTGTTCAGCATGGCCGCTTCTCTCTCCTCAACGACGGACACATCGCCGAGGACGAAGACATCTACGCACGGCACCGCCGAGACCCCCCTCCCCAACATTCCCCAGAAAGTTCGCTGATGTTGACTTAGGTTCCCGTAAAATAAACCCCAACAAAATATGTGCGGAGTGCTGGCCTGGAGCTGCCTTCGGACCCTGTTGGCTGCTCACCGAGAGGCTCCGCTATGAAACGACCCCTTTACTACCTGCTCTGCGCGATCGCGTGCACGTCCATGGTCAGCTCGACGTTGCCTATGCCAGTCATCGCAGAAGCCATGCAGCCTCGGGCAACAGCCGAGCAGCAGGCGCAAGCCGCCGCCGCGAACGGCGACGCGGGAAAGGCCGAAGACGGCGCCAACACAAATGCGACGGCAGATACCGTAGAGGACAGCACCGCAACATCCACCGGCACCACCGCAGCCAACACGGAAAGCGCTGACGGCACCCCCCGCTGCAACCGGCACCCCCGCCCCATCCCTCCGCGCCCAAACCAACCCCACGCCCGCGGCAATCTCCACCACGTCACAAACCACCTACGCCCACTCCGCCACCGCAAGCCAAAACGGCGTCACCTTCACCGTCTCGTGGAACGACGCCCCCGCGGGCACCGCGACGACCTTCCACGTAACCCAAACCAACGGCTCGTCCCAGGCCAAGGCGCGCATGGACGTGCCCACCTATTGGGACGGCGGCGGCCAGGAAAGCGTCTGCGACCCGTCGCGCCCGGCATGGGGCAGCTACTACAACCTGGGCGCCACCGGCCACGACTTTACCTTTGACTTTACGGCGTCGGGCACGTACCGCATCTACTTCTACTTTATGGACAACGACAGATACGACCCCCAAAACGACAAGGGTATCTACTACCTGCGCACCACGGCGGAGGTGACCGTAAACGACGCCGCCCGCCCAAGCGTCACGCAGATCGTCAACAACACCGTTGCCCAGTGCAGACAAGAGACAAACGGCTCGGAATACGACATGGCGCTGTGGCTCCACGACTGGACGCTCGACCAGCTGGAGTACGACCACAGCCTCAACTGGTGCTCGGCCGAAAGCGGCCTCACGCGCCACCAGGGCACCTGCGAGAGCTACCAGCGCATCTACTCCAAGCTCCTTGACGCCGCGGGCATCGACAACGGCCGCATCACCGGCAACGGCCACACCTGGAACGCCGTAAAGATCGACGGCAAATGGTGCCAGATGGACCTAACCTGGGACGACACCAGCGACAACTGGTACGGAGACCTGGACCAGCGCCATCTGTACTTTGGCCTGACCGACGAGCTCATGGCAATCACCCACTCTGATCACACAGCAAACTACCAAAAGGCCGACTACGTCTACCGCTCGACCGACCTATCAACAATTACTTTGTGCGAAATGGCAAGGCAGACGAATGGGCAGGGAAGTATGCCGACCGAATTCAGGAGCATCTGGATGCCAAGGAAGAGAGCTTTTCCATCGATGCTGACAACCAGTCGTTCCCGCCGAGCATCTCGGGGATTCAGAACGGGATTGTTGCGTACGCGATGAATCTGAGAGAGTGGAAGACCGAAATTGAACAGGCAGAGCTAAAAGCGGCATCAATAGTCACCACACAAACCAGCACTACTTGGATTGCTACGTTCAAATTCACGGCAAAGTTCTTGCAAATCAAACCAGCCGCTACACCGGTTTTACCCAACGGAATGTATTCCATATACTCATGCCTCGACCAATCAAAAGCCCTAGACGTTCGCATGGAGTCGAAGAACGATAGGGCGAATGTACAGCTCTGGCAAGATCATGGCGGCAGACAACAAAAGGTCAACCTCCAATTCCAAAATGACGGCACCTATCTTATTACGTTCGTTCATTCAGGAAAAGCGATGTCTGCTGAATCAAATCGTGATGGATCGAATGTTATTCAGTCAAGTATAGATGGTTCCGATCTACAGAGATGGGTTGTCGAACGAATGGGGGCAGGATATACAATAAAAAATAAAGCAGGGAACCAGTTGCTAAATGTTAGAAGAGCCGACACAAGAAACGGCACAAATATTCAAACTTGGTCAAATGGCGGTGTGTCCGAAACAATCTTTAATCTTGTTCCAACTGAACTCGATGCACTTCCAAACGGTAGGTACGCCATAAAAACCAAACTTGACACGACAAAAACAATCGACATTCGCTTAGCGTCCCAAGATGATTTTGCAAATGCTCAAATTTGGACTGACTACAATTCCCCAAATCAATCAGTTGATCTTAGAAGACAGGGAGACGGAACATACACATTTATTTTTGTACACTCCAAAAAGGCGCTAACAGCAGAAGCTGTCAAGGACGGCGCAAACATTTCGCAGGCAACATATACCGGTTCAAATCTTCAGCATTGGAAGCTATCAAAACATAAAAATGGATTCACCGTACAACTAGCTGGAGCAAATGAATACTTAAACGTTAGACTTGCAATGGCAAGAGATGGAGCAAATGTTCAAACATGGTCAAACGGCGGAACAATAGAGACACTATTTATGTTTGAAATGAGATAGATATTTCATTACTACAAGACATATTTACAAGTGATAAACACATGATATGACCCGCCGCGACGCAAATCGTGGCGGGTCATATTTCAACAATTTAGTAAGCGCAAATTAAAGCAAACTCAATTGTTAGATTAAAGTGCAAATGGCATTCATGGAACATCAACCAAATTACATCAACAGCAATAATGAAAAGCAAAGCTGCTAAGAGGCCAATCACCGAGACCTAAAGCTTTTAGCAAAAGAAATAAAAGAGGCAGGGAGAAATACTTTAAGTATCCTCTTTGAATGAAATTTAAGTCCTCGCTCGCGCCTCAAATACAATTTGCAGATTGACTTCCAACCGCCCTTCGTAAAAGCATCGATATACAATCCTCTGTCGTTGGGAAGATCACTAGGATGGCGGAGCTGGTCGTTGCCCTTGGCGATATCGTCGAACTCAACAGGGTACAAGTCCAAAGCATTGCTGGACTCAATGAATTCCCTGCCGCGGTCGTTATTAACCAACAGGCAGGAGACGCCCTTCACCTGATTAAACTTCTCAGAATCCTTCAGAACGTCAGGCCTATTAACGTCGACTCCCCAAAAATCGCCGATGGTAAGATCACCAGCGCGAAATCCCCCCGCATAGGGACACCTATAGCAGCTGTCGCGAAGCGTCTTAAGATTCAGGAACATGTCGTAGTAGGGAGATTTTGCCGCAGGAATGGTAACCTCTCTTCCGTCCTCAAGAAGAAGAAGAAGAAGAAGGGAGTGCCCCCACCCCTCGCGCTTGCACCTAAACCGGAAATCAACCACGGGAGATCCAAACTGCTTGCCATAGCCCTCCACGCAATCCGCGAACATACGAGCGGAAGGGACACCGTGGCAAATCAAGTCAATAGTTGTCAGGCCCTCATAATCGCGCCTGAGGAAACCCCTAAGGCCAGCAACCTGGCAAGGCGTTCCGCAAAATAAGACTCGCCTTCCCTCGCATAGATCCTCCTTGATGTCGGCAAAGCAAGATCCGGCGTCACTCTGGACATATTTTGAGTTGAGAAGTGGGCGGAGCTCATCAACGCTCGCCGCACGACGATGTCGCACACGAAGCGTATTCCCCTCACGCTCATAGGCAGCACCGTATGCGACCCCACCAGAGGAAATGTGTTCACGTGCAACGGCGCCGAAAACTCCCCCGGAAGCGGACTCCGAGACATCGTCCCTACCAGCAGCGGCAAAGAACGGTCCGACAGAATTAGAGCCTATCCCCCGGTTGAGGCCGCACACCCTCGTGCACGCGCCACAACCGATACAGAGTTCGCCGTTGATCACAGGAAGAACAAACCCGTTTTTACTCTCAGACATGGTGATGGCGCCTTTCGGGCAAGCGGCGGCACACGCCCCGCATCCGCAGCAATGCGACGGCGACTCAAACAGTGTGGGAACTTCGCCCCTTTTCGCGGTAGACATACAGTTATCTCCCTATTTGCGAGCCAAAATAAACTTGTGCAGAATATCGGCATTCATATAAACGGAAAAAGCCAGCGCAATTGCCAAACAGACGATCGCACTCAAGATGCCCGCACCATAGGCGGACAGATAATAGAAAACGAACACGCCGACAATTGAAACCAAAGTCAAAACCTGCTCAACCCGGTCTTCAACAAGCTTTGTAAACTTGGCAACTTTGATCCTGCGGTACTCGTTGACCACAATCATCGCCAAAAGCGTTGCGAGAGACGCTCCATATAGTCCAAAATGCGGGATTAAAATAATGCACAGCACGGCGCAAAGGGCAGCAGACACCGCGGTGGTGGTACCCATAATTCCGGTCTCCTTATGCGCAGTGAAAATACCGCCGTAGAAGCCGGAGATATTACTAAAGTACGTCGCCAGAAGCAAGATTGGGACATAGAGCAGACCCTCACCGAATGAGCCCTTAATCAGGATGCCGTACACGAGAGGCATAAGCGCAGACATAAGCAAAACAACGCTCATCATGAAACGACGCAAAGCACGATAAACCGAGTTATAGAAAGCCGACTCATCCTCATCCGAGTTAAGGGCGCGCGCCGAGCTCTCCTTCCAGGACTGATAGAAGAAACCATACAACTGATCCATGACACCGGGAAACTTGTACGACACGGCATAAACGCCTGCGGCAGAAGCGCCGAGCGTATTCATAATAATAAGTCTGTCCAGCAGGTTATTAATGGTCCATGAAACCTTGTTGGGGATGAGAGGAAAGGAATACCGCAGAAGATCTCGAGCATAGGATGCAGAAAAGGCCGACGGATCGACATAGCGCCAGAGCTTCCGCATGACCATGAACACGAGAGCAACACCGCCCTGCGCAATAACCGTGGCGGAAAGCATGCCCACAACGCCCCAACGCAACACGGCGATGAAGAGGACGTTTAGCGCAATGGTAAAAGCGCTCGCGATGAAGTTCATGACGGAGTATCCCACGGTATCTCCGAAACCACGTAGGACCGCAGAGGCCATCTGCAGAAGCGCACCAGCGACAACTAGACCCACGACCCAGCCAAGATTTTCTGGCTTAAATACCAACCAGACCAGAATCGCCAAGACCGCAAAGCACGCGCATCCGGCAAGAAGAACAGCGCATGACGCCGTCACGGCTTTAGCACGATCCTCATCGGTGCGACAGTCGATAAGAAATCGAAAGAGCGCTTCGTCCATAAGCAAAGAAACGGCGGGAACACAAAACAGGGCGATTGTGTTGATATAGTCGACGGTACCATAGTCGCCAGTGGAAAGAACTGAGGTATAGAGCGGCAGTAGAAGAAACGAAACGAGCTTAGTTGCCATTCCACCCACTGCAATAATGCCAGTGTTCTTAATAAGTCGACGCGTCTCCCCCATTACGAAAGTGCCTTTCTAAGAAAAGCCCAGGAATGCTCCCGCAGAGAGTCCAGGCGAGAATCCACATCGTCCCAATCACAGGGGACAATATTGTCGGCGCACATAACATCGACGCAACGGTCAGACAGTCCGATATTGCTCAGCAAGTCGCGCATGCGTGAACCAGAATTATCCGTAGCAAATACACGGAAAGGTTTATGGAAGAGGACTGAGAATACAGTTGCATGAAAGGAATTGGTGAGAATGAGGCCCGCATGCGCAATAAGCGAAACAAACTCCTCCGGGCCAACGCCGAACAGGTTAACCGAATTTGGAATATCCAAGTTTTTTTCAGATATATAGGCAACCTTCCTGCCTGTTGCGCTTGCCATTGAGACGGTACTTTCGATGAGTTCAGGACACTCGCGCAGGAGGTACATAAAGATATACTCACCTTCAAGAACCATCTTCGAGATCATCTCAGCGTAATCAGAAGCATTCAGAAGAAGAGTGGGGTCAAGGACCACATCAATGGGTTTATCGACAAGCGGCTGGAAGAGTGGCACCGTCTCTTCCTCACGCACGGAAATATAATCGAATTTTGAAAGAAGTGCAGAGACACTTCTTTTATCAAAATTCTCAGGTTTAAACGACGTGTGAGCTAAGCTAGGCGCATAGGCCACACGCCGTCTATCTCCAGCAAACGAGAGAAAAAACGGATTAACTATGCCATTCGTACAATCAAGATTCCAAATCTGGTCACTGCCGCATACGAAACAATCGAACTCAGAGGCAAGCTCATCCATACGATATCTAGTTTCGTCATTATAATTCTTTGTCAGATTAAAGAATCGTTTCCAAAAAGAATGGAACGCATTTCGACGTTTCAAATATGACGTAGGATGAATGCAGAATCTAACAAAAGATTTAGGGTGTTTAAATTGCACCAACCTATACTGGTCAAAATCTTTGCTTCTGTAATCAATTAAAGACGCAGCATAACCCAATCTTTGCACTGCCGTCTGCATTGCATACGATTGCAGAGCAGATCCAAAATTAAAGGAACAATGGAAAGTTATAATTCCAACATTCATTTAACCAATAACCTTTCAATATGTTTACAAAATCGTTTTAATAAAGAATAAAAAGTCTTCATAGCGCCATAAACTGCAACGCTAAACTTAAATAGCCCAAAGTTAATGCTCTGAATTGTCATTGTTGCTGAAATCAAAGGGATTCAAGAAACTATAGACAGGCGAAGCATGAGTATGGTTTGGCCGACATTAAGAGTCGATGACATGGACTCGTCACGCATGATTCACACCCCATCGTAGAATTATTGACGTTTCACTAGGCGCAATATGCGACACGAAGTTATAAAAATGCTCTCACTGGCATAGAGAAGCATATATTTTATTAACACAGCACCACGTAAGCAATGGCGTAAGGAGTCATAACGTAAGACGCGTTTCCTTAGATCATGAAACAAGCCGTACGAGCATTCCTCGGTCACAATCCTCGCAAGCAGACTGATCGAACGCTGAATAAAAACTTCATAAGCCTCAGTAGGACGATTTAATTCGATTTCCCTTTTTAGGATATACTCATGAACGCTAACAGAGGCAATATCATCAGACAGACTTAATGTATTTACGGCCGAGTCAGATCGGGTAAACAAATAGCGATAATAAAAATCACCTACCACTAAAATATTGTCTGCCGAAACGTCAAAAACCCGGTATGCAAACAAGCGGTCTTCACACATGTTTAGAGACACATCAAATCTGATATCGCGAATTTGGCTACGCTTAAAAACATGAGAGAACAGGTACAGCTCATCACCGCACTGAATGGGACCACAGGAAGCAGAAAAATTATCCGAAGGCGATGAGATTACACCAATCTCAACATCATTTTCATCAACTTTAATAGCACCAAAACATAAGATATCAGGAGAATACTTTTCGAGAGTCTTACAGATCGCTGTCGTAGCTCCACTTACGACACGATCGTCGCTATCGCAAAACCAAAGATAATCCCCCTGCGAATTATTAATACCCGTATTGCGAGCGCTAGACACACCTTGATTTTTTTGATGGTAGCATCTGACTCTCGAATCACTCAAAACCCATTGATCACATTTTATTGACGACGAATCAGTCGATCCATCGTCAATAAGAATGATTTCAATATTAAATTCACAGCCGTCCAAAATACTCTCAAGACACTGATCGATATAACCAGCCGTGTTGAATACAGGAATAATTATTGAGAGCAGCGGACGAGATCTATTGTTTGCTATTTTTTCAGACAAGTTAGAATCCTTTTCCCAAAACCCGTGCGCCTCAATAGGAGCTTGATTGACATAATCAAATTCTTAGAAATATTTATTGCTCGATAATCAAATAGATTGTTAAATTCTGCTTCCAACTCTTTGCGTATCGCAAGAGATTCTTCCGTGAGATCAAGATTGTTCACAAGACGAATGAGAGAATATAAGATTGAGAGAACGTAAAAGAGCTGAGCATCAGACATGCCCAGGCCCTGCATTGATATTTGCACTTCGCGATAACTCGCATAAAAATCCTCAACATTTTTAAGGCTAAAAGTACGCGAGATCCCGCTTAAATTTTGCCTATAAAAGTAGAAAGGATATTCGGAATATGAAATATGATTTGCATTCTGCATCAACTTATAAGTCGTTGCTACATCTTCATATGTGCGGCCTACGGGAAATCGAATAGCGTTATCTTCAAACAGTGAGCGTTTATACAGCTTCGCACAACTGTGGTTCGACACAATTTGATAGTAGAAATCATTAATAGTTAAGTGTTTAAATCCATTAAAGACACGTTTACGTTTAAATTCGATCCATTCGTTTTCAGAGAAAAAAGAGCCGTAACTCGAGACAACGATGTCGGATGAAGATTGAATGGACTCACGAACCAGCTCCTCAATTGTTTCAGAGGAAATCAGGTCATCAGAATCAAGGAAGAATACATAGTCCCCGCGAGCACAATCTAGCCCCGCATTTCGAGCAGCAGATAATCCTGCATTGCTTTGATTAATAATCTGGGCACGGACATCTGAAGATAAAAGATGATTGGCAATATCAGCACTCTTATCAGTGGAGCCGTCATTCACACAGATAATCTCAAGATTTCTATAAGATTGATGAAGCACACTTTCTATTGCGCTTGCTACATAATTCTCTACATTGTAAATAGGGATTATGACAGAAACGACTGCATTCTGCATATCAGTTCCACCAATACAGTTTGTGAACGTAACGATAATCGAATCCCGAATAGGGACTGGGATTACGACCGACAATGGTCGAATATGGAATAACCTGGTGATCCTTAAGGACAGATATGTCATAAAAGGAATAAATTGTAAAAATTATCAATATTGCAGATACAACAACCAATCGAAAAGATTGAGAATCGATCTTTTCGATAACTAGCGGCAAACCTATCATTGAATGAAATGAAAAACTCCAGTAAATTCGCTCAGCATTCGGAATAAACGGTAAGAAAAACGTAACACCCACAGCCGCAATCTGCAGATACAGAAAGCATCTATACCACCACTCATTTTTACATTTGAGATAATTTTGATAATAGAGACTGAGGATGAATAGATTTAGACAGATTGTGCCAATAATAAACAGACTTCCTGCCGTGCTAAAGCCATTCAAAATTGCAGCGTATTTAGATGATCCCGGGAGTAGCTTTGCCACAACTGGAAAAGAAACGGTGCCAATTGCAGCCATTAAAACCAACAGCCCTGTCGCTCGTTTTGGAGTCCATTCAATATTCATCAGCCAATATGTGGGAAACAAGACAATAGAAGAATAGTGAAAAGAAAAAGCAAGAAAACAAAGTAAAAGATATGGACGCAGCTTACGTTTAATTGCGAAATAAATCGCAAGAGAAAAAATTGAGCATGCAAGCATCTGTCGAATTGCATTCATGCTAATAAAATAATAACGGAATAAAAACAAGAGAAGAATACTGAAAGGAATATTAGGCGACATCTTCTTGAATGAAGCAAATACAAAAAAGATAAAAATTGCACTTGTCACGAAAAATAAAAGAAAGACGTTTGTAGAAAAAAATTGAATAAATTTATTTAATAATACATATCCAAACTCAAAGCCATCGAAGTAGTTATTTTCGTAAATTCGATAAAATCCCGAATAGTACGTCGTGAAATAATCAGTACCGACGTTGTAACGAATTCCAGACACAATAATAAGGGGAATAGCCGAAAGAAAAAAAGGAAGAACTGAACGGGCCCTATCACCTGAAACCAGGGCAAGATCGGATGATGCATGAACTCCGCGGCTAAAAACCAAATACAATCCAATTGACAGGCCAAAAGCTAATACGTAGACAAGCATCCCTAACCCACCTTTAAACACTTTATAAAGTTATCTAAATAAGCACATGAATCAAACTGTTTAGCTCTCAATTGAGCATTGGCCCCTAAATCAGAACGAAGAACGTCGTCATCAAAGAGTAATGACATTGCCCTTGCAATCGACTCGACAATATTCTCATCACGTTCAACAAAAATCGAAGTTGAATCACTTGCATATTCCGGCATTCCGCCTGAATTTGTAACAATAGTAGCCTTACCCGCAGCCATAGCCTCTAATAATGAGAGGCATGCAGGTTCTTCCCAAATTGAGGGAATTACGCAAACATCAGCTATGCCGTATATGTATTGAATTGCATCATGGGGGATAAATCCCGTGAATACAACCTTGTCACCAAGCAATGCGGCAAGGTCTTTAACCTTTGCCTCGTATTCGCTAGTAATATCGGAATCAAAAAATGCTGAACCGGCAATAAGCAGTTTTGACTTTGGCACGACATCTTTTATTAACGAAAAGGCTTCAAGTAGCTCCAATACACCCTTTTCGGGAGTAATCCTTCCATTAAACAAATACACAAAAGAGTCTACTTCGACCCCAAGATCATCTTTAATTTTAGATTTATCCGCATCTGATAATCGCGCGTCAAGAGCACTACAGTCAACACAATTCTTAAAAACAGAAATCTGGCCGGCTTTTAGCCCTTTAACCTGATTCACATATGAATCGGCAACAAATTCAGAAATGCAGAGAGCTGAGTTTACATTTGCGGCAATTTTTTCACAGCCGTATAGCTCAGAAAAGACATTATGGAGATGATAGTAGTATCTACCGCGATACTTTCCAGCATTTCCGTAGCTTTTAAGCGCTAAAAAAATACTAGGATGATTCTCAACAATGAGAGTGCCAAAATCATCAGAATGAAGCAAATGACCCATTCGCTTCAAAAACCACATGCGTTGAAAAACAAAACGACATGAAGAAATATTTCGACTAAGCGTTAGCTTTTTTGCAATAGCAAATACAGCCTTATCCAATTCTTCGATCATCTTAGGAGGTTTAAGAAATATGCAATTACAATGCTTATAAGAAACGGACTTGCGATATGCCGATTCACTCCAAATTGAAATGACATTAAACTCAAAACATGGGTTTAATTCATTATTTTCAATTAAAGTTTCAACAAGTGCCTCTACAGCACCGCCTTCAGTTGCTGGAACAGGCAAAATTCCCGTTGTAAGGAAGGTCACCTTCTTTAGCTTTTTCAACCTGCGCTCCTCTCCAAGCTAAAGCGACTCATAAAAAGCAGATAGTGCTTTTGCCGCAAATTCGATGTCATAATTCCTAAATCTAGACAAGTCAATAGACCTATCAACCTTTGGATGAATAGCAGAAATTTCTTTAACCCAGACATCCGACTTCTCTATTGACAGGAATTTGCTTTCGCCTGTAACATCAACCTCACGTGTGATCGCATCACTAAACAGGCATGGCAAACCCGCCACCTGTGCCTCGACGCCGACGAGGCACAGGCCTTCGTAAAGGCTTGGCAGAACGAACGCATCAAACGCCTGGTACAAACGATTGACATCACTTCTCTGTCCCAGAAACTTAACGCGATCCGTGAGACCGCGTTCGTCCACCAAGGCCTTTACGGAGGCCCCGGCTTCGCCGGTACCGACAAGCAACAGGACGGCGTCGTCGCGGCGCTTCGCGACCTCAGAAAAAACGTCAATCAAAAACGAATGGTTCTTCTGAGCAGTAAAGCGCCCCACATGTCCAATGGCAAACTGGTTGCCGACGAGGCCCAGGTCGGCTCGCGCCTGCGCGCGAGCCTCAGCATTGAAGCTGAAGCGATCCAAATCAATTGCGTTATATACAACCTCGAAGTTTGAATCTTTACCGAAAAGCCATTCACCGGCGAATTTACTGCATGCAAAACGATGCGTTGGATAACGATTTGACTGCGTTTTTAACACGGCCTTCAGAGTATTCTTGGCATACTCGCCCTTACCACTCGTAGAGTGACTATGGGCAATTCGCACTGGAACACCCGCCTTCTTTGCCGCACGGAGCGGAAAAACTGAAAGCGCGTTAATGTGACTGTGCACAACCTTCCAGCCCTCTTGCTTAAAGAGGCGCTGAAGCTCTCGCTGGTATTCAACTACATGCTGATAAGGCGGTATTTCAAAGACCCTGCCACCGAGCGATTCGATTTCTTCGCGCGGAATAAGCGTCGAATCTGAGTCGACAAGGAAATCGAACTGCACCTTGCTACGGTCAATATGACGGTAGTAGTTCATAACAACAGCCTCGACGCCGCCGCCATTCATTTTTCCGACTATCTGAGCGACACGAATCGAATTAGCCATTTATCGCCCCGTCCTCTTCTTGCCGAACATGGCACCAAAAGTGCCGGTGAAACATTTCCAGTCCATGCGGAAGCAGCGATTACGCACATAGCGAAGCTCAATCTTCTGTCGTAAGCCACTGTTGAAGGTTGCCTCGTTACGGTCGGTCGCCTGCCACAGGCCAGTAATACCGGGCTGGACAGAGAGCAGCTCAGCTTTTTCCTCGTAGGAAAAATGCTGTTCAAGCTCATCCCTTGTAATGGGACGAGGGCCAATGACAGAAAGATCACCGTTCAGCACGTTGAGAAACTGCGGCATCTCGTCGATGGAGCATTTACGAATGAATTGACCAATCCTGGTAATGCGAGGATCATCGTCGACTTTGCGCTCGACTTCCCACTGATGCAGCTGCTCGGGACTCAAATACTTCTGCACATCACCCGCATCGGCGACCATACTACGAAGCTTGAAGATCTTGATGGTCTTTCCGCCTTTGCCGACGCGCTCTTGCGTATACACAGGACTGCCGGGTGATTCAAGGCTAATGAGCGCGCACACGATGGCGATGGGAATAAGCAGCAGCACGCTCATCAAAAGACTGAATACAAGGTCAAACAACCTCTTAATAAAACGGTAACCAAGCGTGCCGCTCGGCTTAATCTCTTTAATAGCCAGCGCATCCCCCACCGATGCACAGCTCTCTGTCGTTTCCTTAGCAGCCACAGTCAAACTTACGTCCCCGTTCCCCAGGGATCCCCCAATCGGTCAATTCAAAAATGCAAACGGACAGCCGGCGCAACGTCTCCCTCTACGTTTTGCTGGGAACGTCGAGCGGTAGCAGCTCCCTAAAAGCGGAGTCGCCTTCGCCCACGTCTACCAGGCACCAGCGCTTATGACGGTCGATCTTCTTTACACGGGCCTCTTGCCCCACCAAGGGCCCTTGCTCTATATGCAGCACGCCGTCTTCTATGCGGGCTACGCTGTTGCGCACCACGCCGTCGTCGTCGAGCACGCTGCGGTACCAGTCCTGCGCATCGTCCGGCATGGGCGCATAAGCCCGCTCCCTGCTGCCGGCAATGCGACAACCAAAGCTCAACTGGGCTAAAGCCTTGTCGAGCATGGCGGCATCGCGCGTGGCGACGAAGAAATATTCCTTGTACATAGGTTTGGTTTGGAGCGACCATGCGCCGTCCCGCTTAACCAGAACTCCTTTTGCATCACAAAAGCGTTCTGCATCAGCTCGTGTGGGATAATGCGGCGGACCTTTTCGCAGATCTCGCGCTCTTTACCGTTGGGGGTGTGGACCAGATACCAGCGGACGCGGCCGCGCTGGCTGTTGGTGGCGGCACCGTTAAATGCGCCCGGCAGCTGCTCTTGACGCCGTGCCATCTGCTCCATGTTCTCGCCCCCTCTTTTTGGCTTTGCGATGCACGCAAATGCAGGGGCGTTAAGAACAGGCTTCTCGCTCGCAGCTAGGCGCAGTCGCAAAAGTACAGGTTTTTGTATCTTTCGACGGAGTTCATTATACGAGCAAACTGCTCGCGTTTTCCCAGATTGCACAAAATGCGCCGCGAATGGGCGCATCTCCATACCCCTCTACAAAAACCTGTACCTTTTTGCACAACAAAAAAGCCGCTCTAACCAGCGGCTTTTCTTCTATAGACAACAAAAAAGGCGACCGCCCGCGAGGACGATCGCCTTTATTAATTCTTGTATAGTTTGTGCTAGGCGCGAGTCTTGATCTCCTCGAGCACCTTGGCCACAAACTCATCAACGCTCATCTGAACGGTCTCGTTGGAGCGATCGCGGACGGAGATGTTTCCGGCCTCGACCTCCTTCTCGCCCAGGATGAGCATGTAGGGCACGCGGTCGATGCTGCGGGCCTCGCGGATCTTGTAACCGATCTTCTCGTCGCGGTCGTCGCACACCACGCGGATGCCGGCCTCCTCCAGCTTGGCGCACACCTCGTGGGCGTAGTCGCGGCTCTTTTCAGAGACGGGCAGCGCCTTGACCTGCACGGGGGCCAACCAGGTGGGGAACTTGCCCGCAAAGTGCTCAATCAGAATACCGATGAAGCGCTCGATGGAGCCAAAGCACACGCGGTGCAGCATGATGGGGCGCTTCTTGGTGCCGTCGGCGTCCACGTACTCCAAGTCAAAGTTGAGCGGCATCTGGAAGTCGAGCTGGACGGTACCGCACTGCCAGGTACGGCCGAGCGAGTCCTCCAGGTGGAAGTCGATCTTGGGGCCGTAGAAGGCGCCGTCGCCCTCGTTGACCTCGTAGTCCATGTGCAGCTGCTCCAGAGCGGTGCGCAGGCCCTCCTCGGCGCGAGCCCAGTCCTCGTCCGAACCCATGGAGTCCTCGGGGCGGGTGGAAAGCTCAACGTGGTACTTAAAGCCAAACTTCTGGTAAACGGAGTCGATGAGGTTGACCACGCCCACGATCTCGTCGGTCAGCTGGTCGGGACGCACAAACAGGTGGGCGTCGTCCTGGTTAAAGCAGCGCACGCGGAACAGGCCGTGCAGGGCGCCGCGCAGCTCGTGGCGGTGCACCAGGCCAATCTCGCCGGCGCGGATGGGCAGCTCGCGGTAAGAGTGCGGCTTGGAGGCGTACACCAGCACGCCGCCCGGGCAGTTCATGGGCTTAATGCAGTACTCTTCGTCGTCGATGACGGTGGAGTACATGTTGTCCTTGTAGTGGTCCCAGTGGCCCGAGGTCTTCCACAGCTGCTTGTTCATGATGAGCGGCGTGGAGATCTCCACGTAGCCGGCCTTGTGGTGGATCTCGCGCCAGTAGTCCAGCAGCGTGTTTTTAAGGATCATGCCGTTGGGCAGGAAGAACGGGAAGCCGGGGGCCTCGTCGCGCATCATAAAGAGGTCCATCTCGCGGCCGATCTTGCGGTGGTCGCGCTTCTTGGCCTCCTCCAGCATGTGCATGTGCTCGTCGAGCTCTTCCTTGGTGGCAAAGGCGACGCCGTTGATGCGGGTGAGCATCTTGTTGTCCTTGTCGCCCTTCCAGTAGGCGCCCGAGACACCGGTGAGCTTAAAGGCCTTCAGGGCCTTGGTGTAGCAGATGTGGGGGCCGACGCACATGTCGATGTAGTCGCCCTGCTGGTAAAAGGTAATGCGGGCGTCGTCGTCCAGGTCGCCGATGTGCTCGACCTTGTACTTCTCGCCGCGCTCCTCCATAAGGGCGATGGCCTCGGCGCGGGGCTTCTCGTACACGGAAAACTTGAGGTTCTCCTTGACGATCTTCTTCATCTCGGCCTCGATCGCGGGGAAGTCGTCCTCGCTGATCTTGACGCCCTCGGGCAGGTCGACGTCGTAGTAGAAGCCGTTGTCGGTCGCGGGGCCGTAGGCAAAGTCGGCCTCGGGGTACAGGCGCTTGATGGCCTGCGCCATGATGTGCGCGGCGGAGTGACGGATGACGTGCGTGACCTCGTCCTGCGGGAGCTCGGCCACCGAACCGTCATTGTAGAGTGCCTTCATGGGTATGATTTCTCCTCTCGGATGCCTGATGCAAGTGCGTGCGATGCGCTCGGCGTTTTAACTTGCATCATTATAGGCAGGTTGCCTTGGTATACAAGCGCCCGCCGCACCTTAATGGCACGGCGGGCGATTTTCTACGCATGCTTCATCGTGTGGGTCGGGTTGCGCGCATGGCTTGCGCGGGACGCGCGGTGCCCGTGGCTTGCGGCCGGCCCTGCGATGGATGCGCTACTGGATGCGAGTTCGGCAGTAGGGGCAGACCTTCCAGTGCGCGTCGAGCGGGCGATGGCAGCTGGGGCAAACGTTGCGAACCTGAGTATCGCACACCGGGCAGACGACGAAGTCCTTCTCGATGGGCGCGCCGCACTGCGGGCAGGTGCCGTACTGGGCAAGCTGGCGCTCGCGCAGGGCCATGTCCAGCTCCTGCTCCTCGCGGTCGGACGCGTAGGAGTGCGGGCGCAGGACCAGGTAGGCAATGAGGCCCACAAACGGGATGAGGGCGATGATGCCCCATGCCACGTAGGCGCTGGCGCCGCGGCGGCGAGCGTCGATGAACACATAGACGACCGACAGCACATACAGGGCGATGATAAAGCCAACGAAGGCATAGACGACGCCCATGAGCTGCGGCGACATGAGCTCGGAGATGTACTTGGACATTACGGGTACCTTTCGGAATATTTACAGTTTGGTCAAGTTTACCACGGGGTTTGTTTATATGGGACTACGGCTGGATACGGGGCTGGCGCGGACACAAACATCTCAATCTGTAACAGGTGGGAGCGGAATCCGGGTCCAGATGTTACAGACCGAGACACAAGGGTCCCTCCCCGACCTCAATCTCGATCTGTAACATCTTGGGCCCCAAAACCCTTCTTACTGTTATAGATCGAGACAAACCTCCGGCACCGGGGTCAGCAGACAAAGACGTCGACGTTGCTGAGTCTCCCCTCGCCTGCCGTTGGCGGGTGTTGCGGGGCTGTTCGCCGCATTGCCGCCGCGCTGGGGGTGCGCAGACCGTAGGATAGTCTTATTGACAGCCTGTCAACTCGTCTGGGAGGCACTGTGACAGAAACATTTGATATCGCAATTGTGGGCGCGGGCATTACCGGGTGCGCCATCGCGCGGCAGCTCGCGCGGTTTGACCTGTCCATATGCGTGGTCGAGGCGGCCAACGACGTCGCCCTGGGCGCGTCGAAGGCCAACGGCGGCCTGGTGCACGCCGGCTACGATCCGGCGCCGGGCACCGTAAAGGCGCAGGTCAACGCCCGTGGCTGCGAGTTGTACGGTACGTGGGCGCAGGAGCTGGGCTTTCTGTTCTGCCGCACCGGGTCGATGGTGATGGGCTTTAACGATGAAGACCGCGCTCACCTGGAGAAGCTGCGCCAGAATGGCCTTGCCAACGGCGTGCCCGAGCTGTCGATTATCGGCCCCGAGCGCATCCACGAGCTGGAGCCGCGCGCGAGTGCTAAGGCGACGTGCGCGTTGTGGTGCCCTTCGACCGGTTACGTCGACCCTTTTGAGGTCGCCATCGCCTCGCTGGAAAACGCCGTTGCCAACGGCGTGACGTTTATGCGTTCCGCGCCGGTGGAGGCGATTGAAGTTGCCGGCGGCGCTGACGGGGGCGCCGCCGCCGACGACAAGGGCCGCGCGCGATTTACGCTGGTGACGCCCGCCGGAGACGTGCGCTGCCGTTACCTGATTAACGCTGCGGGCAACGGTGCCGCAGACATCTCGCATATGGCGGGCGCCGAGGAGTTTCAGATGGTCTGGCGCCAGGGCAACATTGTGGTGCTGGACAAGGAGCCGCGAGTGCTCATGCCGCTCTATCCCGTTCCCACGCCGGTTTCCAAGGGCGTTATCGTCACGGGCACCGTACACGGCAACACCGTGATCACCGCCACGGCCGCCGTGCGCGAGCCGGGCGACACGCAGACCTATGCGAGCGATGTGAACGCGCTGCTGACCGGCGCGCGCAAGCTGGTGCCCGATCTGGATACGCGCCGCGTGGTGCGCGCATTTGCCGGCGGGCGTCCGGTCATTCAGGGAACGAACGACTTCTTTATTGGACAGTCGGCCGTGGTGCCGGAGCTGTTCCAAGCGTCAGGCATTCAGTCGCCGGGTGTGGCGAGCGCGCCGGCCATTGCCGAGCGTATGGAACAGGTGTTGCGCGATGCCGGCGTGCCCCTGCGCGAACGGGACGATTGGGACCCGATTCGCCGCGCGCCGGACGACTTTGACCGCGCGCCGCTTACGCGCAAAGAAGAGCTCATCGAGTCCGACCCCGCGTGGGGGCAGATCGTCTGCCGCTGCGAGACGGTGCCCGAGGCCGAGATCGTGGCCGCGATTCGACGCCGCCCGGGCGCGGTTTCGGTCGAAGGCGTCAAGCACCGCTGCCGGGCCGGCATGGGTCGGTGCCAGAGTGGCTTTTGCCAGAGCCGCGTGGTGGCGATCATCGCGCGCGAGCTGGGCTGCGACCCCAGCGAGGTGCTGTTGGAGGATACCGGATCTTGGTTGGTTGAGGGACCGCTGAAGGGGGTGCGCTAGGATGGCGACGTTTGATATGCGCGACGAACGCGCGGAGGCCGGAGCTACCGAGACGGTGTCGACGCAGGCGTTCGACGTGGTCGTCATCGGCGGCGGACCTGCCGGCATGGCGGCCGCGATGGCCGCTCATAAGGCCGGAGCGCGCGTGGCCATCGTGGAGCGCGAACAGCACCTGGGCGGCATCCTCCGCCAGTGTATTCACCCCGGTTTTGGCCTTTCGCACTTTAAGCAGGAGCTCACCGGTCCCGAATACGCGCAGCGCTTTATCGACCAGGTGCACGCAACCGACATTGCGCTGTTCTTGGACAGCATGGTGATCGGGATTGATTCAGGCGAGGGCGCGGATGTGCGCGCGCTGGATGCGGACAAGGCCGCGGGAGCCGCCGCAGTCCATACCGTCACGCTCATGAGCCCTGCCGGCATGCTGCAGCTCACCGGACGCGCGGTCGTCCTTGCTATGGGGTGCCGAGAGCGCACGCGCAGCGAGATCAAGATTCCCGGCAGTCGTCCCGCCGGCGTGTTTACGGCCGGCCTGGCGCAGCGATACATCAATATCGAAAACCTCAAGCCCGGCTCGCGAGCCGTCATTTTGGGCTCGGGCGATATCGGGCTGATCATGGCACGTCGCTGCACGCTCGAGGGGATTTCGGTCGAGGGCGTGTACGAGCTCATGCCGTACGCCAACGGTCTGCGCCGCAACGTCAAGAACTGCCTTGACGACTTTGGCATTCCGCTGCACCTGTCCACCACCGTCACGCGTGTGATCGGACACGATCGCGTGGAAGCAGTCGAGGTGAGCCAAGTCGACGAGAGCCTGGCGCCCATTCCGGGGACCGAGCGCGTTGTTCCGTGCGACACGCTGCTGCTTTCGGTGGGATTGATTCCCGAGAACGAGCTTTCGGTTGCCGCTGGCGTAGAGCTTGACCCGCGTACGCGCGGCGCCGTGGTGGACCAGAGCCTGCAAACGGGCGTGCCGGGCATCTTTGCCTGCGGCAACGTGCTGCACGTGCACGACCTGGCCGACAACGTGACGACCGAGTCCGAGCGTGCCGGCGCGGCTGCAGCGGCGTGGGCTCTGGGGACCGGCGCGGGCGCCGTTCCGGACTGCGAGCTCGCCGTCTCCCCTGCCGGCATTGCGGGATACGCGCTGCCGGGACGCATTACGGCTGTGGCACTCACCAAGCTCAACTTCCGCGTACGCCGACCGGTCGACGCCGCCCGCGTGCGCATTCTGGCAGGCGACGAGGAGCTGTTCGCCGGCAAGGTCCGCGCGTTTAAGCCGAGCGTCATGGAAAGCTTCCCACTGCCGGCAAAGGTGATTCAGCGCGCACTCGACCTGGATGCCAGCGAGATTGTCCTGTCCGTTGACCCTGTTGAGGAGATATAAACTATGAGCGATAACGTGATCGAAACGCTGCAGTTCAACTGCACGACCTGCCCATCCGAATGCCTTCTGACCGTAGAGGTAAAGTGCGACGACAATGGCGCCGTGGTAGAAGCGCGCTCCGTAACCGGCAACAACTGCCCGCGCGGCGATAAGTTCGCACATCAGGAACTCACCTGCCCCATGCGCGTGCTCACCACCACCGTGGCCGTCTCCGGCGGCGACGAAGCCCTGCTCCCCGTGCGCACGGCCAAAGCCATCCCGCTGACGCTCCACGCCCAGGCCATGGACCTCATCCGCGGCCTAGTCGTCAACGCCCCCATCCGCATGGGCGACGTCGTCCTCCCCTACCTCCTCAACACCAACATCAACCTAATCGCCAGCATGAACATCAACCCAGCCTAAATAGTTAATTTAGCACGGGGCTCTTTTAACTACCCCGCCATCCACCCTGTCCTCCTCCGCAGTTGCGGTGAAATACGGACTGTTTTATGGTTTCAGGCCGCTAAACAGTCCGTATTTCACCGCAACTTATGAGGGCGCGCTGGAATGCTAAGGAGTGTCCCAAGGTGCCGGCCTAAAAGGAACGTCCCTATGTGCCGGGCTTGGGATACCATGGTGGCACCCTAGCGAAAGGATGTTTCATGGCACATGTCGATGACCAGCGTGTGGCGCGCGTGCTCGATGCGCTCGAGGCTCAGCACCCCGGCGCACAGCTGCTCGTAAACGACCCGTGGTCGATTTATTACCTGACCGGCTTTTATGCCGATATGTTCGAGCGTTTTTGCGGCGTGCTGCTCACACGCGGTAGCGAGCCGGTGATCCTAGTCAACGCCCTGCACCATCTGCCCGAATATGATAATGCCCGCGTTGCCTACCACACCGATACCGACGTCGTAGCCGACGCCATCGCGAGTGAGGTCGACCCAACCAAACCGCTCGGCATCGACACCGTCATGCGCTCTGGCTTTTTGATGCCGCTCATGGAGCGCCACGCAGCCAGCGAGTTTTTCCTGGGCGACTTTGCAGTCACCGCCGCGCGCACCCACAAGGATGACGCCGAACAGGAGCTCATGCGCGCGTCCTCGGCCGCTAACGACGCCGTGATGGCCGACGCCATCAAGCTCGTCCACGAAGGTGTGACGGAGCGCGAAATTGCCGACCAGATGCTCGGTCTGTATCGCATGCACGGCTGCGAGGGCTTTAGCTTTCCGCCCATCGTGAGCTTTGGCGCCAACGCCGGCGACCCGCACCACGAGCCCGACGACACCGTGCTCAAGCGCGGCGACGTGGTGCTGTTCGACATTGGCGGGCGACGCTGCAACTACTGCTCGGACATGACGCGCACGTTCTTTTGGGGCGAGCCGGACGAGGAGACGGCGCGCATATACGACATCGTGCGCCGCGCCAACGAGGCCGCCGAAGCGCTCATCGCACCGGGCGTGCGCATGTGTGACCTGGACCGCGCCGCACGCGACGTGATTGAGGACGCCGGCTACGGCAAGTACTTTACGCATCGCCTGGGCCACTCGATTGGTCTGCAGGACCACGAGCCGGGCGACGTCTCACTCGTCAACGAGCAGGTTGTCGAGCCGGGCATGACCTTCTCCATCGAACCGGGCATCTACCTCCCCGGCCGCACCGGCGTCCGCATCGAGGACCTTGCCCTGGTCACCGAGAACGGCGTCGAGATTCTCAACGCCTACCCCCACGATCCGCTCCGCCTAGACTAGGCAATGCGGCAAAGGGGCAGCCCTTTGCCGCATCCTGCCAATGCTTCGCCACAAAAACGGCCTATCTACTACGTTTAACCCGCACGGGTCGACCATAACCGGCTTTTCGTAAAATCCGCAAGCCGTCTACCTGCGGTTTTTATTTCGCGATGTTCCGTGTGGTCGAGGGTAACCGGTCAAACGTAGTAGATAGGCCCATTTCGTGGCAAGCGAGTCAACTCGGGGCACAGGGCAGCCAAAAAGCCCCGTCCCAAATTGGCTGCTTTTGAGTTGCGGTGATATACGGACTGTTTGGGGCTTCTAGCCCATAAAACAGTCCGTATTTCACCGCAACTGATGAGGGGATGGGTTAGCGCAGCAGACCGGCTACTTCGCCGGCTAGGGTGATGGTGCCGGCTGCTACGAAGGACTCGCCCGCGGCATCGAAGGCGGCGAGAGCCTCGGACACGCTCATGTACACGCCCGAGAGTTTTTCGGCGTCCACCAGGGCAGCGAGCTCCTCTGCCGGCAGGGCGCGGTCGGAATCGGTCTGGGTCACGACTACGCGGGGGAACGCCGGAACCAAAACGTCAACGATACCCGCCACGTCCTTATCGGCCAGCGCGGCACATAGCAGCGTGGGGCGATTCTCCACGCACGGATCGATCTCGTCCAGCGCGCTCACAAAGTTCTCGCAGCTCTGAGGGTTATGGCAGGCGTCGATCAGCTTGAGTGGATCGGTCCCCAGTACATCAAAGCGGCCCGGCGTGGGGCAGCCCATAAGCGACGCATCGAGCTTGTCATGATCGAGTTCGCGACCCAAATACCCCTCGCAAAGCATAATCGCGCACGCGGCATTCTGCGGCTGATAGGCCGGCTTGACCATGCTCGACGTATAGATTGCACGCGGCGTGGTGCAGCTAAACTCAACCGTGTCGCCCACATGCGCCGGCACCTTAGTCGTGGCATGACTCACCACGAGCGGCACGACGCCGCACTCGCGACAACGGGCATCCATTACGCGCTGAACGCTCGCCTCATGCGTGCCCTCGCCCAGCACAACCAGGCGTCCGGGCTTAATGACCGCAGCTTTCTCCCCCGCAATGGCCTCGAGCGTATCGCCCAGAATGCGTGTATGGTCGAGCCCAATGCCCGTAATGGCGACGGCGACGGGATCGGTCGCACTCGTGGCGTCCCAACGACCGCCCATGCCAACCTCGAGTACGGCAACATCCACCGCGGCCTCGGCAAACACTACAAGTGCGGCAGCCGTCAGCAGATCAAATGGTGTGATGGAATAGGCGCGCTCCCCCGCCGCCACACGGTGCGCATTCACGCGACGCCCCGCCTCGACAGCCGCCGAAACGCCACGGGCAAAGGCCTCGTCGCTCACAAGGCGCCCGTCAACCTCCATGCGCTCGGGATAACGCACCAGCTGCGGCGACGTATACAGCGCGGTCTTGAGCCCCTCGCCGCGAAGAATGGCAGCCGAAAAACGCGTAGTCGAAGTCTTGCCATTGGTACCGGCAACCTGGATACAATCGAAATACTCGTCCGGACGCCCCAGCTCATCGAGCATATCGACAACCGTCTCAAGCAGAGGACCAGCATCCCCAGAAATCCGCCCCGTATCAGCAGCAAGCCCCACAGCCTCATCAAACGAAAGCAACTCAAACGAGAACGGAACGACATACGACCCAGAACGCTTAGCCATAACCCAAAGTCCCCCATAACAGAAAAAGAGGCCCACCAAAAAGAATGAGCCCCTCGCGTTGACAATATCAGCCTTTATCCGCTTGCAGCGAGATCAAGGCCACAACCAAGTGGCCCCAACCTACCAGTTGCAAACAACCACGTAAGCGAACTAGGAGCGGCCCGACGCTTTGCTCGCCGCAAGTTCCGCACGCAAAGGACAGCACTTAATGTGCTGTCCGTCTTGCGCAGGACTGTCCGCAGCGGAGAGCAAAGCGTCGGGACGCGCCCCCAAGTTAGACCTACGAGAAGTCAGCAACCTGCGAGTTCAGCGCCGCCAGGATCTCCTTGAGCTCTGCTGCACGGTCCCTCTTCTTCTGGACCACCGCGGGCGCGGCCTTGGCCACAAAGCCCTCATTGGCCAGCGTCTTCTCGCAGCCGGCGAGCTCCTTCTGGGCCGCGGCGATCTCCTTCTCCAGGCGTGCCTTCTCGGCCGAAAGGTCAACCTTGCCCTCGAGCACCACAAAGACCTCGACGCCGCTGTCGACCACGGCGATGCTCGCGGCCGGCTTCTCGACATCGGTACCCATGACCAGCGAAGCGGTGTTCGCCAGCGGCTCAATGGTCGAACGCAGGCTCTCGAGCTTCTCGATGTCCTCGGCACCGGCGCGCACGACCACGTCGAGCTCGGCCTTGGGGCTCAAGCGATAACGCGAACGGGTGGCGCGGGCGGCGGAAACGACAGCGCGGCACAGCTCAAACGCGCGCTCGGCGTCCTCGTCAACATACTTAGCGTAGTCGGAGGGCTCGGGCCACTTGGCGATCATGAGCGCCTCAGCGCGATCCACGTTACCCTCTGCATCCAGGTCGAGCACGCTCGCCGGCATGTTGTCCCAGATCTCCTCGGTGACAAACGGCATGAGCGGGTGCATCAGGCGAATGGAGGTATCGAGCACAAAGATCAGGTTGCGCTGCGCCTGCAGACGGCCCTCGCCCTTCAGGCGGGCCTTGGTGACCTCGACGTACCAGTCGCAGACCTCGTTCCAGAAGAACTGCTGCACGCCGCGGGCCATGTCGCCAAAGGTGTAGTTCTCAATACCCTCGGTGACCATCTGGACGGCCTTGGCCAGGCGGCTGAACATCCAGGCGTCGGCCGGCGTCTCAACGACGGGCTCGCCGGGCGTGTAGCCCTCCATGTTCATGAGCAGGAAGCGGCTTGCGTTCCAGATCTTGGTCACAAACGACTTAGCCTGGTCGGTACGCGGGCTGTCGATAAGCTTCTTAGTCTTCTTGTCGATGTTCGCGTCAAACTTGACGTCCTGGTTGTTGGTGCAGAGCGTCAGCAGGTTGTAGCGCATGGCGTCGGCGCCGTACATGCCAATGAGATCCATGGGGTCAACGCCGTTGCCCTTGGACTTGGACATGCGGCTGCCGTCCTTGGCAAGAATCGTCGGGTAGATGACGACGTCCTTAAACGGCACCTCGTCCAGGAAGTACAGCGAGCTCATAACCATGCGGGCGACCCACAGCGCGATGATGTCGCGCGCGGTGACGAGCGCCGTCGTGGGGTGATGACCCTCGAGCAGCTCTGGCTTTTGCGGCCAGCCCTGCGTGGCGAAGGTCCACAGCTGCGAGCTGAACCAGGTGTCCAGCACGTTCTCGTCCTGATGCACGTGATGGCCGCCGCACTTGGGGCACACGTCGGTGTCCTCGGTAAGGGCGTCCTCCCAGCCGCAGTCCTCGCAGTAGAACACGGGAATGCGGTGGCCCCACCACAGCTGGCGGCTGATGCACCAGTCCTTAAGATTCTCCATCCAGGTGGTGTAGGTCTGCGTCCAGCGCGCGGGGTGGAAGGTGACCTTGCCGGAGTTGACGGCGTCGAGCGCCGGCCCCTTAAGCTTATCGACGGCGACGAACCACTGCTCAGACAGCCACGGCTCCAGTGCGGCGTCGCAACGGTAGCAGTGCATGACGGAGTGATCGAGGTCCTCGACGTGATCGAGCAGGTCGTGCTCCTCGAACCACTTGATGACGGCCTCGCGGCACTCGTCGCGGTTCATGCCGGTGAACTCGCCGTAGCCTTCGACGACCACCGCGTGCTCGTCGAAGATGTTGATCTGCGGCAGGTCGTGAGCCTGACCCATGGCGTAGTCGTTGGGGTCGTGGGCCGGAGTAACCTTAACGAAGCCGGAACCGAAGTTGGCGTCGACATGCCAATCCTCAAAGATGGGGATCTCACGGTCGACGATGGGAAGCTTGACGGTCTTGCCCACGAAGGCGGCCTTCTCGGGGTCCTTCGGGGAAACGGCGACGCCCGTGTCGCCGAGCATGGTCTCGGGGCGCGTAGTGGCGACGACGATGTAGTCCTGGCCGTTGACCGGCTCGGTCAGCGGGTAGCGCAGGTGCCACAGATGGCCCTTCTCGTCCTTGTACTCGGCCTCGTCGTCCGAGATGGCGGTGGTGCAGTTGGGGCACCAGTTGACGATGCGCTTGCCACGGTAGATCAGGCCGTCGTGGTACCAGTCGCAGAAGACCTTGCGCACGGCCTGCGCGTAGTCCTCGTCCATGGTAAAGCGCTCGTTATCGAAGTCGACGGAGCAGCCCATACGCTTGATCTGCTCGACGATGATGCCGCCGTACTCGTGGGTCCAATCCCAGCAGGCGTCGACAAACTTGTCGCGACCAATCTCCAGGCGACTGATGCCCTCACTCTTGAGCTTCTTGTCGACCTTGGTCTGCGTGGCGATACCGGCGTGGTCGGTGCCCAGCACCCAGCGCGTGGACTTACCGCGCATGCGGGCCATACGGATGATGGCGTCCTGGATGGAGTCGTCGGTAGCGTGACCCATATGGAGCTTGCCGGTCACGTTGGGAGGCGGAATGGTGACGGTGCAGTCGCCCACGCCCTCACGGCGCTTGTAGTAGCCGCCGTCGAGCCACTTCTGCAGGATCGCCGGCTCGTTGGTCGACGGATCGTAGTTCTTGGGCATTTCTTCCATATATCTCTCCCTATCCCACCGGCGTGTCCGCCTGCTTGGTTTTCGCTCGGTCAGGTCCTGGCTCGCACGAAGAGCACATTAAGTGCTCTTCGGCTCGTGCGGAATCTACGAAAACCAAGCAGGCGGACACGCCTTAGGTATCGATTACTTCAGTCTGAATTGACTTTGCCGAGGCTTAAACAAACACACAGAATAGCACAGGTAGTTGGGGTTATTGCGTATCTATAAAATAGCCTCCGACCGCGTGTGGTCGGAGGCTATTTGCAAACACGTTTTTGGCTGATTTAGCCGTAGATGCGCTGGGGCTGTTCTTCGCCCTTTACGGAGGCTTCGGTCACGATGACCTTGGTGACGCCCTCCTCGCTGGGCAGGTCGAACATCGTCTGCTGCAGCACGTCCTCGCAGATGGAGCGCAGGCCGCGGGCGCCGGTCTTGCGGGCAAGCGCCATACGGGCGATCTCATGCAGGGCGGCATCCTCAAACTCAAGCTCAACGTCTTCGAGCTGGAACATCTTGCGGTACTGACGCACCACGGCGTTCTTGGGCTCGGTCAGGATCGACACAAGGTCGTCCTCGTCGAGCGCCTGCGTCTGGGTGACGACGGGCGTACGTCCCACAAACTCGGGGATCATGCCAAAGGCGTTGAGGTCCTGAGGGAGCACCTGACGCAGCAGGTCGTTCTCGTCGACCGAGGTGGGGCCGGCGATCTCGGAGTTAAAGCCCACGCCCTTGTTGCCCACGCGATCGGCGATGATCTTGTCCAGACCCACAAAGGCACCACCGCAGATAAACAGGATGTTGGTCGTGTCGATCTGCAACAGCTCCTGCTGGGGGTGCTTGCGGCCGCCGGTGGGCGGAACACTTGCCACCGTGCCCTCAAGAATCTTAAGCAGCGCCTGCTGAACGCCCTCGCCCGAAACATCGCGGGTAATGGAGAGGTTCTCGGCCTTGCGGGCGATCTTGTCAATCTCGTCCACGTAGATAATGCCAACCTGTGCGCGCTCAATATCGCCGTCGGCGGCATTGATGAGCTTGAGCAGGATGTTCTCCACGTCCTCGCCCACGTAGCCGGCCTCGGTGAGCGCGGTGGCGTCGGCGATGGCAAACGGCACCTCGAGAATGCGCGCGAGCGTCTGGGCCAACAGGGTCTTGCCGGTACCGGTGGGACCGAGCAGCAAGATGTTGGACTTGGCGAGCTCCACCTCGTCCATATCATCGTCGAGCTGCGAGTCCAAGCCGTCATCAAAGGCCGAAAGCGCAGCACCGCCCTCGATCACGCGGCGGTAATGGTTGTACACGGCAACCGACATGGCACGCTTGGCGTCCTCCTGGCCCATAACATAGGCCGAAAGCTCGTCATAGATCTCGTGCGGCGTCGGCACGTGTGTGATGACCTGACGGTCGTCCTCAAGCTCAAAGCCCTCGGTCTCGGGGTCCACAGCCGGCTGGGATGCAGCCTGACCGTGGTCGTTGAGGAAGCCTGGCAGTTTGCCGTTGCGGGCAGCGTCCATAAAGTCCGAAGCCAGCGACTCTTCCAGAATCTCGGAACAGGCGGCGACGCACTCGTCACAGATAAAGATGTTGGTCGGGCCCTTTACGAGGCGACGAACCTGGCCCTGCTCTTTTCCGCAGAAGGAGCAGCGGATGGGGTTGCCGTTCTCGTCAAAGTTGTCCTGCATGTTACCTGCCATCCTAGGCGTCCTTCGCGGCGAGATCGCGCGAGGTGACGATACGGTCGATCAGGCCGTAGTCGAGGGCCTCGGCAGCGGTCAGGTAGTTGTCGCGCTCGGTGTCGGCCTGGACCTTCTCGATGGGCTGGCCCGAGGCGTCGGACAGGATCTGGTTGAGCTCGCGGCGAGTCTTCTTGATCTCCTCGGCCACGATCTCGATCTCGGTCTGCTGACCCTGGGCACCGCCGCTGGGCTGGTGAATCATGACCTTGGAGTGCGGCAGGCAGAAGCGCTTGCCCTTGGCGCCGGCCGAAAGCAGCACAGCGGCCATAGACGCGGCCATACCGACGCAAATGGTCGAGACCTGCGGCTTGATGAAGTTCATGGTGTCCAGAATCGCCAGGCCGGAGTAGACCTCGCCACCGGGCGAATTGATGTAGAGCGAGATATCCTTCTCGGCATCCTGGCTCTCAAGATGCAGCAGCTGGGCAACGACCAGGTTGGCGCTGACGGAGTTGATCTCCTCGCCCAAGAAGATGATGCGGTCGTTGAGCAGGCGCGAATAGATATCGTAGCTGCGCTCGCCGCGCGGCGTCTGCTCGATAACGTATGGCACGAGGGCGGAATCGAACTTGGCGATCATACGCATCTCCATTTCTCTCTTGCGGACCAAATTGGTTCTAGATAAACGTACGGTGCCCGCATGCTATGCATTGGCTGGCACCGTACGAAGCAACCGGATAACCGGTGTATAACTTTACCCCATCACGGGCGCACGCATGCGCTCGCGGGCAAGGTGGCGAGAATTACTCGGCGTCCTTGGCGGTCTCGTCGACCTCGGTCACCTTGGCGTTCTCGACCAGGTGGTCGACGGCCTTGGAGCGACGGATGGACTCGCGGACAGCAGGCATGCGGCCATCGGCGATGAACTCGGCCTTGGAAGCCTCGACGTCCTTGACGCCAGCCTTCTCGAACTCGGCGTTGATGTCGTCCTCGGTGACCTCAATCTTGAGCTCACGGGCAAGGGCGTCCAGAGCCAGGGACTCGCGGGCGACGTCGTTGGCCTGCTTGTGCAGGTCGCCGATGAACTGCTCCATGGTCAGACCGGAAGCGGGCAGCCAGGTGTCCAGCGTCATGCCGCGGGCAGCGAGGTTGGACAGGAAGTTCTGGCCAAGCTCCTCAAAGACGGACTGCTCGTAGTCGGCATCCATCTCGTCGAGCTGCAGGCGCTCGGCGAGAGCGGAGACGCAACGGTTCTCCTTCTCGGCCGGCAGGCGGGAAGCCTTGTCCTGCTCGATCTCGATCTTGATGGCGTCGCGCATAGCGTCGATGCTGTCGAAGCCAAAGTCGGACTTGACGAGCTCGTCGGTGAGCTCGGGGGTGTTGCGGACCTTGATGCCCTTGACGGTGACCTCGACGGTGTGAGTCTCGGCCTCCTCGCCCTCCTCGACCTCGTCGGTCCAGGTGACGGTCTTGACGTCGTCAACGTTAGCGCCGATCAGGGCCTCGTTGAACTCCTTGGGGTTGCTGTCGCTACCGGCGATGAGCATGCGGCCCTCGGCGGCAAAGTTGTCGGCGTTCTCGACGGCCTTGAGATCGACGGTGACGTAGTCCTCGGCCTCGACGGCGCGACCCTCGACGTCCTCGAAGGTGGCACGGTAGTTGAGGAGCATCTCGACCTGGTTGTTGATCTCGGACTCGGTGACCTCCGCAGGGGGCATCTCGATCTCGACAGCGTCGAAGGAAGAGAGCTCGGCAGCAGGACGCAGGGAGAACTCGACGGTGTAGGTGTAGTCCTCGTGATCCTTGGCGAGGTCGAGCTCCTTGTAGTCACCGTTCTTGGTGGGGACGATGTCCAGCTCGTTGAGGACGGCGGGCTCGTTGGCGGCGATCAGGTCGTTGGTGGCCTGAGCGAGGGTAGCCTCGGCGCCAAGTGCGGAGTCGATGACCGGACGGGGAGCCTTACCGGCACGGAAGCCCGGGAAGCGGTACTTCTTGGCGGTGTCCTTGTAGGCCTTCTTGATCGCGGCGTCGACGTCGGCGGCCGGGATGGTGACCGTAGCGGTGAGCTTGGCGTCCTTGACGTCAGAAGCGGTGATGTTCAACACGTTCCTCCTCATACTGCCCAGCTTATCTGAGGTGCTGGTACCTTTATGCAACAAAGTGTCGCGACGGCCAAGGCCGACGCAGGTGCGATGGTGCGGGCGAAAGGACTCGAACCTTCACGGGAATCCCACCAGAACCTAAATCTGGCGCGTCTACCAATTCCGCCACGCCCGCATGAGCGCACAGACTAGGAATGATAGCAGATACGAACGGCAAGCGCACGCACACGTTTTACAGGCTCACGACCTCACCACGAGCGCGAAAGGCGGGGCGAGTTGCCCCGCCCCGCCAATTACGACTTGTTCGCCGACCCGCTACTCCCCCAGCAGGGCCTTCTCGGGCGTGATCGGCAGCGAGCGAACCTGATGGCCGGTGGCGTGTGCGACGGCCGAGGCCACGGCGGCGAGCGGCGTGTTGATGACGACCTCGCCGATCGACTTGGCGCCAAACGGGCCCGTCGGCTCATAGCTCGGCTCAAAGGCCACGCGAATGCTGCCGATATCCAGACGCGTGGGCAGCTTGTAGCTCATAAAGTTGCCGGTGCGCAGGCGGCCGCGGTCATCGTGCTCGACAATCTCGTAGAGCGCGTGACCGATACCTTGGGCAATGCCGCCCTCGGCCTGGACGCGCGCGAGCGCCTCGTTGATCACGGTACCGCAATCGACGGCAGCGGCGTAATCCACCACGGTCACCTTGCCGGTGGCCTTGTCGACCTCGACCTCGGCAATGCCGGCCATAAACGGCGGAGGCGAAACGGGCAGGCAGGCAGAGGCGTGCGAGGTCAGCGCGTCGCCGCCGGCGATGTTCTTGACACACAGGTTGGCAAAGTCGCGCAGCGTGAGGTAACGGTTCTGCTCGCGCGCGGCACGCTCGTCGGACAGGCGCACGTACTGGCCATCAAAGACCACATCGACGGCGTCAACGTCCCACATCCGGGCGGCCTTGGCGCAGATCTTCTCGCGCAGCTCAGTCGCGGCGTTCTTGGCGGCAAGGCCCGTCACATACGTGCCCGAGCTCGCGTACGAGCCGGCGTCGAACGGCGACACGTCGGTGTCCACGCCGCGCACCACGATCAGCGAGCTCTCCACGCCCAGCTCCTCGGCGGCAATCTGCGCCAGGATCGTGTCGACACCCATGCCGTTATCGGTGGCGCCGGTGCCGATGGTAATGAAGCCGTCCTCTTCCAGGCGCATGTCGATGCCGGCGATGTCCACGTTGGAGATGCCCGAGCCCTGCATGGTGAGCGCACAGCCCAGAGCACGCACGCGGTCGCCCAGGTCCACGGCCAACGGCTTGTCGCGCC
>CABVDH010000006.1 GCA_902497065.1 uncultured Collinsella sp. | reverse complement strand
CACGAGCCCGGGTGTCCCAGCGACACTCGGGCTTTTGTTTTAACCGCTAGGCAATTTCGTTATAATCGACGTCCGCAAATCGATTCATTATGTTGGAGAATCCATTTGATCATGGCAGATATCGACAATAGGATAGCTTTGGTGATTCCCGCGTATGAGCCGAGTGGTCGGCTGGCCGCACTACTTGAGGAGCTCGTGTTCGGATGGCCGGGACCGATCGTTGTGGTGGATGACGGGAGCAGCGCGTCCTGTTCTGTGGTGTTTGACCGCGCCCGCGCGCTTGGTGCTACGGTTCTTGTCCACGGGCTCAACCGCGGCAAAGGTGCGGCTCTCAAGACTGCCTTTTCTTATCTCTTGGAACAGGTCCCGACTGTTGCGGGGGCCGTCACGGCAGATGCCGATGGTCAGCATTTGCCTGCCGATATCCGCGCCGTTGCGCGCGAACTCGGTCTGCACCAGGACTCGTTGGTGCTTGGCTGTCGCCGATTTGACGGTAATGGCGTTCCTGCGCGCAGTAAGCTCGGTAACAATTTTATGCTTGGGGCCATGCGCGTGCTCTGCGGTGTCGATGTGAGTGATACGCAGACGGGCTTACGTGGCCTTCCGGCGTCGCTTATGCGCCGTATGCTCGCTGTGGTGCGAGACGGATATGAGTTCGAGACAGAGATGCTTGTGCTGGCGCGGCGTGCGGGTGGCATCTTCGAGGTTCCCATTACCACGGTCTACGAGGGTGACAACGAGGCATCACATTTCCGTCCCGTTGTTGATTCGCTTCGCGTGCTCGGTGTCTTATTCTCTGCGTTTGCGCGCTACACGCTCTCTTCGCTTTGCACATCGTTGTTGGATTGGGCACTGTTCTTTGCGCTCCTACTCCTATGGTCGCATGGTGTCGCGACCAGCGCAGCCATCGTGTGGGCAACCGTCGTTGCGCGGGTCGTCTCGGCATTTGTCAACTATATGCTGAATCGAAATATCGTCTTCAAAGCGGATAATTCCAGCTGTTCTCGGAGCCTTTGCCGCTATATCGCCCTGTGCGCAGCTTGTATGCTGGCGAGCGCAGCTCTCGCCCTCTTGATTTCCGTTGCACTGCCCATACCGGTCTTCATCATCAAACCGTTTGTTGATACGGCATTGTTCTTTGCTAACTACCGTATCCAGCAGTCATGGGTCTTTGAATAGGGGGATGATTCCGTGAACGTTCATGAGCTTAAGAAAGCCAAGAAAAGCGTGGTGGAAAAACAGGGGGCACGGAAGCGCGATGTGACGACCTTTATCGTCACTGCAGTCCTTATGGTCATCTATCTGCTATGGCGTCTGCTGTTCACCCTGCCGTTTGATCAGGGGATTCCCCAGATGGTTTTTGCGGTCTTGCTGCTCATCGCTGAGACAGTAACCGCGTTTACGACCTTCGAACTTTACTACCGCAAGGTTAAGGCCGACAGCGGACATCTCGTTATGCCGAAAATCTTGCCCGAAGACTATCCCGACGTTGACGTGGTAATCGCTACGCACAACGAGCCGACTGACGTGTTGTTCAAGACGGCGAACGCCTGTACCTACATGGACTATCCCGATCGTTCTCGGGTGCACGTCTATTTTGCTGACGATGGCTGCCGCAAAGAGGTCGCTTCCCTTGCGGCTGAACTTGGGATTGGTTATATCCCCTGCGAGGATAACAAGTATGCCAAATCGGGCAACCTCAACAACGCGTTAAGGCACACGACTTCACCGCTGATCGCGACGTTCGATGCCGACATGATTCCGCGTAGCAGCTTTCTCGTAGATACCGTGCCCTATTTCTTGCTGCCTCGCTATATTCAGGATGGCGCGACCGGCGCATGGCGTTATCGTTCCGAGGACGAACTCAATGAGGACCTTAAAGTCGGTCTGATTCAGACGCCGCAAAGCTTCTATAATCTTGATCTTTTTCAGTTCAATCTGTACGCCGAGGACAAGATTCCTAATGAGCAAGATTTCTTCTCACGCGAGGTAAACCAGATGCGCAACTCGTCCAACGCCTGCGCATACACCGGTAGCAATGCCGTGATTTCGCGCGCCGGTATGGAGGAGATTGGCGGGTTTCCGTATCATACGATCACCGAAGATTTTGAGACGAGCTGTCGTCTGCAGATGGCGGGTTATATTACCTATGCCACTGATAAGGTCGAAGCTCACGGCCTCTCGACGACGGATGTGCGCTCGATGGTGCACCAACGCATCCGCTGGGCGCGC
Source organism: uncultured Collinsella sp. (assembly GCA_902497065.1). Taxonomy (GTDB): domain Bacteria; phylum Actinomycetota; class Coriobacteriia; order Coriobacteriales; family Coriobacteriaceae; genus Collinsella. Next base: position 90,133 of record CABVDH010000006.1, on the reverse strand, counting down.
GGTGTGATTCAGAGCATCCAAAACACGGGTGTCATCTTTTCCCGTAAGATTTCTTTTTCCGCGCGCATTACCTATCTGTGCAGTTTTCTGTACTGGTGGTCATTCTTCAACCGCATCATCTTCATTCTTGCGCCCATTATGTTTGCCTTGTTTGACTTCCAAGTGGTTAACTGCACACTCTGGCAGTTACTAATTTTTTGGCTGCCGAGCTATTTCTTTTATAGCAGGTCTATGAAATTGCTTTCGAGCAATGTTCGCAGTCAGAAATGGAGTCAAATCATCGACACCACGCTGGCGCCATCACTTATTATTCCCGTATTTCTTGAGACGCTCGGTATCCGCGAGACCAAGTTCAAAGTTACGCGTAAAGACAAGACGACCAATCGCAGCGGTAGCCTGTGGAACATGCTCCCACACCTGTTGCTCGTGGTGCTCTCGGTTGCAGCTATTATCAGATTTACATGGGGAAAGTATGGCATGGCGCTCGTGTACAGTTCCGTGATCATCTATTGGTTGTGCTACAACTTGATTGCCCTTTTGTATGCTATTGCCTTTTCGGGTGGTCGGTCCATGCCGCGCAAGAGTACTCGCATCTCCGTAGACGAACCTGCGGTGCTGACGGCGCTGCCGGTTGAGGATGAGTGGTCGAAGCTAACCGAGGGCACCGGCGAAGCCGTGGCCGAAGGTGGCGTTTTCCCCGATTGCAGTTCGGATGAGACGGATGACGAAGGCCCTGTGGGTGTTTTCGCGGGGCGTGCCATCAACATGTCAGACGGTGGTGTACTCGTGCGCATCGATGATCCCTTTCCCGAGGAGCTGCGCAGCTTTGCGGTGCGCTTGGGAGATGGTCGCTATTGCACATGCGTTTCTGGTAGGCTTGTGCGCCTCTTTCAATCCAAATGTGGCGATGATGAGTCGTGGTACGCGGCGCTTCGAATCGAGCACCGCTCGCTCGAGGAGCGTCGCATCTATGATCAGCTGCTGTACGATCGCGAAACGGGCATCGCCGAGGAGCTTGATAGCTGGAACACCACCTATGACGATATCGTGCGTATTGTCCGCATGAGGATAAGGGCGCTTCTTTCGCGTTACCGCGTATGGAGATCTCGCCGCCGCTCCAGGCGTGATAGCGATCGATGCGGCGATTCACGGGATGCGGAGCGGACCAGTCACGATTCTGCTCATGTCGAAGGAGACGCTGCATGCTGATTATTGCTGCCTTCGGCCGTGTGGCGCTGTTCCTGCTAGCGCTCTTCGGTCTGTGCTATTGGATCCATCGTTTGACCGAGACGGATGTGCATTTCGCTCCCGTGTGTGCCTTGTGTGTCATGGGGGTCGTCACGTATGCCGGTGGAATCGTGGGCGCGCTTGCCCCTGCCATCTGGGGGGTGGTTGTGGTGGGCGCCATCGCCGGTGCAGCGGCAATGCCCTGTCTCCATGGTCGTGGTCTTGCTAGATTGCCCTTTGGTCTCCCTGACGCGTGTTTTCTCCTAGGTATGTTGATCTTTCTGTGGCCCCTGCTGTCGGCGCGTCTCGAGCATTACGATAACTTTACGCATTGGGCTATAGCGCTCAAGGTCATGCTGGAGACGGGGGCTTTCCCCACGGCGTCAAGTGGTCTCGTTGAGTTTTTCAACTATCCGCTCGGCACAACTTCACTGCTGTACTGCGCATGCACGTTTTTAGGCCATGCCGAGGGAACAATGCTCGTTGTTCAGGCAGCCTTTATCTTCTCATGTTTTTATGCTGTTCTTGGTATTGTGCGCAATCGCCGTTCGTTTCTGCCATATGCGGTGTTAGGGGCTGGCTGCTCGCTCCTTACGTTTTTCAATGTAACGATTCGCATTAATAACCTTTTGGTTGATTTCGTGCTCCCGGTCCTCACGATGGCGTGCTGGGCAGTCGTGGATCGTTATAACGGTGATGTTCGCCGCGAGCTCAAGTTGCTCGTGCCGTTGATGGCGGAGCTCATAGTGGTGAAGTCGACGGGCGTCGTATTCGTTGCATTTGTGCTCGCTTACCATTTAGCGCGCGGACACGTTGCTCTCAGGAATCGCAGCTGGAACGCTCGTCTGCGCTGGTTTGGTGCAACTGCCGTCGCAGGTGTTTTGGGTTTTTCCACTTATCTGATGTGGAGTTGGCACATGGCCACGGCGCTCGCGGGCGTCAAGAATAAGTTCGATGTGGGCGATGCTGCTCACGCGGCGGTGGTCGGCGGTAAGAATACTGCCCAGATCGCGCAGGTCGTCTCGACGTTTTTTGCGACCTCCATCGATTTAACTACCAGGCCTGCGCTCGGTTTCCTGCTCGGCAACTTGGCTGTTGTCGCATTGCTAGCGGCTGCTCGGTGGCGCTTTGGGCATCAGTTGACACATGTGTGCCGCGCACTGGTTGCGCTTGATTTCATGACAATTGTTTACTATGTGGGTATTCTCGCCATGTACATTTTCTCGATGCCAATGGACGAGGCCTTGAGGCTTGCTGGATTCGATCGTTATGCTTGCAGCATCATTGCATTGTTTGTCGGTGGCCTGGCGATGGCAGTTACCGTTGAGCTTGAGGGGCAGATGAAATTCCGGTCCGATGGTTCCCCCTGCCATGCAACGCCGTTACATAAGCGGCGATACCAACAGGTTGTAATGGGCTGCATCGCCTTGTCGCTTGGCCTTTTGACGAGTGAATACAACGGCATGCTATTCAATGCAAAGACATACGACACTTCGCTTCCGGCGACGGTCCGAGATGTCGTCGGTGATCGCTGGCCGGCATCGGGTAAAGAAGACGGTACTCGTTATTTGCTGTTCGGTTCCGATCGCGATGGGCTTATGACTTCGTATTACTTCACGTATGTGGCTCGATATTATCTGTTTGCCCCGCATTCCGATGCCATATGCGCGTTCTATGAGCCCAATATGGATAACCTTCTGTCGGGTTATGACAAGCTCATCGTAATCGAGTCCAATTCTGCGGAGATGGGTCTACTTAAAAAGCATTATGGCGTTACAGGCAAGGTCGGCGTCTATCGTATCGAGAAAAATAGCACCAGGGTAAACCTTATTGCTGAGTGAGGCAGCGAGATGAGCTCTATGATCATGATTTCACCCATTCCGGATAGGTTGCCTTGTACCAATGTGGTGGGGAGATGTGGCGTTTTCGCAGATAAAACCGACCAAAATTAACCTGTCCCTTTTTGGTAGGTGGAGAATGGGATAAAGTAAGTGGTGGTTAACTAGAGGAGGCTTGCTATGGCACCTATCGATATTGTTGTACTGGCTGTTATCGGCGTTGCGTTTGTCGCCGTGTGCGTGCGCATCTACCGCAAGGGCACCTGCGCCGACTGCGCTCAGGGTGGCGTTTGCACGGGGCATTGCTCCAACAAAAAGACGTGCGCTGCACTTAAGGGCGTAGACAAAATCGCCGAAGACTTGGGTCGCGGTATCAAATAAGGTTCGGACATCCAAGCGCTCCGCGGGCATCCGTTCGCGGGGCGCTTTGTGCATTTGAGGGAGAGCACGGCGAGTCGAAGAGTATTTTTGGGGTATCGTTAACTGGACTATTAATTGGCAACTTATCTATAACGGAGTAACCGCATGAGCGCTCGCGTAACCATGAAGGACATAGCCGCCGAGCTTGGCGTTTCCATCAATACCGTGCACAAGGCTCTGACGGGAAAGGCCGGCGTGAGCGAATCCGTGCGCGCCAAGGTGAACGCTAAGGCCGAGGCCATGGGCTATCACCGCAACACAAGTGCCTCAAGCCTGCGCCGCAAGGATATCAATCTGGTGTTTTGCCTGCCCCGCGCATCGCGCGAGGGAGCGTACTTTTTCCGTTACCTGTGGGAAGGCTGCAATCGCTTTGAACAGGAGGTCATCGACCGGGGCATTACGGTTGAGCGCGTTGAATTTGGCGTGGGCGGCTACGCTGATGCACTCGAGCAAATCGACGAGCGTCTGCAGGTGGGCGAGAAGATTGATGGCTTGCTCGCCTATGCGCCGGGCGACGATCGTGCGACTGAGCTTTTGGGGCAGATCGCCGAGGCGGGCGTGACGATTGAGCTTGTCGACGGCGACCGTCCGCATTTGAATCGTTTGGGTGCGAGCTTGGCCGATTATTCGACGGCAGGCAGCCTTATGGCCGAGCAGGCGGCAAACCTGGTCCATGCTTCTGGGGCCGACGCCCGCGTGCTCCTTTTGACAGGCGACCCATATACCGATTCGCACTATCTAACCGCCCGCGCCTTCCACAATTACCTGCGCGAACGTGATATTCCATGGCAGGTTGAGGATCTTGCAGGTGCCCATGCGCAAGTCAAACAACTCGAGCATGAGCTCGAAAAGCGCTTGAGTGCGCCGGACGCCCCCGAACTTATCTGTAGCGTTTTTGCCGTTGGTTCCGAAGTGGTTGCCGACGCGCTCGTCTCGACCGGCAAGGCCGGTCAGGTCATGGTGGTCGGCAACGACCTGTTTCCCGAAAGTGCTCTGGCCTTGCGCCGCGGTATCTTTACCAATATTGTCTATAAGGACCCGACGAGCCTGGCGTATCGCGGCGCTAAGACGCTGGGCGATTATCTGCTGTGGGGAAGGACCCCGACGGTGCCCGTCCAGAAGGGCGCCGTCGAGATGGTATTTGCCAGCAATGTCGATCGCTACTGCGAACTTGCGGGTATTTAGCCGATTGAGCAGGTACCCCCTCTTGCGACGTGCATTTTTGGGAGTATTCAGCATTGGCATGCCCTGAATGAGGTGCAGAACGACTGTTTTAAGTGCCCCCGATGGCGTAATTTGCCATCGGGGGCACTTTTTATGCCGATCGGGCGCTATCTGCGTTCCAAATAGGACGCTGAGGATGGCGCACGGCGCGCTCCAATGCTGAATACTCCCAAAAATGTACGTCGGGACATGACCCACCTGAGCAAAAGCGCTCAAGTTCGGTGTTCGGGGACGTCAACCGGTCCGCAATACATGCAAGTCACATCTCCAGCAACCGTTGAACGGGCAAAATCTACCGTTCACCCCGTGGTGGTTAGGTGAACGTTCACCTTTTAAGCCGTAATAGATTAGTATAGTGAACGTTCACCTAAAGGATAACGAGCGCGCCGTGCGCCCGCGTTGCCAGCAAAGGGGCTGTTTGATGAAAAACTTTATGGACGATCAGGATTTCCTGCTGAGCACTAAGACCGGCGAGGAGCTGTTCCACAACTTTGCCGAGGGCATGCCCATCGTCGACTATCACTGCCACATTTCTCCTAAGGAGATTTGGGAGGACAAGCGTTTCGAGAACATCACCGAGGTTTGGCTGGGCGGCGACCACTACAAGTGGCGCCTGATGCGTGCCAACGGCGTCGACGAGCGTTTTATCACTGGCGACGCCCCTGCTCGCGAGAAGTTCCAAAAGTGGGCCGAGACCCTGGGTCGCTGCGTTGGCAACCCCGTCTTTGAGTGGAGCCACCTGGAGCTTAAGCGCTACTTTGGCTACGAGGGCGTCCTCAACGGCAAGACTGCCCAGGAGGTCTGGGACCTTGCCAACGCCAAGCTCGCTGAGGCTAGCTTTACCTGCCGTAACCTGATCAAGCAGTCCAACGTCCGCATGATCTGCACTACCGACGACCCCGCCGACAGCTTTGAGTGGCACAAGAAGATTGCCGCCGACGACAGCTTTGACGTTCAGGTCGTTCCCGCCATGCGCCCCGATGCCGCTTTGCGCATCGAGCGCGGCCAGGAGTTTGCCGACTACTGCAAGCACCTTTCCGAGGTTGCCGGCGTTGAGGTCAGCGACTTTGAGGGCATGAAGGCTGCCATTTCCAAGCGCTACGACGTTGCTCACGAGCTGGGCTGCCGCGCCTCCGACCACGCACTCGACTACGTTATGTACGTCCCGGCTACCGCCGACGAGATCGAGGCTATCTTTGCCAAGGGTCTGGCTGCCGAGCCGCTTACCGAGGAAGAGGTCCTCAAGTACAAGACTGCCTTTATGCAGTTCGTTGCCGGCGAGTATGTCCGTCTGGGCTGGGCCATGCAGCTGCACTTTGGCTGCAAGCGCGACAACAACCGCGCCATGTTCGCCAAACTCGGTCCCGACACCGGCTACGACTGCATCTCCAACTACACGCCGTCCGACCAGCTCGCCGATTTCCTCAACTCCATCCAGGAGACCTGCGGCCTGCCCAAGACCATCCTGTACAGCCTGAACCCCATCGATAACACCATGATCGATACCGTCATGGGTTGCTTCCAGGAGGCTCCGACTGCCGGTAAGATCCAGAACGGCTCCGCCTGGTGGTTCAACGACAACGAGGTCGGCATGCGCGAGCAGCTTACGGCTCTGGCTAACGAGGGCGTGTTGGGCAACTTTGTGGGCATGCTTACCGATTCCCGCTCCTTCCTGTCCTATCCGCGCCACGAGTACTTCCGTCGCGTGCTGTGCAGCGTGATCGGCGAGTGGGTCGAGCAGGGCAAGTACCCGGCCGACATGGAGCTGCTGGGCGAGGTTGTGCGTGACATCAGCTACAACAATGCGGTCCGCTACTTTGGCTTTGACCTGGACACCGACGAGGCCTAAGCCCGCATCGAATCACATCGAACCCTGGGCGCCGTTGCCACACGCGGAGCCCCGTTTTGCTTGCACGCTAACAAACATCTAAGGAGACACATAGATGGAGAACATCAGCTACGATGCGCTCGAGAAGATCGGCTACAAGGGCTACCTGCTGCCCAAGGACGCTCCCGAGAAGGTTCTGCAGTTTGGCGAGGGCAATTTCCTGCGCGCCTTCGTCGACCGCTTCTTTGACATGGGCAACGAGGCCACCGGCTGGAACGGCAAGGTCGTCATGGTGCAGCCCATCAGCGGTGCCTTTGGCTTTGCCGACGGTATCAATGCCCAGGACGATCTGTACACCGTGCTGGTGCGCGGCAAGGAGAACGGCAACACGGTTGACGAGTCCCGCGTGATCAGCGCCTGCAGCCGCTGCCTTAACCCGTATCGTGAGGACGACTACCGCGCCATGATGGAGGTCGCTGTCTCCGACGACCTAGAGATCATCGTCTCCAACACCACCGAGGCCGGTATCGCCTATGACCCGTCCTGCAAGGCCGACGACATGCCACCCGCGAGCTTCCCCGCCAAGCTTGCCCAGGTGCTCCACACCCGCTGGGCTGCCGGTAAGCCGGGCGTCATCGTCCTCGCCTGCGAGCTCATCGATCACAACGGCGAGGAGTTGCTGCGCATCATGAACCAGTATGTGAGCGACTGGGGCTGGGAGGACGAGTTTGCGCAGTGGATGGCCAACGACTGCACCGTCTGCACCACGCTCGTCGACACCATCGTACCGGGCCGTATCCGCGACGCATCCGAGGCCGCCGCGGTGGCTGAGCGTCTGGGCTACGAGGACCCCTTCCTGGCCGTGCGCGAGCCCTTCCAGATGTGGGGCATCCAGGGCGACGAGTCGCTTGCCGAGAAGCTTCCCTTTGTGAAGGCTGGTCTTCCGGGTGTCTTTGTGACTCCCGACGTCACCCCGTACAAAAAGCGCAAGGTCCGCATCCTCAACGGTGCCCACACCGCCTTCGTTCCGGGTTCCTGGGTTGCCGGCTTTGATATCGTGCGCGACTGCATGCATGACGAGACCATTCGCGGCTTCATGAACACCATGCTCTACGACGAGGTCATTCCGACGCTTGCCGCCGACTTGGATGTCGAGGACTGCAAGGCCTTTGCCGCCGCCGTCGAAAACCGCTTCGACAACCCGTTTATTGATCATGCGCTGCTCTCCATCTGCCTCAACTCCACGGCTAAGTGGCGCGCTCGCGACCTGCCCACGCTCAAGGACTACGTTGCCGAGACCGGCAACCTGCCCAAGTGCCTGGCGACGAGCCTCGCTACGCTCATCTCCTTCTACACGCAGGAGCTCGTGTCCCGCGAGGGCGACGGCCTGCACCTGCGTCGCTCCGACGGCACCGAGTACACCGCTCAGGACGACGCCTTCGTGCTCGACTTCTACGCCGCCCATGCCGGCGCCGACGATGCCCAGCTGGTGCACGACGTGCTCACCAACGAGCAGATGTGGGGCGAGGACCTTACGCAGATCGCAGGTCTTGAGGAGTTTGTCGTCAGCGCGCTCGCTGTCGTGCGTGCCGAGGGCGCCAAGCAGGCCTTCGCCAACGCTCAGGCGTAAAATTCCGGCGCAGACGCGGGCGCGGGACGGCGTGCCCGCGTCTCGACTTCTGCTCAACCTGTAGGGTTAGGACCATTTGTAATGAATACTATCCAGATCAATCCGGCCGATAACGTGATCGTTGCGCTGTCGCCGCTTGCCAAGGGCACTGCCGTCGCGGTTCCCGGGGTGGGCGAGGTCGTGGCCGTGGAGGATATTCCGCAGGGCCATAAGATGGCGGTGCGCGCGATTGCCGCAGGGGAGGACATCATCAAGTACGGCCTTCCTATCGGCCATGTGACGGGCGATGTCCAGCCCGGTCAGTGGCTCCACACGCACAATGTGAAGACCAACCTTTCGGGCGAGGTCGAGTACGCCTACAACCCCACGCATCCGGTCGTGGATCCCGTTGAGCCTGAGACCTTTATGGGCTTCCGCCGCGCCGACGGTCGTGCCGCGACGCGTAATGAGCTGTGGATCATCCCCACGGTCGGCTGTGTCAACGAAGTCGCCCGTGCCATGTGTGAGCAGGCCCAGGATCTGGTCGATGGCTCGCTCGAGGGCGTCTACTACTTCCCGCATCCCTTTGGCTGCTCGCAGACCGGCGCCGACCATGCCCAGACGCGTCGTCTGCTGGTGGCGCTCTCGCGTCACCCAAATGCGGCCGGCGTGCTGTTCCTGTCGCTCGGTTGCGAGAACTGCACACACCAGCAGGTGCTCGACGAGCTCGGTGACTTCGATCACGAGCGCGTCCGCTTCCTCACCTGCCAGGACGTTGCCGACGAGCAGGTCGAGGGCCACAAGATTCTGGCCGAGCTGGCAGACCTGGCAAAGCAGTCCAAGCGCGAGCCCATTCCGGCCTCCGAGCTGGTCATTGGTCTTAAGTGTGGCGGCTCCGACGGTCTTTCGGGCATTACCGCCAACCCCACGATCGGTCGCGTGAGCGATATGGTCGTCGCCCGTGGCGGCACGTCGGTGCTTACCGAGGTGCCCGAGATGTTTGGCGCCGAGAGCATCCTGCTCGATCGCTGTGAGAACGAGCAGGTCTTTAACGCCGCTTCCGACATGCTCAATGGCTTTAAGGACTACTTTATTAGCCACGGTGAGGTTGTCTACGAGAACCCGAGCCCCGGCAACAAGGACGGCGGTATTACCACGCTCGAGGACAAGAGCTGCGGCTGCGTGCAAAAGGGCGGATCTGCCCCCATCGTCGACGTGCTGCCGTATGCCGGCCAGGCAACTAAACACGGCCTGAACATGCTGTGCGGTCCGGGCAACGACATGGTATCCACCACGGCGTTGACGGCTGCCGGCTGCCACGTGATTCTGTTCTCGACCGGCCGCGGCACACCGTTTGGCGCGCCGGCGCCTACGCTCAAAGTGTTCACCAACCAGCGTTTGTGCGACCACAAGGCCAATTGGATGGACTTTAACGCCGGCGTGATTGCCACGGGTGAGCGCACGCTCGACGAGGCCGCCCGCGATTTGTACCAGCTGGTGCTACAGACGGCGAGCGGTAAGCTCACGAGTGCCGAGCGCCGTGGCTGTCACGAGATCAGTATCTGGAAGGACGGCGTCTGCTTGTAGCGGCAAGTGCGCCCAAGCATAGCGCGATGTCATCGGCCCCATCGGGAGTGTTCCCGGCGGGGCTTTTTCGTTTCGTGGTTAAGTGAATATGTTGGAAAATACGATAAACGTTCACCTATCTCATGGGTGTCCAGCATGGCACATTTACCAGCAGACAATAGGTCTTAGAGCCTCAATTGTGTCCGTTCGGCGGTAAAAATCGACCGTTCGGGGATAATATGCAAGTGAACGTTCACCTCTCGTAAGGAATCGCGCATAATCTAACTAAACGTTCACCCTGAACGCTGGGCAGACAGATGTCAGTGTGGACTCAAATGTCTTGGTACAAGACAATCGAGAAAAGAGAGGGAGCTCGATGACTAATAAGATCGGAAAAAAGCGTAAGATCACATTCTGGACGCGCTTGGGCTTTGGTATGGGCGGTATGCTCAATTCCGGTGCCCTGACCTTTACGCACAGCTACATGGTGCTGTTCCTGTCCACGGAGTGTGGCCTGTCCGCAGGCGAGGCTGCACTGATCAGCTCGTTTGCCATCTATGTCAACGCCATTCTTTGCCCGCTGATGGGCTTTGTGGCCGATAACTTCTATGCCACCAAGATTGGCCGCATCTTTGGTCGTCGCCGTTTCTGGATCTTGCTGGCCATCCCGATGATGATCGCCGAGCCGCTCATCTTCGTGGCTACGCCGTTTGGCTTCCCGTACTACTTTGTGCTGTACCTGATCTACAACGTCGCGTACACGTTCTGCACCGCCAACCTGTCGCCGCTTACCATCGAGATGACCGACGACTTTAAGGAGCGTACGTACCTCACCGGCTACAAGCATCTCTTTGGTAACGCCGCCGGCTTCCTGATGGCTGCACTTGTGGGCTTCGGCTTTGGCACCTTCGGCGAGACCAACCCGTTCAGCTACTTCATCATCGCTACGGTCAACGCTTCGGTCATGGCAATCTCGCTGCTTTGTGTGTACCTGTCCACGTGGGAGCACACCCCCGAGGAGGTCGCTCAGGAGAAGATCGAGAGCGTCGGCGAGGGTATCAAGAAGTTCTTCATCGACGTTATCTCCACCTTCCGCAACAAGTCCTTCCGCAAGGTCCTGTACGCACAGGTCTCCACGAAGCTCGCTGCTGCCTGCTGGTCTGCCTGCCTGTCCTTCTTCATCGTCTACTGCCTGCAGATTCCTAAGTCCTACGAGTCCGTGATGGAGATGCCTGGCAAGGTCGTCGCTATCGTCTGCACCGCCATCTGGGTCGCCCTCATGGCCAAGAAGGGCTTCCACAAGTCTTGGTACCTCGCAAATGTCGGTTGCGCTGCGTGCATCATTGCCTACAACTACTTCGCCTTTGGTCAGATCAACGGCACCTCCACGGTCGCCATCGCCATGATCGCCTACCCCATCATCTTCGCCATCTGGAAGTTCTTCTACGTCGGCTTCCAGTACCTGCCCGATGTTCTGCTCAACTACATCCCCGATGTCGATGAGCTCATCACTCTGCGCCGTCGCGAGGGCATCTACAGCTCCGCGCAGCAGCTCTGCCAGCAGATCGCCCAGGCTATCGCCGTCAACGTGTGGGCTATCGTCCTTGCTGCCTCCGGCTTCATTCAGACCGCCGGCAATAGCGACGCCGTGACCCAGCCCGCTACTGTGCCTCTGTATATCTGCGGCTACATGATCATCGGCTGCGCCGGCTTCTTCCTGCTTGCGGCCGTCCTTGCCCGCGGCATCAAGATCGACAAGGAGCAGTGCGACGTCCTTTGCGACGAGATTCACCGAGTCAAGGAGGGTGGCAAGATGGCCGACGTCAAGCCCGAGGTCAAGGCGCTTTGCGAGGAGCTCTCCGGCTTTAAGTACGAGGACTGCTTTGCCCACAACAACGTTGGCTTCCAGGACGGTAGCGTAACTCCCGCCGAGTAAGGCCGACATATCGTCCAAATCAAAGGGCCGTGCCACCGGAATTCCGCCGGCAGGCACGGCCCTTTTTCAACAGCGTACAATTTGCCTTTAGAGCATCTTTTTGAGGGAGAAACCCATGGAGACGAACGTTATCTGGCGCAACGCGCGCGCGGCGGTTATCGAGCTTGACGACGGCGGTTACTTTACCTGCGCCGATACGTGGGAGATCTTTGTCAACGACGAGCCCGCTGGTACCACGAATACGGTCGAGACCTATGTCGACGGCCTGACCCCCGGCAAGCGCAACCTGGTTCGTTTTGTTTGTGGCGAGCGTGAGCTGAGCGTAGGTGTCACCACGCCGGCTGAGCCCTTTACCATCAACGTTCGCGACTGTGGCGCCAAGGGTGATGCCGAGCACGACGACACCACCAACATCCAGGCTGCCATCATAGCCTGCCCCAAGGGCGGTCGCGTGCTGATCCCCGCCGGTAGTTATCGCATCAAGTCCCTCTTCCTTAAGAGCAATATCAACATCGAGCTCGCCGAGGGAGCGGTGCTGCTGGCCCGCCACGATCGTGCCGCGCTTGCCTACATTCCGGGAACGGTCACGGGCAACGAGGGTGCCGGGTATGCCGGCACCGATATGCTGCCCCTGGGCCGCTGGGAGGGCGAGAGTTTCTCGACCTACTGTTCTACCTTTACGGGTCTTGGCGTGCACGACGTGTGCATCTATGGTCGCGGCGCGATCGACGGTCAGACCGATTTTGCCGAGGACAACTGGTGGAACAAGGACTTTAAGAACATCTTTCGCCCGGAGGAGGGCCGTGAGGTCGCCCGCCCGCGCATGATCTTCCTATCCGAGTGTGAGAACGTGAGCTTGGCCGGCTTCACCGTCCGCAACAGCCCGGCGTGGAACATCCACCCCATCCTGTGCGAGCACGTCGATGCACTCTGCCTGTCCATCGAGGGTCCCAAGAACTCCCACAACACCGACGGCTTCGATCCTGAGAGCTGCGGCTTTGTCCGCATCTTGGGCTGCCAGTTCTCGGTGGGCGACGACTGCATCGCCATCAAGAGCGGCAAGCTGGGTATTGAGCCCGAGCTTCGTCCCGCCACGCACGACGTGCTGATCTCTCACTGCTACATGCACGATGGTCACGGCGCCGTGGTCCTGGGTTCAGAGGCTGCCGGCGGCATCAAGGACCTTACCGTGAGCAAGTGCCTCTTTGAGCGCACCGACCGCGGCCTGCGCGTCAAGACCCGCCGCGGTCGCGGCAAGGACGCCGTTAACGAGGGCATCACCTTCGAGCACATTCGTATGGACGAGGTGCTTACGCCCTTCGTGGTCAACTCGTTCTACTTCTGCGACAAGGACGGCAAGACCGACTACGTGCAGTCTCGCGAGGCACTGCCCGTCGACGACCGCACACCCGGCTTTGGTGCCACGACGTTTTGCGATATCGAGGCCACCAACTGTCACGCGGCTGCTGCTTACATCACGGGTCTGCCCGAGAGCAAAGTGACGCGCCTGACGTTCCAGGATGTCCACGTGACCTTCGCGCCGGATGCCGAGCCCTTTGTCCCTGCCATGGCCTGCGGCGTTGAGCCCATGGTGCGCCAGGGCATCATCGCGCAAAACGTCAAGGTACTCGACCTGCAAAATGTGGTGATCGAGGGCCAGGACGGCGAGGAACTGCAGCTCCAGAACGTTGACAAGGTTATCCGTGCGTAGGCGTTTGCTCCTAAACAATTAAATTCGATATGTCGTGGCGCGCGATGGGCAGGGCCTTCCCGACCCATTGCGCGAACTTTTTATATGCCGAAACTGCAACGTAGACGGTCTACGACGAAAGGACGCGGTGACTGATGATGAGTGAGAGACGATTTTTTGAGGTTTCGCCCGAGCGTGCGGGGGCATATCACAGTATCTCTAAGGCCTTGGAGGCAATTGACGAATCCTGTCCGAATGACGGACGGCCGGTGACAATCCATATCGAGCCGGGTGAGTACCGCGAACGGGTCGAGATTCATCGCTCGCATGTGACGATTGAGGGAGAGACGGCCGACAGCGTGCGTATCGTGGGCAGCCTGGGTGCCAAGATGCCTTCGGAGGACGGCTCGGGCGTCGACGGCACGCTCGGCACGTTTAGGACCTATACCGTTTTGGTCGATGCCGACGACGTACGGCTCGAGAACCTCACGATCGAAAACGATGCGGGCGATGGGCGCGAGGTCGGTCAAGCGATTGCCCTGTATGCTGATGGCGACCGTCTGGTTGTCGATGCCTGCTGCATTAAGGGACACCAAGACACGCTGTTTTTGGGTCCGCTGCCGCCGCATGAGGCCAAACCGGGCGGGTTTATAGGACCCAAACAGTATGCGCCGCGCCGGGTGGGGCGCCAGTATTTTCGACGCTGCCGGATTGAGGGCGACGTCGACTTTATCTTTGGCGGCGCGCGTGCCTACTTTGAGGGGTGCGAGATTCGCTCGCTCAATCGCGATATGGACGTGAACGGTTACGTGACGGCGGCATCGACGCCCGAGGGAGAGCCATATGGCTTCGTGTTCCACGGCTGCTCGTTTACAGCCGCGCAAGATGTGGCACCGGATTCGGTCTATTTGGGTCGTCCTTGGCGTGAGTGGGCCCAGACCGTGCTGATCGATTGTTGGCTAGGGCGACATATCAAGCGCGAAGGCTGGTGGGATTGGAATAAACCGGCGGCGCACAACTGCGCGCAGTATGCTGGCGCGATCCTGTATGGGCCGGCGGGCGATACTACCGGCTGGGTGTCGTGGGCGAATGAACTCGATGTGATGGCTGCCGCCGGGTACGCTCGCGAGCAGGTGCTTGCCGGTGTGGATGGCTGGGATCCCGAGGGCGGCGACGGTGATGCGGTGGAGACGGCTGGGCTATCTGCCAATGGTCGCACCGTGCACATCGAGACGTACTGCGAAGACGAGCCTGCGCTGCGTGCCCGGCTGAAGCGCGAAGGGCGCTCGGCGGCATTTGCGGGCAAGACTCCTGCAGATTTTGAGGCGTGGAAGATTGCGACCAGGACTCGTCTGTACGATGTTTTGGGCCTTTCGCTTATGGACCGCGTCCCGATTGAGATTCGTGAGCTCAGCCGCGTGCGGGTTGCCGGCGGCATTGTGCGTACTCATGCGATGCTGCAGGTTGAGCACGATGTGTGGATGTCGTTTTACCTGTTGGAGCCGTCTCATCCGAAGCTTGATGGACGGGGGCTTAAGCGTTGCTATATCTGCCCGCATGGCCATCAGGGAGCAGGCGCCGCAAGTGTTGCGGGCGTGACGGGCGTGCCGGCGGTCGATGATGCTGTGCGTAAGTTCAATTACGACTACGGTCTACGTTTGGCGCGTATGGGTTACGTGACCGTCTGCCCCGACGCACGCGGTTGGGGACACCGTCGTGACTGGAAGGGTCAGGGCGATGACGAGAACAGCTTTCTGCGCGGCACGTGCCTAAACCAGGCGCGCATGGCCGAGCCGCTGGGACTTACCGTTGCGGGCCTCAACGCCTGGGATAACATGCGTCTGATCGATTACCTAGAGGCGCGCGGCGATATTGCCATGGATGACCTGGGTTGCTTTGGTTTTTCGGGTGGCGGCTACATGACGTTGTACCTGGCCGCACTCGACCCGCGTGTGCGCAAGGCGTTTGTCTCGGGCTATCTGTACGGTGTCGATGATTCGCTGCTGCATCTCAATGGCAATTGCAGCTGCAACTACACGCCCGGACTTTGGCGCTTACTCGACATGGGCGATATTGCCACGCTCATCGCGCCGCGCCCGCTGTTGGTGCAGAGCTGCGAAGAGGATCATCTGAACGGTGCGCGCGGGCTGAAAAATGTTGACGAGCAGCTCAAGATCGTGCGCGATGCCTACAAGTTGCTGGGTCGCAGAGATGGCCTGCGGCACGAGGTGTGTCCGGGTGAACACCATCTGGGCGTGGCGCATCTTGCCGAGGATATCGAATGGCTCGATTCGCACGTTGCGGAATGCGCCCCCGTGCATAGCCCCTCGGCATGCTGCGAATAAACGGTACGTTCCTGTATGGCCGCCAATGGGCGGATGAGGAGAAGATTATGGAAACGAAGAGCTTGAGTGAATCGACCATTTGCTGCTTTGGCGACTCAACGACCTGGGGCGACAACGGCTGCGGTGGGGGAGGCAACGACATCTCGTGGACCTCGCATCTGGGCGCGTTGCTGGGAGGCGCGGTCATCGAGAACTTTGGCATCAAGGGTTCGCGTATCGCCGTCAAGGCCGACCGCAGCGATTCGTTTGTCGAGCGCCTGGACGGCATCGACGATGCGGCCGATATCTACATCGTCTTTGGCGGCGTCAACGACTTTAGCCGCAACGTGCCGCTTGGCGAGTTGGGCAGTACCGATGTGCACGAGTTCTACGGTGCGCTCGATTATCTGATCCGCACCATCACGGCACGCTCGCCTCGGGCAAAGCTTGTGTTTATGACGCCGTGCAAGACGAGCGGTAAGCACGAGAAGGATATCCCGGCAAGCGATGAGCTCAATCACCTGGGGTTGACGCAGGTCGCCTACGTAAAGGCGATGCTCGAGGTCTGTGACCGCTACTCCGTTCCGGTGATTGACCTGTATGCGCAAAGTGGCATCAGCCCGTTTTTGCCAGAGCACCGCGAGCTCTATATGCCGGACGGTCTGCATTACAGTCCTGCCGGCTATGAGCGCCTGGCGCAGCGCATCGCCGCGGGTCTCACCGCCGTTTGCCGCTAAAAGTCTGCCGTTTGCGGGGAATATAGAGTTAACGTTCACCCTATATTCCCCGTTCGCGTTAAACTAGGGGTAACGTTCACCTATCGTTTATGTCAGAGGGGACAGCAATGGGTTGCAATCAAATCCTGGACCGTTATATCGAGCAGTTGATCGAAACCTCTACGCCGCAGGCGCCGGCTTGGAATATCGAAAAGATTCGCGCCGGCAAGGAGAACACCTGGAACTATATCGACGGCTGCATGATCAAGGCGCTCATCGAGCTGTACGAGATCACGGGTGAGCAGCGCTACCTGACCTTTGCCGATGACTACATCGATTTCTTTGTCCAGGACGACGGTACCATCAAGCATTACAACCCGCAGGATTACAACCTCGATAACGTCAATGCGGGCAAGACCCTCTACAAGCTCTATGACCTGGTGGGCAAGCCCAAGTACCGTGCCGCCATGGACACCATCTACCGCCAGCTCGAGACCCAGCCGCGCACCAAAGAAGGCGTGTTTTGGCACAAGGCCGTCTATCCCAACCAGATCTGGCTCGATGGCATGTATATGGCCCAGCCGTTCTACATGCAGTACGAGCTGAGCTTCCACAACCGTCGTGCCTGCTCGGACAGCTTCCATATGTTCCAGGTCGTGCATGACCTGATGCGCAACCCCCTCAACGGTCTGTACTATCACGCTTACGACGCGAGCCGCAAACAGTTCTGGTGCGACCCGGTCACCGGCCTTTCGGCTAACTTCTGGCTGCGCGCCGAGGGCTGGTTTGCCATGGCACTCATCGATACCTGGGAGCTCATGCCGCCTTCGATGTCAGCCGAGAAGGACGAGATTCGCAAGATGTTCCACGACCTGATCGACGCCATGCTGCCGTATCAGGACGAGAAGACCGGCATGTGGCATCAGGTCATCAACCTGCCCAATATCGCCCCCAACTACCTGGAGGAGTCTGGTAGCGCGATTTTTGCCAATGCCATCATGAAGGGCGTGCGTCTGGGCGTGCTGGGCGAGCGTTACTACCAGTATGGCCGTCGCGCCTTCGACGGCATCTGCGAGACCTGCCTGTCCGAGCATGATGGCCAGCTGGCGCTCGACAACATCTGCCTGGTCGCGGGCCTGGGCAACACCGCGCACCGCGAGGGCACGTTTGATTACTACATGAGCGAGCCCGTGGTCAAAAATGATGCAAAGGGTGTGGCGCCGCTGGTGCTTGCCTATATCGAGACCATGCATCACGACAAGCTGGCCGGTAAACGCGATCCGCTCGCCCCCTCGGGCGTGTGCTCCATCGAGGACCCGTTTGGCGGATACACCCCGGGCATCAACGCTCATAAGGGATGTGAATAACGTGGGGGCTATTACTCCGGGTGTACGTTTGCACGACCTTCCGCAGGGGACTGTCGAGGAACGCATTCGCATGGCGGGAGAGCTGGGCTTTTCGTGCATTCAGCTGCCGAGCAAGGTGCTCTACGCATCGATGGGGATCGATCGAGGCGGCCTGACCCGCGAGCTTGCCGACCATTTGCGTGCGGTGCTCGACGAGGCAGGCGTTTCGGTCGCCGTGCTCGGCTGTTATAAGAATCTGGCGACGCCCGATCGCCAACAACTCATGGATAACTTTGCCGAGTACGAGGCGTGCTTGAACTTTGCCCAGATGCTCGGCGGATGCCCGGTTGGCACCGAGACCGGTCGCCCCAATGCGCAGAACCGCGTCGCGGACGACCGCATGACCGACGAGGCGCTCGATGCGTTTGCAGACGGACTTGCACACGTCTGCGATCGGGCCGAGGCCGTGGGCGGGCAAATACTGATCGAGCCCGGTTGGAACGAGACGGTTAACACGCCGGATCGCTGCCGTGAGGTGCTGGAGCGCGTCTCGAGTCCGTCGCTCGGCGTGATCTATGACCCAGTGTCGCTGCTGCACCCCAGTGTCGTTGACGAAGCGCAGGAAATCACAGCGCGCATGCTCTACTTATGCGGCAGCAAGATTCGCGTGCTGCACGCCAAGGATTTTGAGGTCGTCGACAACGAGGACAATGCCGGTTGGTGCGACGGTACGGGTTCGCGCCTGGTGTGTCACGGCGTGGGCGAGACGGGTCGCTATGACTTTGAGCCCGTGGTGGCCTGGGCTGCCGCCGCCTGCCCTGGGATTCCCTGCGTGGTCGAGAACAGCGTGCCGGCGACGGCGGCTGACTGCCTGGCGACACTCGAGCACATGTCCGCTCGCTGCGGGGCTTCGCATCGCGAGTTATAGCATTGGCTTTTGCCGTGTCGGCAGATTGAGATTACCTGTATGGGGGCGGCGGTGAAGGGTCTTTATCGTCGCCCCATTGGATTGCATTAAAAAGGGGAGTTGCGTGGCTATCCACATTGTCGAAGAGGCGAATCGTTGCCTGGGTTGTAAAAGGGCGTTCTGTCAGATTAAGGGCTGCCCGGTTCAGACGCCTATTCCGCGGGTCATCGACCTGTTCAAACAGCGTCGTCTAGAAGAGGCGGGCGAGCTGCTGTTCCAGAACAATCCCATGAGCGCGGTCTGCTCCATGGTTTGCAACCATTCGGGCCAGTGCGAGGGCGCGTGCATCCAGGGCCGCAAGGGCGCGCCCGTGCATTTTTCGAGCATCGAGAACTATATCTCCACGGCGTATTTGGATCGTAAGGAGTGGACGCCCGCGCCGTCGTGCGGCAAACAGGTTGCTGTGGTCGGTTCCGGTCCTGCCGGTATTACCGTGGCCATTAAGATGGCCCAGCTGGGCTGTGCCGTCACGGTATTTGAACAGCGCCCTGAGATCGGCGGTGTGCTGGAGTACGGTATCCCCGAGTTCCGCCTGCCCCGTGCGCTCGTGCAAAAGTACCGCCACGTGATGTGCTCGCTCGGCGTGCGCGTGCGCCCTTCGACCACCATCGGCGGCGCGTTGCACATCGATGACCTGCTGCGCGACGGCTACGATGCGGTCTTTGTTGGTACCGGTACCTGGCGAGCTCGAAAGTTGGGTATTCCCGGCGAGTCGCGCGGCAACGTGCTGTTTGGCATCGATTACCTGGTCGATCCCGCGAGCGTGGCAATCGGGCAGAACGTGGCGGTCATCGGTGCCGGCAATGTTGCCATGGATGTTGCCCGCACAGCCCTGCGCTCGGGCGCTCGCAAGGTCACCGTGTATGCCCGCTCGCGCCATATCTCGGCCATCGATGACGAGGTAGAGCTGACCGAGCTTGACGGTGCCGAGATTGTGCGCGGCAAGGCGATCTGCGCCATCGATGATAACGGTCCGGTGTTTGAGACGGCTATCTTTGACGAGGACAACAATGTGGTGGGCTACGAGGAAGAGCTCGACCATGTGTCCGCCGACACAGTTGTGATTGCGGCTTCGCAGGTGCCCAAAGACAAGCTTGTGCTTACGACGGGTGGTCTGGAGACCGACCATCGCGGCCTGCTTTCGGTCGACGAGAACGGCATGACCACCGTGCCCGGCGTCTTTGCCGCCGGCGACGTGGTTAACGGCCCGCTGACGGTTGTTCACGCCGTAGCCGGCGCCAAGCTCGCCGTCGAAGGCATGACTGCCTACCTGGGTCTCTAGCCCATCCCATCCCATCCATCAGTTGCGGTGAAATACGGACTGTTTTGGCTGTCAAAAGCCTCGACTGCTCCGTATTTCACCGCAACTTTTTTGTGGGTCGATACGTAGGCAGGGGAGTGCGTGCGGTCGGGTGTTGTGCAGTTGCTGGTATGATAGATAAGTCAGCAACTGCCGCCGAGCGGCTCAAACGAAAGGAACCCTGTATGGAGTCTTCCGCCTATCCGATGCTCTTTAGCCCGATCAAGGTCGGTACGACCGAGGTCAAGAACCGCGTCTTTATGCCGCCGGTGTCCACCAACCTGGCCGATCATGGCTATGTGACCGATGACTTGGTCGATCATTACCGTGCCCGCGCCAAGGGCGGCGTGGGCCTCATCATTACCGAGGTCGTGACGGTCGAGCCTACCTATACCTATCTGCCGGGTGACATGTGCTGCTACGACGACACGTTTATCCCTGGCTGGGAAAAACTCGCCGCGGCCGTCCACGAGTACGGCTGCAAGATCATGCCGCAGCTCTTCCACCCCGCCTACATGGCCTTTAACGTTCCGGGCACGCCGCGTCTGATCGCTCCGTCCTTCGTGGGACCGTCCTATGCCCGCGAGGCACCGCGTCCTATCACGGTCGATGAGATTCACGAGCTCACGCACCAGTTTGGCGACGCTGCCGTGCGTATGCAGAAGGCTGGCGTCGATGGCGTCGAGGTCCATGCGGCGCACGCCCACGGCATGCTCGGCGGCTTTTTGACCCCGCTCTACAACAAGCGTACCGATGAGTACGGCGGCTCGCTCGACGCTCGCATGCGCTTCCTGCTCGAGGTCATTGCCGAGATTCGCGAGCGCTGCGGCAAGGACTTTATCATCGACGTCCGCATTTCGGGCGACGAGTACACCGATGGCGGTCTGACCCTCAACGACATGATCTACGTCTCACGTCGCCTGGAGAAGGCCGGCGTCGACATGATTCATGTGTCGGGCGGCACCACCATCAAGCGCGGCTCCGCGATTCCCGCCGCCGGTACGCAGCAGGCTTCGCATGCCGCCTGCTCGCGCGAGATCAAGAAGCACGTCAACATTCCCGTCGCCACCGTCGGACGTATCAACGAGGCCTGGATCGCCGAGGAGCTGATCGAGGACGGCGCTGCCGACATCTGCATGATGGGCCGCGCCAATCTGTGCGATGCCGAGTTCTGCAATAAGGCCGCTGCCGGCAACGCCGACGACATCCGTCCCTGCATCGGCTGCCTGCGCTGCCTGAACGGCATTATGTTTGGCAAGCGCATCTCCTGTACCGTCAATCCCGATGTTGAGCGCGACGAGGCCGGCTACGAGCCTGCCGTCGAGGCTAAGAACGTGCTGGTTGTGGGCGCTGGTCCTGCGGGCATGGAGGCAGCCTACATTGCTGCCAAGCGCGGCCACAACGTAGTGCTCGTGGATAAGCAGGACGAGCCGGGCGGCGAGATGCGTATCGCGGCCGTTCCGCCGGCAAAGCAGGAACTCACCCGCGTGATCAAGTATCAGTACCGTCGCCTGGCCGAGGTCGGCGTGAAGTGCGTATTTGGCACCGAGCTTACTGCCGATGACATTCAGCGTGACTACGCCGGCTACGAGGTCGTCCTGGCCTATGGCGCCGAGCCCATCGCCCCGGCCTTCATGCGGGGATTTAAGCAGGTCATGACGGCTGACGACCTGTTGGGCGGCAAGGCTTTCCCGGGCAAGAAGATTGTCATCGTGGGCGGCGGCACCGTCGGTTGCGAGACGGCCGACTACCTGGCCCCGTTGGTCAACGATCTGTCGCCGGCCAATCGCGACGTCACCGTCATCGAGATGACCAAGACGCTCGCCGCCAACGAGGGCGGCGCCGGTCGCGCGGTGCTCATCACGCGCATGCTCTCCAAGGGCGTTCACGTGCTGACCGAGGCCAAGGTGACCGAGATTACCGAGGATGCCATCAGCTACGAAAAGGACGGCGAGATCCACACCATCGCCGATGCCGATACGCTGGTACTTGCCATGGGCTATCGTCCCAATACCAAGTTGGCCGACGACCTTGCTGCAGCCGGCGTTACCACCCACGTGTTGGGCGATGCCAACAAGTGCGGCAACATCCGCGACGCCATCGGCGACGGCTACAAGATTGCCTGCGAGCTCTAGTTAATCCCTTGGTGCATGGGGCCTGTCCCCGCGGCGTCAGTCGGTAGATAGCAAAAAGCGGCGGTCGTCCCGTACGTGGGACGACCGCCGCTTGCGTTAGCTGCAATGAGTCGTGCGATTAGAGGCCCAGGATCTCCTTGACCTTGGCGATGATGGCCTCGTCGGTTGCGTTGGCAAAGAAGTACTCCTGGAAGTGTTCGCCGGCAAGTGCGCCCTTCACCAGGTCCTGATCGATCTCGCCCAGAACGTCGACGAGCGGACGCATAGTCACAGCGCGGACGCCGTCGAGGATCTTCTTGTTGCGCTGCTCGGGCTCAACACGCTCGGCAGGATAGCCGTTGCCCGAACCAAAGCCAAAGAGCTTCTCGAAGGTGTACTCGAGGTTGAGCTCCTGGCCCCAGCCGTTCTTGAGGGCGAAGGGCATGGCGACAGCGTTACCGTCGTTGACCTGGGCAAAGGTGTAGGCATCGAGCGGGTCGGCAACATGGCCGCACAGCACGCCGGGGAAGGAGTTGCAGGCGAGCATGGCGCCCTCGCCGGTGCCACAGCCGGTCACGACGTAGTCGGCAGCGCCGGAGTTGAGCAGCACGGCGGCCAGGATGCCGTTCTGCACATAGGTGAGGGGCTTGGAGTCGGCGTCGGCATACATGCCATAGTTAAAGACGGTGTGGCCCATGGGCTCGACAACCTTCTTAAGGGCAGCCTCGATCATGGGGTTCTTGGAGTTCTGAGAGTTCTCATTGATCAGAGCGATTTTCATTGCGAATTACCTTTCTATTTCTAACTTGCGGTGAAATACGGACTGTTTTGCCTGATAGAAGCCAAAACCAATCCTTATCTCACCGCAACTCAAATGAAAAACGAGTGGATGAAACCTGATATGGGCAGTTGCGGCGACGCTTATTGAGGCTGCTTTCCAATGTATGCGAGGATTCCACCGTCGACATAGAGGATGTGGCCGTTGACGAAGTTCGACGCGTCGGAAGCCAAGAACACGGCGGGGCCCTTCAGATCCTCGGGCGTGCCCCAGCGGGCGGCCGGCGTCTTGGCAATGATGAACTGGTCAAACGGGTGACGGCTGCCGTCGGGCTGCGTCTCGCGCAGCGGCGCGGTCTGCGGCGTGGCGATGTAGCCGGGCCCAATGCCGTTGCACTGGATGTTGGCCTCGCCAAATTCGGAGCAGATGTTCTTGGTGAGCATCTTGAGTCCGCCCTTGGCGGCGGCATAGCCGGCGATGGTCTCGCGGCCCAGCTCGCTCATCATCGAGCAGATGTTGATGATCTTGCCGTGGCCCTTGGCGATCATGCCGGGCAGGCAGGCCTTGGACACGATAAACGGTGCGTTGAGGTCAATATCGACGACGCGGCGGAAGTCCTCGGCGCTCATGTCGAGCATCGGGGTACGCTGGATGACGCCGGCGTTGTTGACCAAGATATCGGGTGTGGTGCCAAAGTCGGCCTCGATCTTGGCGATGAGCTCGGCAACGACGGCCTCGTCGGTGACGTCGGCAACATAGCCGTGAGCGTCAAAGCCCAGCCCACGGTAGTGCTTCTCGGCCTCGGCGACTTTGTCGGCGTGACGGGCGTTAAAGGCGATTTTGGCGCCGGCCTCTCCGAGCGCCTCGGCAATGGCCATACCGATGCCATAGGTGGCGCCGGTTACGAGCGCGACCTTGCCATCCAGGCGGAAGCTGTCCATAAGATCAGACATAGCGATCCTTTCAAAAGAAACGTTCATCTATATAAGTCTTGCTTTTCATACAAGGTCAGTATAGGAGAAGAGGGGGAATTAAAAGTCAGATTCTCCTAAAAACAGGTGAACGTTCACTTTTAAAAGGTAAACGGTGATCTCGCCCTTGCCGCGCGGACGTTTATTCGCTCTGTTCCTGCGCGCCCTCCGCAATCATGTTGCGGTTATACACCAGGTGCAGATACATCGCGTCGTGCGCGGCGGTGGGATTGCGCGAGGCGATGGCGTCGGCCACATCGCGGTGCGTGCGGATAGTTTCCTCGACGAGCTTTTTGCCGGTCACGTCGATAAAGAGGGGGATGGATGCCTTGAGCACGCCCATCAGGCGGGGAACGACGAGGTTTCCGGAGCTCTCGGCAATGGCATTGTGGAACGCGGTGTCGGCGGCGGAGTAATCCTCACCGGCCTCGGCCAGGCGCTCGGATTCGTCGCAGAGCTCTTTGATACAGACGACCTGGTCGTTGGTTGCGTGCTCGGCTGCCATGCGTGCAATCTGCGGCTCGATCATAAAGCGCACCTCGAGTAGGTCGCGCGCCAGACGCTGCTTGTCGTCGATAAAGGTAAAGCCCAGCGGGTCGTCGGCAACGCCGGGGTTTGACGCCACATAGGTGCCCGAACCCTGCTTAATGCGCACGATATTGCGCGACTGCAGCAACTTCATGGCCTCGCGCACGGTGCTCCTGCCGGCGCCCAAGCGCTCGACCAGCACGGTTTCCTTGGGCAGGCGATCGCCTTGCTCAAGGTGTTCATCCAGAATTAATTGAATGATTTTCTCCGATATTTGCTCGGGGAGTCCCGATTCGGCGCGGGCCATAGCTATACCTTTCATTACAAAATTCATCTGAGCTATTTTAGCGCACCACGGATACGATATTGGCCGCTGGATTTGAGTCGGGCGGCTTAGATATACCGTTCGCAGCGCAAATACGACCGTTTACCAAATACATCAGATGTATTTCGAACAAATTTCAAAATGAAACATCAGACCTTTCCAAAATACGCTATAGTCATCAGACGAATTCAAAAGGTCTGATGAATTGGAGGAAAGATGTCAGACCCAACGTTTATGGCTGATCCCACCAGGCTGGTCATCGCCGCTATCGTGGGCATCGCGCTGCTGCTTGCGCTCATCATTAAGTTCAGGCTGCATCCTGTGCTTTCGATGATGGTCTCGGCGCTCGCGATCGGCATCGGCGCCGGTATGCCGCTCGACCTGGTGGCGGACACTGTCACCAAGGGCGTGGGAACCACGCTGCAAAACATCGCCCTGCTCATTGGCCTCGGCTCGATGTTTGGCCAGATTCTTGAGGAGAGCGGCGGCGCCAAGAAGATCGCCCAGACCTTCATCGATACCTTTGGGCAGGGTCATTCCAGCTGGGCGCTGGGCATTACCGGTCTGGTTATCGGCACTACGGTGTTCTTTGAGGCCGGCGTGGTCGTTTTGATTCCGCTTGCGTTTAGCGTGGCATCGCAGACCAAAAAGTCGACGCTCTACTATGGCATCGCGCTGCTCGCGGGACTTGCCGCCGGCTATGCGTTTGTGCCGCCATCGGCCGGGTCGGTTCTGGTCGCCGGCACGCTCGGTGTCGACCTGGGCACCATGATCCTCGTCGGTATCCCCACCGCCTTCATCGCCATGGCGATCGCCGGCGTCATCTGGGGCCGCAACGTGGGCGGTCGCATCTTTACAGACGTTCCCGAGCATTTCACTTCCGCCGAGGGGGCAAGTGACGACAAGGAGCTTCCCTCCTTTGGCATGGTCCTCGCGATCGTGCTCACGCCGCTTTGCCTAATTCTGCTTGGTACGCTGTCTTCTTACATCTCCATGCCCGGGCAGGTCGCCTCAATCCTTGCCTTCCTGGGCAAGCCGTTCGTCGCCTTGACGCTTGCCACGCTCGTTGCGATGTATCTGCTGGGCGCGCGCCGCGGCTACTCCGGCGCCGAGCTCAAGGCCTTGCTCGACCGCTCTCTTAAGCCCGTCGGCATGATCTTGCTGGTTATCGCTTGCGGTGGCGTCATGCGTTGGATGCTGCAGGACTGCGGCCTAGGTCAGGTTATTGGCCCCATGCTCGAGGCTTCTCCGCTGCCTTTGGTGGTCGTTGCCTTTTTGATTGCCGTCATGGTGCGTGCCTCTGTCGGCAGCTCCATCGTCGCTATGACCATGGCATCGGGCATTATGGCCGCCATGCCCGCGGTTGCAGGAGCCTCGGTGCTCATGCGTGCCGCTATCTGTCTTGCTATCTGCGGCGGTGCCACGGCCCTCTCGCACGTCAACGATGCCGGTTTTTGGATGTGCTCCTCGTTCCTGGAGATTGACGAGAAGACAACCCTCAAGTCCTGGACCGTTATGGAGACGCTCATCGGCCTTTCGGGTCTTGCCTGCGCCCTGGTGATTTCGTTCTTCGCCTAGTTCGCGTAGCTAAGCATCTTTCACCGAGTGCATCGCTCGGTACCCATTTACACCTGATTCATTAACCAACGATTGGTACAACCGTTCAATTCAAAAGAGGAGAGCATCATGGACGAGAAGACCAAGGCACAGATTCAGCAGGAGGCAGCCGACCTGGTTGCCAAGCTGCAACCGCGTTCCGGCAAGTTCCGCACCATCAGCCCCGAGATGGACCCGCTGCGTCTGGGCTCCGGCTGGACGATCGAGGACCTGGACAAGCCGCAGGTCATCATCGAGTCGACCTTTGGCGATTCGCACCCGGGTTCTGCCGGCCTGTTCGAGCTGGTCGAGGAGGTGCGCGCTGGCGTTGCCGAGGCTGGTGGCCACGGCGCCCGTTACTTCTGCACCGATATCTGCGACGGCGAGGCCCAGGGCCACGACGGCATTAACTACTCGCTGCCCAGTCGCGACATGATCGCCAACATGATCGAGATTCATGCCAAGGCCACCCCGTTCGACGCCGGCGTCTTTGTTGCCAGCTGCGATAAGGGCCTGCCCGCGAACCTCATGGCCATGGGTCGCATCAACATCCCCTCCATCGTCGTTACCGGCGGCGTCATGGATGCAGGCCCTGACCTGCTGACCCTGGAGCAGCTCGGCGCGATTTCTGCCCGCTACGAGCGCGGCGAGATCTCTCGCGAGGAGCTTGAGTTTGCCAAGCACAACGCATGTCCCAGCTGCGGCGCCTGCTCCTTTATGGGCACCGCGTCGACCATGCAGGTTACCGCCGAGGCCCTGGGCCTTATGCTCCCCGGCACGGCCCTGCTGCCCGCAACCAGCTCCGATCTGCGTGAGTTTGCGCGCGAGGCTGGCCGTCAGTCCGTGTGGCTCTCCGAGCACAACCTGTGCCCCCGCGACATCGTGACCAAGGAGTCCTTCGAGAACCTCATCATGGTCCACGGCGCCATCTCCGGTTCCACCAACTCGCTGCTGCACATTCCCGCGATCGCCCGCGAGTTTGGCATCGAGATGTCCGCCGACGATTTCGATCGCCTGCACCGTGGCGCCCACTACCTGCTCAACGTTCGTCCCGCAGGCGAGTGGCCGGCGCAGTTCTTCTATTATGCGGGCGGCGTGCCGCGCATCATGGAGGAGATCAAGTCGATGCTCCATCTCGACGTCATGACCGTCACCGGCAAGACTCTCGGCGAGAACCTCGAGGACCTTAAGAACAACGGCTACTACGAGAAGTGCGGCCGCTACCTGGAGAAGTGGAACCTCAAGCGCGAGGACATCATCCGTCCGTTCGACCAGGCCTTCGGTACCGATGGCTCCATCGCCATCCTTCACGGCAACCTTGCCCCCGAGGGTGCCGTCGTCAAGCACACCGTCGTTCCGCGTGAGATGTTCCAGGCTACGCTCAAGGCCCGTCCGTTCGACTGCGAGGAGGACGCCATTCACGCCGTCCTGACGCATGAGGTCAAGCCCGGCGATGCCGTCATCATTCGCTATGAGGGCCCCAAGGGTTCCGGAATGCCCGAGATGTTCTACACCACTGAGGCTATCGCCAGCGATCCCGAGCTGGGTGCGAGCATTGCCCTGATCACCGATGGCCGCTTCTCCGGCGCCTCCAAGGGCCCGGCTATCGGACACGTTTCGCCCGAGGCTGCCGTGGGCGGCCCGATTGCCCTGATCGAGGAAGGCGACCTGATCCAGATCAACATCCCCGAGCGCTCGCTGTCTATCGTGGGCATCGCCGGCAAGGAGATGGAGCCGGCTGAGGTCGACGCCGTCCTGGCCGAGCGCCGAGCCGCTTGGAAGCCCAAGGCTAATCGCTATACCTCCGGCACGCTCAAGTTCTTTACCGAGCATGCAGTTTCCGCCATTCAGGGTGGCTATATGGAGTAGCGCCCGGGC
Source organism: uncultured Collinsella sp. (assembly GCA_902497065.1). GTDB lineage: Bacteria > Actinomycetota > Coriobacteriia > Coriobacteriales > Coriobacteriaceae > Collinsella. The sequence continues at coordinate 61,952 of CABVDH010000006.1, read as the reverse complement.
GCATCAAATATCTCCTCTCATAGATGCGCGGCACAAAGAGCCCCGAGCCACGTCACCGGGGCGCGTTGTTCAGCGCCGCCGGGGCGTTCCACTCAAACGACAAGAGACGTCTTACGCAAGCGCCCGCGTCCGTGGATAAAACCACGGGCGTGGGCGCTTCACTTTATTCCCAGCCGCTTTATTCCCAGCCCTTCCACACGTCAGGCTCGTAGCCAACGGTTGCCTGGCGGCCGTTGCGAACGATGGGCTCACAAAGAATCTGCTGGTTATCGAGCACCTTTTCGAACTTCTGGTCGGCAGCAAGATACTGTACGAGCGCAACCGTGTCGGCATCTTTCGCCTTTGGATCGATCACAGCGTCGATCCCGCCGACGGCGCGCGCCACGCTTTCGAGCTCGCCTTTGCTCATCCCCTTTTCCTTCAAGTCGATGAACTGGAACTTCACACGACGTTCCTTGAAATAGCGCTGCGCCTTCTTAGTATCGAAGCTTTTCTTCGTGCCGAATATCTGGATGTTCATACGTACCGTCTTCGCTCAATTCTCGTCCGTCCATGATACGACAAGGGAGCCGAGCAAAAACAGAGCAGGCGGAGATGGAGGAGGACGGCGACCGACCGTCGGCAAGAGTCGGCCGGATCGGACTGGCGCCCAGCGCGCGCCGGCGACACGCTCGCAGCTGCACACATAGCCGATGTACAAGCTCGCCGCGGCGTTCCCTCGCCCCGCGGTGTGGCGATAGAGAAGCACGCCACCCGTCAACGATGGCGCCTCGGTGAAGAAAATCAACGTCTGGGTTACATCCCTTGAAAGGGGCGAAGACGGCTGCTAGAATACCTCCCCGCTATGAAGGATTTGACCAAAGCATACATCGCAATTCGGCGGCCCCTGGTATACGGGGCCTCTCCTGTTGTTCCCCAAGTGCGCTCTGAGCAGCCGCTTTCTTCCTGTCGTATCTGATGCACGCATAGCACGTGCATGTTATTTCGCCCGTGGGCCGGCGCGCCTTCGGCGAAGAATCGAATAGATACGAAGGAAGCTTATGTCTGATAATTGTACGGTCGCGCCTGCCAATGGGCGCATTACCGGTACCCAGATCCGCATCGTCGCGGTCGTCGTCCTGGGTGCCTTCTTGGCGCTACTGAACCAAACGGTGATGTCGCCTGCGCTGCCGGTCATCATGTCCGATTTCGCCATCGATGCCTCGACTGCCCAGTGGATCATGTCCATATACCCGCTGGTGAGCGGCATCATGGTCCCCGTTTCGGCGTTCCTTATCGACAAGTTCAGCACCCGCGCGCTATTCTTCGGGGCGACGCTGGTGTTCGCGCTGGGCACGCTGCTGTGCGCCGCAGCCCCTGATTTCCTGTTCCTCATCATCGGTCGCGTGTTGCAAGCGGCGGGCTCAGGCGTGCTCATGCCGCTTGTCTCGGTGGTTCCCATGCTGGTGTTCCCCGTCGAGAAACGAGGAACGGCTATGGGCATGGCGGGCATCGTCATGTCGGCGGGTCCCGCGGTCGGCCCCGTCGTAGGCGGTGCGGTGATCGACACGTACGGCTGGCGCACCATGATCGGCGCCATCGTCCCCCTCGCAATTCTCGTGCTGGTGCTGGGCGTGTTCATGCTGAAAAACGTGGGCGAGCTGAAGAACCCCAAGCTCGACCTGCCCTCGGTCGTCCTCTCCACCATCGCCTTCGGCGGACTTCTCTACGGGTTCTCGAGCGCCTCGTCGATGGGTTGGGGCAACCCCGTGGTGCTCGGCTCGATCGTCGCGGGTGTCGTGTGCTTGGTGCTGTTCGTCGTACGCCAGGGCAAAATCGAGGACCCGCTGCTTCAACTGGGCACGCTCAAGACGCGCGAGTTCCGCGTGGCCGCCATCATCGTCACGCTCATCAACGCCGCATGCCTGGTCACCAACACGCTGTTGCCGTTGCTGCTGCAAACCTCGCTTGGCGCTTCGGCCTTCGAAACCGGCATGGCCATGCTTCCCGCCGCGGCGGTGGGCATCATCATCAGCCCTATCTCCGGCGTGGTGTTCGACAAGTTCGGTCCGCGTGCCATCTCGATCGTCGGCCTGGCCCTCATGACCGGCGCCCTGTTCCTGCTCTCGCTTTCGACGGTAAACACGCCCATCTTGGTGGTTGCGCTGTTCTGCATGCTGCAGTCCGCCGGCCAGTCGCTCGCGAACATGCCGGTGAACACATGGGGTGTCAATGCCTTGAAAAATGACATGATCGCCCACGGCAACGCCATCGCGAACACCGGCCGCCAGGTCGCCGGCGGTTTGTGCACGGCGCTCATCATCACGGTCATGACAAGCGTCACCGCGTCGGCCGGCGTCGATGCGAGCATCCAAGTAGCCACCGCCGTGGGCGCGGGCGTCGCTTACAAGGTGTGCGCGGCAATCGGCCTCGTTTCCCTTATCTGCGCCATATTCAGCGTGCGCACCAAGAAAACCGCACCGAAAACGAAGGAGGCATAAGCGATGTCCGAGATTCTGTCCGAGCGCATCCCGCTCGAGCTCGAGGGGACGCCCGTTTCGAGCATCATGATTGAAGAGCCGTTCACCTGCACGCAGGATTGCACGATTTCCGACGTGGTGCGCATGCTCGCCGAAAACGAGGTGAGCAGCATGCCCGTAATCGATGAGCGCAACCAGGTGGTCGGGTTCATCTCCGACGGCGATGTCATGGGAGCCATCGCGCAGCATCGCGCTCACACCATCTTCACGGGCGGCGACGCGTCCATGCTGTACTTCGACGATCAGAGCCTTGAGCAGCGCATCGAAGACCTGAAGGATCGCTGCGTCATGGATTTCGCGACGCGCCAGGTAGTGTGTGCCCGTCCCGAGCAGAGCATCGCCCGCGTCGCCGCGCTGCTGGCGAAGAAGAAGTTCAAGAAGCTTCCTGTGGTTGATGACGAGGGCAAACTCGTGGGGGTCATCCGCCGCTCCGCCATCACCAAATACATCTTCGGCATCCTTTTCCAATAGGGGCAGGTCGCACTTGAGGCGAACATCTCGAGGCATCGAGCCAGCAACTGGACCAGACAACCTTGACACGCACGCGCTTTCCCTCGATGCTTCGGTAAGGGGAGCTGCGAAAATCGCAGCACGGGTGATCGGCGCCGCGCCCCCGAAGGCAAAAGCGAACACGGGAGCGATACGATGGGAAAAGTCCTGGACGAAGATTTGGTTTATGAGATTCTCTCCGTCGTGGCAGAGATTCCGGCGGGATGCGTCGCCTCGTACGGTCAGATAGCGCGCCTCATCGGCAGGGAGAAAAACTCTCGCCTGGTCGGAGCGGTGCTGAGCGAGGCGGATCGCTACGGCGATTATCCCTGCCACCGCGTCGTCAACCACGCGGGACGCCTCGCGCCAAACTTCCCCGACCAGCGAGCACTACTGACGGAGGAAGGAGTCGCCTTCCGAGACAACGGCTGCGTCGACATGAAAAAGCACCAGTGGAACGAGTGGCCAGGCAGCGTAGCGTCGAAAGGAGCGACGCCACGGGGAACGACCTGCGCCCCGCCGCCGGACAACCTATGGCAAAGTGACACGTCCCACAAAGAGCGGCGCACCAGTACGAGACACGACCGCGACGTAAAAAGACCCTATGATACTCGTAAGCATCTATCTGATTGCCCGCCTCGAGGTACCCAAAGAACGAGAGATGCCGAAACCCCTAGACAAAGAAAAAGGTCGGGAGCTTTTATGCTTCCGACCTGAAGTTTCATGGTCGCGGGGGGCGGATTTGAACCACCGACCTTCGGGTTATGAGGTCGCTACGACGTTGTTTCATTCAGACATTTCGACCCAAATTGAAGTCAATATAACTCCAGGTCATTTGATGTTTTCATAGATTTACGAAAGAAAAGTACGCGGAATAATTCGACCCAAATTCGACCCACAACGAGCTTGAAAGCGGTCAGGCGGAGCATTACCCTTGGGGTGTGACCCCACGCAGGGCCCACCACCAAGGGTAATGCCCACCCGCCCCAGCCCTTTGCGCCATTCCGCGCAACCGAGCGCGATTCTCAGGCACTTCAGGCAAGGAACACGATGAACGACCGACCTCTCGTCATAGGCAAAGGAACGAAGCAACGCCGCGACAAATACACGTGGCGCTACCGTCACAGCCTCGGCAAGGATCCGGTCACGGGCAAATACCGCTATTCGCCGTGGCAGACCATACATACCACCAAAAGCCGAGAGGTCGACGCCGCACTCGAAGCCTACAAGGCAGAACTCAACAGCGGCACCTACGTCCAAAAATCGAGGGACACCGTCGGCTCATACGCAAAAAAGTTCCACGACAACCGCGAAGGAATCATCACGCCGCTCGCCTACTCGACATCCTACTCAATCGAGAACCGGACGCGCACATCACATGCGTGATGCTCATGCTCGACACCGACATGAGAAGGGCAGAAGCCCTCGGGATGACGTGGTCCGATGTCTCCGTCGAGAACAGAAGCATCCTCATTGAGCAGCAGTTCGCGGCCGATCGAAGCGTTCGCTCGCCCATAAGCAAGAAAAGCGTGCGGAGGATCTCGATAAGCGAGACGCTGACGTCGTATCTCGAATTCTGGAAAAAGGAGCAGGCCCGCGAAATGGAAGCCTTCGGCCTGGAACAAGTCAAAGGCACTCCGCTCGTCCACTCATTCGAACGAACGAAAGACAGGCATCCCCAAGTCAACTTCATGGACCTGAATGGGTTTTCGCGCTGGTTCAGAAACTTCAGCGTCGAGAACGGGTTCGGCAAGTTCGAAGGCGTTCGAACATACCATTATGTGAAGGAAACTGTCGACGGGGAAACGATTTCGAAGCGTTATGAGCATAAAGAGTGGCTCGAATTGAGGGATTACCTCAGGAAGCATCTCAAGGTTCGCGAGGCGAGGCATATCAGCACATATGAGAGCGAGCACCTTCCTTACGGATATTCGGGCCTATCGAGCCACACCGCTACTGCCGCTACTGCCCGCCAGCTTCCGAACCAGCGGGCGGTAGCAGCACCCCGAACATCTCGCCGACAGCGCAGAGAGTCGTCGACCTGGCGGCCAAGGCCGACATCGAGGACGTGATGCTGTGCGACCTGCCCGGCGTCCTGTCCTTCCTAGGGCTGCCACCTGAGACGGAGATGCCGCCGGGCAACAAGGGGAAGACGAAGCTCAAGAAGCTCTACAGGAAGGTGGCGCCGAACAAGGCATACCACTCCGGCGAGCGCGCCAAGGATTTGATCTCGCACCTCGACATGGCAGAGATCAGGGCATCGGCGCCCGTCCAAGAAATGGGAGGCAGTTCAATACGAGCTCGGGGCTCTTTTCGTCTAGATTGGGGACGTATCGTCGGACGAAAGCACGTTGCGTCTAGCGAAAAAACGTACGAAAGCGCAATTTCTATCCTTATTCCGGACGCAAATCAAGACGTAAACCGTTTGCGTCTGCTATAAATCCGCACGAAAACGGTTTTCGTCTTGCAGGGCAGTTACCGCTTCTACAGTTCAACTTCCAGTTCGGCTTTGTGCTCGTAGAGGTAGTCGCGCATGTAGGGGATGGCAAATGAGACCTTGCCGTACGAAGGAGCCTCGATAATCGATTCTCTTAACAGGCGGCTGCGGACGGAGCTCACCTGTTGAGGCGTCTTGTTTAGGGCATCGGCAACCATGCTGGTCGAGCTCGTCTGCCCCAAAGATGCCATGCTCAGCAGATAAGCGATGCACGTGGGCGGAATGCGCTGCAGCGCGGGCTCAATCACCATGGCGCAGAAGCGTTCGCGTGCCGTTGTAATGCCACGCTCGGCTTCTTCTTCTCCAATAATCGCTGTATGTGCGCGTCTTGCCAACTGCCATGCGTAGTATCCAACGAGTTGGATCATGAAAGGATAGCCTTGCGTTGCCTCGGCAAGCTGGCCGGCAATACCTGGCTGCAACTCCATGCCAGACGCTTCAATGGTTTCCTCGAGGGAGTACGACACTTCGGTTACTGCCACAGCCTTCAGATCAAAGGGGAGGGCACGGCGCAAAAACGTAAGTGTCTTTCCGTTGATGATGCTTTCAATCATCGAAGGCAGCCCAGCAAAAACAAAGGCGATATCAAGGTCTTCGCCGATAACCTGCTGAATCGCAATGGAGAGCGTTCGGACCTCATCGAGCTCTGCGTCTTGAACCTCGTCGAGAGTGATGAGCAGGCCATTTCCATTCTTGGTTATTGTCTGTCTCATGGCGTCGCGTAGCGATGGGCCGATTCGCTCAATATCTATGCTGCCGATGGATATGCCAGCTACGGTGGGCTCAAATCTGGCGTGTTTGGCCTGGAATTTGGGCTGCAGCTGTTCGAGAATGCGCTGGCAAAGTCCCTCGGTTGCGACCTCTTTTATGACCGTCCAGCCACGGCTTTGCGCCAAACGTGAGTACTCGTCAAGGAGGACCGTCTTGCCCGTTCCACGGACGCCGGCTATGCGCATTAGGCGCCCAGGGGCACCAGGCCCGTTGGTGAGGCCTTCACTGAATTCTTCAAGTACATCTTCGCGGCCGATAATCGTGGGAGGTGTTTTACCTGCTGTGGGCTTAAAAGGGTTTGTTTGCATGTGAGCCACCTTTGCTCAAGATATAGCAAGATATAGCAAAGTATAGCAAGATATAGCAAAGTATAGTAAAGTATAGTGAGATATAGCAACGTATAGCGCTGTTTGTGGGTTCTTACGGTGGTGCTATTTCCCGAATGCCGCGCGCACAAAGCGCTGGGCGAACAGCTTATTAGCGATGTTGATGACATGGCCCAAGAACAGCGCCGAGATGGCGGTGGTCACGCCAAAGCCGCCCAGGTTGTGCATGAGCGCGAGCGACAGAACGAGAGACACGGCGACATGCGAGCAGTCGAACACGACTTTTACGTCGCCAAAGCGGCGTTTAATCTTTTCGGCAATGACCTGCACCAGGCCGTCGGGCGCGTTGGGGACAACGCCCATGTTGACGACGAGACTTACGCCAAATGCAGTGACAGCGAGGGAGAGCAGCATGGTCTCAACCTGTATGGGGAGTGCTGCGGGATGCAGCGGGTTGACCGCCATGAAGAAGTCGGTGAAGCCGCCGATGAGCGTTGAGAAGCACAGCTCGAGCAGGATGCGCGGCTGGAACTCGCGTCGCAAGATAGTGAATTGTGCCACGATGTAGGCGACATAGGTGGCAGTGATCCAAAAGCCGAGCGTCTTGCCCGTGAGCATGGATAGGGTTGTGGCAAAGCACGTGAGCGTGGCGACGCCCAGGCCGGATGCCGTCTGGAGACTCATGCCGAGTGCCAGTACTGCAACGCCCGCCAGATACATCAGCATCCTGATGACGGTATGGAACCAATCGATCTTCTCGCCATTCATGATGATGGGCGGTCGCATGTTGCTACCCGTCTTTTCGGTTGTGTGAAAAAACTGACCCGGACCGGCAAAAGAGGGTTATCGGAGGCACTGCTGTTAAAGCAGAAAAGCCGGCCCCACGGTCAGTTGTCTAGGAAGTGTCTCGCTGTGCCGGAATGGGACTGAAGGGCCAGCGAGACGGGAGGAAAGCAAATGACATTGCGTGGGCAATAGGATGCCAAGATGGTAGGGTGCGTCTTAGCATCCTATTGCTCACGCTCGACGAAATCGGTTTCGTTTGAGCCATAGTATACACACGGGATTCTATTTGCAAAGAGAAAAACAATAAAAAGTGAACGTTCACCTAATCGTAACAACTCGTTGGCTGTAGTTGCGGTGGAATAGTTCCTGTTTTTGCTGCTGAAGGCCTTGAACAGGAACTATTCCACCGCAACTTATGAGGGGGCGGGGGATGCGATAGTATTGCATGGTGGTATTCGACTAACCGAGGACTTATCCGAGGGCTTTATGGAACAGCACCAGCATTATCAGAGCCTGCAAGATCAGGCATACAACGCATTGCGCTCCAAGATCATCTATGCCGAGCTCAAGCCCGGCACGCGCCTTTCGGCGATTGGTCTGGAAAAGGAGACGGGAATCGGGCGCACGCCCATTCGCGAGTCCTTTGTGCGCCTGCGTGAGCAGGAGCTGGTGGAAACGCGTCCCAAAAGCGGCACCTATGTATCAAAAATCAGCATGGAGCGCGCCGAGAACGCCTGTTTCTTGCGCGAGAAGCTCGAGAGAAGCGTGCTTATTAAATGCTGTTCGGCCGCCTCGCCCGAGCAAAAGCAGCGGCTCGAGCAGATTCTTGCCGAGTCCGAGTCGCTCGACCATAGCGAGACGCGTCGTTTCTTTGACCTGGATAACCTGTTCCATGAGACGTGCTTTGAGATTGCCGGCCGCCATATGTTGTGGGATTGGATGAGGAGCGTCAATACGCATTTTGAGCGGTATAACTGGCTGCGCGCGGTATCTCAGGACCTTGATTGGGAGCCGATTCGTCGTCAGCACCGTCGGATTTTGGAGGCCATTAAGGAAGGCGACACCGATACGGCGAGCTATCTGGCCGAGACGCACTTGCATCTGATGCCCGAGGAGCAGGGCCCGGTTATCGCCTTGCATCCCGACTATTTTGAGCTGTCCAAAGATACGGCCATCTAACTCGCCCCCTTCATTAGTTGCGGTGAAATAGGGATTGTTTTGCGGCTCTGATGGTGTAAACAGTCCGTATCTCACCGCAACTGCCGGGGTACTATCGGGGCACGAAAAAGCTGCGGCGCCGCTTGGAGGAAAAGACCGGAAGCAAGGGTCCATTCCTCCAGACGGCGCCGCAGCTATTTTGGTGGCTTGGCTTTTGTCGAAGTGGCTCAGCTGGGCGTGGTCGCCAACCGAGCAGGAAAAGCGGCTCGGGGCGTGTCGCTTCCGTCACGTTCTATCAGCATACAAGACGGTTTCGGTTCTTGTTCGTGACGGAAACGGCGCGCTTCCGAGCCGCTTTAAAAGAAAGGGGGCGAGGTCTAGGGCACGCCCCCTTTCACGATAGAGAGCTAAACCTAGCCGCGGACCTTCTTGACGACGTCCATGGCCTCGCGGGCAATCTGCTCGACCTTGGAGAAGTCGCCGTCGGCAAACAGGGCCGGCTTGACCATCCAGGTGCCACCGCAGGCGATGATGGCGGAGGAGCTCAGGTACTCCTCGACGTTGGCAGTGCTCACGCCGCCGGTGGGCATAAAGCGGTGACCGACAAACGGAGCGGCGAGGGCCTTGATGGTGTTCAGGCCGCCATACTGGGACGCGGGGAAGAACTTGGTGACCTTGAGGCCCAGGTTCTCGGCTGCGGTGACCTCGGAGGGGGTTACGGTGCCGGGAAGGACAGGCAGGTCGATGTCGATGCAGTGCTTCACAACGTCCTCGTTGTAACCCGGGGAGACGATGAACTTGGCACCGGCTGCGCGGGCCTGCTCAACCTGCTCGACGGTCAGGACAGTGCCGGCGCCAACGCACATCTCGGGCTCGGCCTCGGCCATAGCGGCGATGCACTCGGCGGCGCAGGCGGTGCGGAAGGTGACCTCGGCGGACTTCATGCCAGCTGCCATAAGGGCGTGGGCGAGCGGAGCGGCGTCCTCGACCTTGTCGAGCACGACGACCGGCACGATGCCCAGGGACTTAAGCGTGGTGTAGAACTGATCGAACATGATGTTCCTTTCGATGTGTGGCGCGCATGGGCGCGTGATTGCCAAATGTGCTGGTCAGGAGCCGATTTTGGATTGGTTATCGGAGGCACTGCTTGGGGTCACAAGCAATTCCAAAACCGGCTGCTCGACCAGTCATGTAGGGAATGCCAGGCAAAACCGGAATGGGACTGGTGGTTTTGCCCGGCCGGAGGAATCGGGGAGCGGGCCGCAGAGGTATGGGATTGGAAAGCTGCGGCCCGCGGAATGGAGACGGACTAGCGCGCGACGCGGGTGCCACCGTCGGCGGCGGATGCCACGGCTGCGATCTCGTCTGCGGTCACCAAGTTGGAATCGCCCTTGATGGTGAGCTTGAGGATCGAGGCTGCAATCGCGTAGTTGACGGCGTCCTGCGGGTCAAAGTCGTTGATGAGGGCATGGACGAGGCCAGCGTTGAAAGCGTCGCCGGCGGCAACGCCCTCGAGCACGTGCACGTCGTGAGCAGGGGAGAACCAGTGCTCGCCGCTCTCGGCGTCAAAGAGCATGCCCATCCAGATGGAGCGCTCGACGCAAGAGATGTTGCGGACGACCGAGGCGACCTTTTTGCAGCCGTACTCGGCGCAGATCTGACGGGCCATCTCGACGTAGGTGTCGCGCTCCTCGATGCCATGGGCAAGGGAACCAGAGACGCAGGTCATGCCGAGGCCGGCGGGCGCATCCTCGTCGTTGGCGATGCAGATGTCGACGAGCGGCAGGAGTTCCTTCATGGTGGCCTGCGACTTCTCGGGCGACCACATCTTGCCGCGATAGTTCACGTCGCACACGGTGGTGATGCCCTTGGCGCGGCAGGCGGCGAGTGCCTCCTTGCAGGCGGCGGCCATCTCATCGGAGACGGCGGGGGTCACGCCGGAGAAATAGAAGACATCGATGCCCTTGAGGATCTCGTCCCAGTCAAAGACGTCGCGCTTGGCCATGTTGATGGCAGAGAACTTGCGGTCGTAGACGCAGCCGTTGCCGCGCTGCGAGGCGCCGACCTCAAACACATAGGAGCCAAGACGGTCGCCCTGCCGCACGACGCGCGTTGTGTCGACGCCGTAGGCCTTCAGCGAGCGCAGCGCGCACTCGCCTAGGCGGTTGGCCGGGACAACGGATACGTAAGCGGCCTTGTCGCCTTGGTAGGCCAGGGAAAGAGCGGTGTTGGCCTCGGCGCCACCGTAGCGGACGTCAAACTCGGTTGCCTGCTCAATGCGCAGATGATCTTTGGGCGAGAGCCTCATCATGATTTCGCCGAAGGTAAGAACCGTTTTACCCATGGTCGCGCAGCTCCTTCTTGCTCGTGCGTACACCTTTGATATGGCGTTGGCGCGGAGGTGCCAAGACGGTAGGGTACATCTTTGCACCTCCGCGCCAACGCTTGCCGAAATCGGTTTACGAAATCGGTTTCGTTTCGAGTTGTAGTATACTCACCTACAGCGTTTTGCAAGCGAGATTTTTAAAAAAATGCCTAAAATGGCTCAGACTGCTGACAATTGGGAAACGGGGTGCGCCATGGCGCAGATGAGAATCAAGGACATTGCCGCCGAGGCGGGTGTGAGCCCGGCCACGGTCTCGCGCTATCTCAACAACCGTCCCGGGCAAATGACCGAGGAGACCCGTGCTCGCATCGCGGCAGTTATCGAGCGCACCGGCTATCGCCCACGTGCCGCCGCGCGCAATCTGCGCAGCTCGCGTACGAACCTCATCGGTGTGATTCTGGCTGACATCGCCAACCCGTTCTCGAGCGCCATGCTCGAGGGCCTTTCCGCCAGCGCCGCGGCGCGCGGCTGCTCGCTCATGACGGCCATTAGCGGCAACGACCCCGCTAAGGAAGCGGAGTCGCTCACCAGACTTATCGATGCCGGCGTGGACGGCCTGGTCGTCAACACCTGCGGAGGCAACGACAAGGCGATCGCCGCGGCCGCGGGGCGCCTGCCCGTTGTGCTGCTCGACCGCGACGTTGCCGACGGCGGTGTCGATCTGGTGACATCTAACAACCGTGAGCTGGTCGCCGGGTTGGTGGACTCCTTGGCCGCTGCGGGCAGCGAGCGCCTGTGCCTGCTCACCGAGGCAAGCGACGATAGTCCCGTGCGTCGCGAGCGCGCCGAGGCCTTTGCCGATGAGCTTTCTCGACGCGGCCTTGCGGGCGAGGTCGTCACCCTGGCCGACGGCGGTGCCACGGGCGTTGGCCGTTTGGACGAGACCATCCGCGGCTATGCAGGTAAAAAGCTCGGCCTCATTGCTGTCAACGGCTTGGTTTTCCTGCGTCTGACCGAGGCGCTAGCGCAGCTGGGACCCTCGCTGCCGGCGGGGCTCAAGATCGCGACGTTTGACGACTACCCCTGGAACCATGTGCTCTTTGGCGGCGTGACCACGGCCGCGCAAGACACCCTTACCATCGCCGAGCGCGTGGTCGAGCGCCTCTCCGAGCGCATTGACGTTGTTACCACTACGGTGGGCGAGGCCGCAAAGCTGGCGCCCAAACGCATCGAGATTCCCGGCCACATCGAACATCGCGCATCAACCTCGCGCTAACCATTCGTTCGCAACTGCCTGTTCGCACACGTTTTTTGAGCGCTTGATACGCTTTAACCCTGCGGAAACATTTTTCTGCGATAGTATCTGCGATATAGACCAGTCGAAACCCGCCCGAAAGAAAGGGGAGCGACATGAACCAGCAGAACATCGATTACGTACTCCGCTCCGTAGAGCAGCGTGACATCCGCTTTGTGCGTCTGTGGTTTGTCGACATTCTCGGCCGCCTCAAGAACTTTGCCATTAGCCCCGAGGACCTCGAGGTCGCTTTTGAGGAGGGTATTGGCTTTGACGGCTCCGCCATCGAGGGCTTTGCCACGCCCGAGGAAGCCGACATGCTCGCATTCCCCGATGCTTCGACCTTCCAGATTCTGCCGTGGCGCCCGAGCCACAACGGCGTCGCTCGCGTGTTCTGCGACGTGTGCACTCCCGATCGCAAGCCGTTTGCCGGCGACCCGCGCGATGCCCTGCGCCGCATGTTCCGCAAGGCCGAGAAGGCTGGCTACCTGCTCAACGTGGGTGCCGAGCTGGAGTATTACTACTTCCCCGACGAGCACACGCCCGAGCCGCTCGACAACGTGGGCTACTTCGATCTTTCGGTGAGCGATGCCGCCCGCGACCTGCGCCGCAACACGGTCCTCACGCTCGAGAAGATGTCCGTGCCCGTGGAGTACACCTTCCACGCCGCCGGCCGCTCGCAGCACGGCATGAGCCTGCGCCACGCCGAGGCCCTGAGCATGTCCGACGCCATCACCACGGCCAAACTCATCATTAAACAGCAGGCCTACGAGAGCGGTTGCCACGCCTCCTTTATGCCCAAACCGTTGGCAGGCGAGGACGGCAGTGCTATGTTCCTGTGCCAGTCGCTATTCGACCACGACGGCAACAACGTCTTTTGGGGCGAGGACGACGAGAAGTACCATCTTTCCGACATCGCCAAACACTACATGGCCGGCATTCTGGCGCACGCGCGCGAGATCAGCGCCATCACTAACCCCACGGTCAACTCGTACAAGCGCATCACCACGGGCGGCGACTCCGTGCCGCAGTACGCCACGTGGGGCCTGCGCAACCGCGCGAGTATGGTCCGCATTCCGGTCTACAAGCCCGGCAAGCAGCTGTCCACGCGCATCGAGCTTCGTAGCCCCGACCCCATGGCCAACCCGTACCTGGTCAACGCCGTCACGCTGGCGGCCGGTCTCGACGGCATCGAGCGCAAGCTGGAACTCCCGCCCGAGGCCACGGCCGAGACGCTCAAGCTTACCGACCGTCAGATGCTCGAGGCCGGTTATACGCCGCTGCCGCGCTCGCTCAAAGAGGCGCTCGACGTATTTGAGGACTCGCAGTTTATGAAGGATGCCCTCGGCGAGCACATCCACAGCTTCTTCCTCAAAAAGAAGCGTGACGAGTGGCATAAGTTTGAGTCTACGATCACCGAGTGGGAGATCAAGCACTACCTGGCGAACTCCTAATCGCGCTGGCTTGTTCCAGTACGATTGAGCTCATTTCTTTGGAGGCCGATATGTCCGAAAAGAGTGCCCTGTTCATGGCGCGCACGACGCGCTTCCACGAGTTTGCCCGCAGCTTGACGACCACCCTGGGTGTCGAGGTGAGCCTGGCTACTCCCGATTCGCCGACTGCAGCGCACGACTTTGACCTGCTGATCCTCGATTCCGATGGCATTCGCAGTGACCGCATCGATCAGATTGCCAAGTGGCTTGACGACCGCGGCGGCGTCCCCATGCTGGTGATCGTCGACGACGAGGCGCTCGGCACCCTGCGTCTGCCCAACCATGCGCATGCCGACTTTGTATGCCCCACGGCGACGCCCAACGAGCTCAAGGCTCGCGCGCAGCGCCTGATGGGCGAGGAGGAGACCGTCACCGCCGACGATGTGCTCAACATCGATAACCTCGAGATCAACTTGGCCACCTACCAGGTGACGCTCGATGATGAGCCCATCGACCTGACGCTGATGGAGTACTCGCTGCTGAGCTTTTTGGCCACGCATCCCAACCGTGCCTACAGCCGCGAGGTACTGCTGCACCGCGTGTGGGGCTTTGAGTACTGCGGCGGTACGCGTACCGTCGACGTGCACATCCGACGCATCCGCTCCAAGGTGGGCCCGCAGATCGCGGCGCACATCACCACCGTCCGCGGCGTGGGCTATCTGTTTAAGGACTAGATTTCCACCACAAAGGGGACAGGCACTTTTGTGGTGGTTTTGACGCAGGTACGGATTCCTTTCGGGTCTGCGGCAGAACTTAAGCCTTCCTAAAAGATTGCGTTCTCATACACGTGCACCCGCATATTGGGGTACAACTCAACGTGAACAATGATGGCCCGCCACATGTTTGGCGGGCCTTTGGTTATTTGACGAAAGGATCGCAGCTATGAGCGAGTACGATTCCCAGCGTCCCCAGGATGCGGGCAACGCCGGCGAGACCCAGCAGCAGCCGCGCGTGCAGGTAGAGTCGACGCCTGCCGACAGCAACATTCCCTACGTGCAGGCCTACGACACGCAGACCGGCCAGCCGCTGGGTGGCCAGCAGGTCGTGAACAAGCACACGGTGGTCAAGACCAAGACCAAAAAGCTGCCGATCTTTATTACAGCGCTTGCCGGCTGCGCCTGCGGCGCCCTGCTGGTCATCGCGCTCATTATGAGCGGCACGCTCAACATTGGCGGCGGAAAGAATGCCGTGACGGCGGGTGCTTCGGGTTCGTCGACGCAAAAGATTACGATTGATTCCGAGGACACCACGCTGGCCGAGGCCGTTTCTGCCAAGGCCCTGCCCTCCGTCGTTTCCATTACCGCCACTTCGAGCGGCAGCCAGAATGGCTCGCTTTCGCAGTCTGCCGACGAGTCGGATAGCTCGGGCAGTGTCGGTTCGGGCGTGGTGCTCGATACCGAGGGCCACATCCTCACCAACAACCACGTGGTCGATGGCTATGACCAGTACGTGGTGACCATGGACGACGGCACCACCTACGAGGCCGAGTTCGTGGGCAACGACGCCTCGAGCGACCTGGCCGTCATCAAGCTCAAGGACGCCGACGCCTCCAAGCTTACGCCGATCGAAATTGGCGACTCCTCCAAGCTCAACGTTGGCGAGTGGGTTATGGCGATCGGCTCGCCGTTCGGCAACGAGCAGTCTGTCTCCACGGGTATCGTGTCGGCGCTCTATCGTTCCACGGCCATGAGCTCTACCAGCGGTAACACCATCTATGCCAACATGATTCAGACCGATGCCGCCATCAACCCGGGCAACTCCGGCGGCGCGCTCGTCAACGACAACGGTGAGCTGGTGGGCATCAACTCGCTCATCGAGAGCTACTCGGGCTCCAGCTCGGGCGTAGGCTTTGCCATTCCGGTCAACTATGCCAAGAACATTGCCGACCAGATCATCGACGGCAAGACGCCGGTACATCCGTACATGGGCGCTACGCTTTCGAGCGTCAATGCGCTCAACGCCCGCACCAACAAGCTGAGCACCGATAGCGGCGCGTATGTGGCAAGCGTCGTCGAGGACGGTCCTGCCGCCAAGGCTGGCATCCAAGAGGGCGATGTCATTACCAAGCTGGGCGACGACGAGATTGCGAGCGCCGATGGCCTGATCATCGCGCTGCGCAGCCACGAGGTGGGCGAGAAGGTCGAGATTACGCTCGTGCGCGGCAAGGAAGAGAAGAAGGTCACCGTCGAGCTGGGCTCCGATGAGGAGCTGCAGAACCAGCAGCAGGACGACAGTTCGACCGACACCGGCAACGGCGGTATTACCGACGAGCAGCTGCGCCAGTACCTGGAGGAGCTGCTGGGCCAGCAGGGCCAGGGTCAGGGCTACGGCCAGGGTTACTAACGAGCCATTTCGCACATGCCGAAGCCAGAGGGGCTGTCCCGCCAGCGCGGGACAGCCCCTCTTTTCTTATTGATCCGTTGGGGACGGAGGAAAACGGATCACTTGTGGCTGGCAAGAGGCCTGGTTCGTAATGGTCTGGACAGTTAGTTCAGATACGTATAAATCTGGGGCAGCTTGGGATGCGTTTTGAGCAATTTTTGATTGGGATGGGGCTCGGATGGGTGTTTGGAAGGGAGAGTGGGACGTTTACATGGTCTCGAGGAGCCCAAAATTAGTCGAAACAGAGGTGTTCGTGCCCGATCCAGCTCTAGGATTTATACGTATCTGAACTAACTGTCCACCCCAGTCTGGCGGCTGCCGATTCGGTGCGGTTCGAGGCCGCTATTCGACCCCGTTGCGACCGGTGGTACTCTTGTATCCGTTTGAAATCGAGTGAAGGAGTGCCGCTATGGAGCAATCGAGCCTGTTTGGTGACGGCGTGGATATCGATACCGAAACGCCCGCGAGCACGGATGCCGCTGCACCGGCAGATGCCCGTGCCCAGGCGGCAGCGCGTGCGGCCGAGCTGCGCCACGAGCTCGATTACCACGCCTATCGCTACTACATGCTCGACGCGCCCGAGATCACGGACGCCGCCTTTGACAAAATGCTCGTTGAGCTGCAGGAGATCGAGGCCACCTACCCCGACCTGGTGACGCCCGACAGCTATACCCAGCGCGTGGGCGGCTACGTGAGCGAGCAGTTTACGCCGGTCACGCACATGGCACGCATGTATTCCATGGACGATGCCATGGATCTGGACGAGCTCGACGCATGGCTCCAGCGCACCGAGGATGCGCTCGGTGCCGGCAGCGTCACCTATACCTGTGAGCTTAAGATTGACGGTCTGGGCGTGGCGCTTACCTACCAAAACGGCACCTTCGTGCGCGCGGCCACACGCGGCGATGGCGCCACGGGCGAGGACGTGTCGCTCAACGTGCGCACTATCAAGGATGTGCCCATGCACCTGTCCGAGCCGGCGCTCGCCCACATGGGCGCCGACCGCGAGCGCACCATTGAGGTGCGCGGCGAGGTCTACATGCCTAAGGGCAGCTTTGTGCGTCTGAACGACGAGGCCGATGCCGAGGGCCGCGACCCCTTTGCCAACCCGCGCAACGCTGCCGCCGGCAGCCTACGTCAGAAGGATCCCAAGGTCACGGCGCGCCGCGACCTGGCCACCTTTATCTATGCCATTGCCGATACCGATCCGCTACACGTCCACAGCCAGCGCGAGTTCCTCGATTGGCTGCGTAGCGCCGGCTTTAGCGTCAACCCTAACGTTGCCCGTTGCGCCACGCCCGCCGAGGTCCACGAGTTCTGCGCCCAGGCGCTCGAACATCGCGGTGACCTGGACTACGACATCGACGGCGTGGTCGTAAAGGTTGACAGCTTTCAACAGCAGCTCGACCTGGGCTTTACCGCCCGCGCACCGCGCTGGGCCATTGCCTTTAAGTTCCCGCCCGAGGAAAAGCAGACCGTCCTGCGCGAAATTCGCATCCAGGTGGGCCGCACCGGTGTGCTCACGCCGGTCGCTGAGTTCGACCCGGTGACGGTTGCCGGCTCCACCATCGCGCGCGCCACGCTGCACAATATCGACGAGATCCGTCGCAAAAACGTGCGCGAGGGCGACACCATCATCGTGCACAAGGCAGGCGACGTAATCCCCGAGGTCGTGGGCCCGGTGCTCGATAAGCGCCCGGCCGATTCGGTCGACTGGCACATGCCCGAGGTCTGTCCCGTGTGCGGAAGTCCCGTGGTCCACGAGGACGGCGAGGTGGCTTACCGCTGCGTCTCCATCGACTGTCCCGCGCAGCTCAAGGAGCGCCTGCTCCACTGGGTGAGCCGCGGCTGCATGGACGTCGACGGCCTGGGCGACGAGATTGTCGACAAGATGATCGCCGCCGGGCTGATTCACGATGTCGCAGACTTCTACCAGCTCACGGTCGACGATATCGCCGGCCTGGACACGGGGCGCACCTATGCCAGCTCCAACAGCAAAAAGGGCGTCAAGAAGGGCGATCCCATTCCGGTAGGCCTCAAGACGGCCGAGAAAATCATCGCCGAGCTCAACAAGTCCAAGAGCCAGCCGCTCGGTCGCGTGCTGTTTGCCCTGGGCATCCGCCACGTGGGCAAGAGCGTGGGCGAGGTCATCGCCGAGCGATTCCTGTCGATTGACAAGCTCATCTTGGCGAGCGAAGAGGACATCGCCGAGTGCGAGGGCATCGGTCCCAAGATTGCGGCGAGCGTCAAGCAGTTCCTGGCCGTGCCCGAGAACCTTGCCGTGCTGGAGCGCCTGCGCCAGACGGGCCTGTCGCTCGAGGTCGATTTGGGCGCCGCGCACGCGCAAGCCGCAGCCGACGCTGGCGTGGCGGGCGAGCTCGCCGACGCACAGCCGCTTGCGGGTCTGACCTTCGTGCTCACCGGCACGCTCGTAAACCGCACGCGCGACGAGGCGGGCGCGGCGCTCAAGGTGCTTGGTGCCAAGGTTTCGGGCAGTGTTTCAAAGAAGACGAGCTATCTGGTCGCCGGCCCCAAAGCGGGCTCCAAGCTCACCAAGGCCGAGCAGCTGGGTGTGCCCGTGTTGGATGAGGCGGTACTTGAACAGATTTTGGCGACGGGTAGGGTCCCGGAGGCATAATGATTTGTTGAGGAACTGCGCAGAGGCTCAGTTCCTCAACATCTCCTTATAGTGTTTGCCTGTTCAATTTCGATATCGTTTCCCTCGTATGATCCAGATGCGTCTACCGACTCAAAGCGTGAGTAGGAAACTCTTATCCCAACTTTGATTTGGGAAAGCTTGTCTTTGATTCGGCCAGATGAGGGGAATGTAATCCGGGTTTGCTTTCCAGCGTCGGTGTAGCGGGGACTGTTGTCTGTTTGGATTACGAGTTCCGTTCCCTCAATAGAATGAACGCTGCCGGCTCCAAAGACAAGGTAATCATCTCCTCCGCTATAGCGGGCTCTATCTGTGCATGAAGAAACGGATGCAAACATAGCGAAAATCACCAATATCGTAACCAGGGCAAAGGCCGTGGTGCCATAGCATTTTGATGGTGCCATCCGGTCTACCAAAAGACTGTTCCGTTCAATTTGACCATATTGGGCGTTGCATAGTTAATCGCTCGGGGATAAGTGTTCCATCCGTCGAATACTTCGAGCCACTGCAGTTCGATGCCAGAGCTTCCATTATGCCCAGTAAAATAGCCAGTTACCGTGACCGTATGACCTGATAGCTCGACGGATCCTTCACTGTTCCGGCTGTTGATCCACATATGATACAAGCCGATATTCCCTTGATCGATAGTTGCTCTGTACTGAGCGAATTGAGGCTGATAACCGAAAAATTGAGTATTAAGTGCTCTACCCTTTTGAGCGGCAAGACTTTTAAACGGAACAATTCCATCTGGGATGATCGTGCTTCCGTACTCGACGCCCTGATCATTGGTCTTATACGTTGTTGTACCAGTGACGTTCCATATTTCTTTATAATAATCGGGATTAAATTGATTAGCGTTTGAACTGGTGAGACCGTAATGCATTGATACAGCGTACAAGGCAGAAACGACGCATGCATACTTATTAGTGCGGGCTTCAACTAATGATTCCGAGACTCCTCGGAACGGTATTCCGTTTAAATCGTCTATTTGGAAATGCAACATCAAGTCATCTTCATTGATAATGACTGCATCCCATGAAGTTGGGTTATTGCTTTGAGGTGCTATACCCTTTTTGGTGACAATCGGGACAGACCGTATATTGTTATAGTTGGTTACACAGTCTCTAGTTCCTGGCACCAAAGTTCCATATTCAATATCGTTGTACGAAATTAGTACGGTTGGGTTTGTGGCCTGTTGGCCGGAATAAGTTGAAATGGCGTTTGATAGAGAAGCTGAAATCGGAAGAATGGTATCGCCGAGGGTTATCTCCTTCAGAAGCCCAGGATATGATGCGTCAAGTATTAAATAACCGTAAGGGCTTCCTTCCCTTGTGACACTGATTTCATAGCCACAGATAAGGCCGATTTGTTGGCATACGGGAACGATTTGCTCGATCTCTAAGTTCGCGGATCCGTCGACGATGGGCAACAGGGAAAGCGCGTAGTCTTGTGCTAGGTCTGAAGTAAAAGCGACGGATGAGTTTGAGTCGGCAGCGAATACTCTTGTTGGGCGTGACGCGGATAAGCCGATGATCGAGGCTAGGCCGAGAAGAAACGAGCGACGTGATTGAACTCTGGGCATAATGTCTCCTGCCTATGGGGGGCAATATGCTGTCATTTTATTTGCTACAAAACACAATCTAATTCGGATTAAGGTAAATGGATGGAATTGCTCGATAAATGGTAGTGATTAGCGGACCGGTATCGCGATCCTCGTCACATGCGCTCCCGGGTCGTCGCTGATGATGTCGTCGATGAGGGCGATTTCGCGCGAGGGACCGGCGGGGGACAGGTCGCGCTCGTGCATGTAATCGAGTAAGCGCTCATAGCGCGGGGCCGCCTGACCGTGCGTGCCGCGGAAGCTGACCGTCAGACACCGCGCGGCGGGACGTACTTCGACATCGCCCAGGTAATCGTCCGTGTCATCCAGCAGCAGAAAGACCTCGTCGTAGCCATCAAAGTCGCCGGCGGCAAGGCGTTCGGGCGCGATCCCGACGCCCAAGTTGCCCAGAAAAACAAACGTCTCGTGCTGGCCTTTCTGCAGCTGACGAATCTGCCACTCCAGCGCATAGGCGTCGGTAGGGTTGACGCGTTCGCGCAATACGGCGCAACGAAGCTCGGGCGCATCGATTGCGCAAATAGCATCGAGCTCGGTGTTCAACGCATCGTGCAGCAGCCCAAGTCGGTTATCGATCTTGCGCGACACGCGTTCGAGCTCGCGGCGCTTGCGCTCGATGAGCTCCTGTTGCTGGGCCAGTTGCCGCTGCATGAGGTCCACATCACGCGTGGTCACAAACTCACGGATTTGTGCCAACGGCAAGTCGAGAACACGCAGGTGGCTGATGGTGTTGAGGGTGGAGAGCTGCCGAGATCCGTAGTAGCGGTATCCACTCGCCGAATCGATGTGCGCCGGGTCCAGCAAGCCCATCTGCTCGTAATGGCGCAGCGTGCCCACGCTCAGGTTAAACAGGCGCGCCACCTCGCCAATACGGAGCAGGCCCTCAGTATGTTCACTTGGCATGTCGGTCACAGGACCGCTCCTTTCGGCAAAAAGCAGGGGAGGGGCGCCAGGCTCGCGTCGCCTCGCTACGCCACTAGCTTGTCAAAAGCCCCGCGTCGGTTGAGCACGGTAAACGCGACAACACAGATGACCGCCGACAAAATCGACCCGCACGGCGAAGCGATGCCCATGGGAAACAGCGTGTCGGAATAGGCGTTCGACAGCAGCCACGCGCCCGGCACGCGAATGAGCGCCACGGCCAGCACGTTGTGCGCAAAGCCGATGTAGCTCTTGCCATACGCAGCGAAAAAGCCGCTAAAGCAAATGTGGATGCCGGCAAAAATCGCGTCGAAAATATAGCTGCGCATATAGCCGGTGCCGGCCGCGACCACCGCGGAGTCCTTGGCAAAAAAGCCAATAAACGCCGGCGCCACCAGCCACATCAGCACCGTGATCAGACAGCCGTACACCACCGAGATCGTCATGGCATCTTTGAGTACCTGACGTGCGCGGTCGCCCTTGCCCGCGCCGGCGTTTTGCGCCGTGAGCGCGCTGACGGTGGCGCCCATGGAACTCGGCACAATGAACAAAAAGCTGATCATCTTCTCGACCAGGCCCACGGCGGCGGCGTCGACGAGCCCTCGGTGGTTGGCGATGACGGTGATGAACATAAACGCCACCTGGATGCAGCCATCCTGCACGGCCACGGGCAAGCCGATCTTAAGAATGCTGCCGAGCACCTCGGGCTGGGGGCGCAGGTCGCTGCGCTTAACATGGATGTTCGTGCGGCGGCTCTTGAGCCACACGAGCGCGAGGGCAACGCTGGCCGTCTGGGCGGTTACCGTGCCGAGCGCCGCACCCACGGGGCCGAGCCCCATGTGGCCGATAAACAGAAAGTCGAGCGCGATGTTGATGATGCATGCCACGCCAATTACGTACATGGGCGAGCGCGAATCGCCCAGGCCGCGAAAGATGGCCGAGAGAATGTTGTATGCGGCGATAAACGGAATGCCGACAAAGCAGATGCGCAGGTAGGCGGCGGTTCCTTCGACTGCCTCGGCCGGCGTGCCAATGAGTGCCACGATCTGCGGACACAGCGCAAGCAGGACAGCGGCCAGCACTACCGAGACACCCATAAAGAGCGTAATGGTGTTGCCGATGGCGGTCTCGGCGCGATCGAAGCGGCGCGAGCCCACGGCGTGACCGACGATGACCGTCGTTCCCATGGCCAGGCCCACGAGCGTCACGGTAATGATATAGAGCGTCTGCGCGCCATTGCCCACGGCGGTGATGCCGGCGGCGCCGCTAAACTGCCCCATCATGTACAGGTCGGCCATACCGTAGAGCATCTGCAAAAAGTACGAGAGCATATAGGGCAGGGCAAAGACCGCGATGGTCTTAAGGACATTGCCGCGTGTGAGGTCGTGTTCCATGGGCGGGGCTTTCTGGCTGGGTTTGTTTACGTACCAGTGTAGTGAAAACCCTACAACGATTGTAGAGTCAAGGTTTGTGTTGACGACGGGGCGAAAAAGTCACGCGCACCATTATTCCGAGTGAATATGGACACACATCACGAGAACTCGCCGCCGGCGCTAACCTTGCAGAAAACGATTTCGGAATACTTGACACCATTATTCGGCGCGCAATAATACGTGCGTTTGCGAACAACGTTTGATGGGGGTTGAACCTGCGTGCGCAATCTCAAAATACTGTTTTCCTATCTAGGGGCATACCGTCGCGATGCCATCCTCGGCGTGTTCTTTGTGTCGGTCGAGACGGTGCTCGAGCTGTTTATCCCGGTCATCATGGCCAACATCATCGATGTGGGCGTGCCTGCGGGTGATATCAACTACATGCTGCTGCAGGGGTCGTACATGTTGGTGTGCGCTGCGCTTTCGCTGGTACTGGGCTTGGGTTATGCACACACGTCCGCCCGCGTTGCCTCGGGCCTAGGCGCTAACCTGCGCGAGGCTGAGTACAAAAAGATTCAGACGCTCGCTTTTGGTAACCTGGACAACTACGACGCCAGCTCGCTCGTCACCCGCATGACCACGGACATCACCGTTATCCAAAATGCTGTGGGCAACGGCTTTCGCCCTATGGTGCGCGGCCCGGTGACGCTTATCGTCGGCCTTATCTACGCGCTGATGCTGTCGCGCCCGCTCGCCAACGTCTTTGCGATCATCTTGCCCGTGCTGGCAATCGTACTGGGCGTCATCACCTATCGCGTCAGTCCGCTCTACCGCCAACTCCAGACCTCGATGGACCACCTCAACGGCGTGGTACAGGAAGACCTCACCGCCGTGCGTGCCGTCAAGGCCTACGTTCGTACCGAGCACGAGGAGGCCAAGTTCGACACCGTCAATACCGAGCTCGCCGGCACTGCGACGAAGACCTTTGGCAACGCGGTGCTCAACCTGCCGGTGTTTCAGCTGTCGATGTACGTGGCTGCGCTCTCCATCCTGTGGATTGGCGGCCGCATGATTCTCGCCGGCAAGCTGGGCGTGGGCTCGCTCACGGGCTTTATGAGCTACGTGCTGCTGATCATGAATTCGCTCATGATGATTTCCAACGTGTTTTTGCTGCTCACGCGCGCTCTTACGAGTGTGGGCCGTATCGCCGAGGTGCTCGATGAGGAGCCCTTTATCGCCAACCCCGCGGGAGACCTCGCGATTGCGGCGCCAGCGGACGGCAGTATCGAGTTTCGCGACGTTTCCTTTAAATACCGCGCGGATGCAGCTGAGGATGTGCTCGAGCATATCGACCTTCGCATCGGGAGCGGCTCGACGGTGGGCATCCTCGGCGGCACGGGCTCGGGCAAGAGCTCGCTTGTGCAGCTGATTGCGCGCCTGTACGACGCCACCGAAGGCGCCGTGCTTGTGGGCGGACGCGACGTGCGCGACTACGACCTCGCGACTCTACGCGACGCTGTGGGCATTGTGCTGCAAAAGAATGTGCTGTTTACGGGTACCGTGCGCGAGAACCTGCAGTGGGGCAATCCGCAGGCGTCGGACGATGAACTCCTCGCGGCTTGCCGCGCGGCGTGCGTGGACGAGTTCCTTGATCGCATCGGCGGGCTGGACGGCGAGTTGGGCCAAGGCGGCGCTGGTGTCTCGGGTGGCCAGAAGCAACGCCTGTGCATCGCGCGCACGCTGCTCAAGCATCCGCGCGTGCTCATTTTTGATGACTCCACCAGCGCGGTCGATATGGCGACCGACGCTAAGATTCGCGAGCACATCGCTCGGATTTCCGATACGACCGTGCTCATCATCGCCCAGCGTATCGCGAGCGTCATGGATGCCGATCGTATTGTGGTGCTGGACGACGGTCGTGTCCACGGCGTGGGCACGCACGAGGAACTGCTGGCGGGCGACAACATCTACCAGGAGATTTACGCCTCGCAGATGGAGTTTGCGAGGAACGCGGAAGCCGGCGACGGCAGTGACGATGGTTGCGCGAATGATCCGTTTTCCTCCGTCGCATGCGGATCGCCCTTGGAAGGGGGTGAGCGCCATGCCTAAGACCGCAGCCCAAGCACGCCCGGCCGACCTCAAGCGCACTGTGCGCCGCTTGCTCTCCTACATGGGGCATGCCAAGTTCTCGTTGCTCGCGGTGGGCGTGCTCGCCTCCGTCGCCGCCATCGCGAGCCTCGCCGGCACCTACATGGTGCGCCCCATCGTTAACGGTTTGGCCACGGGCGGGGAGGAACTGCTTGCCAAGCAGGTCATCCTGACGGCGATCATCTACGTTGCGGGCGTGCTCTCGGCCCTGGGCTACTCGCAGATTATGGTGCGCGCGGCCCAACACGTGGTGTCCGATATTCGCCGCGACCTGTTCGCGCACATCCAGACGCTGCCGCTCAGTTATTTTGACAGCACGCGCCCGGGCGACATCATGAGTTTTTTCACCAACGACGTCGACACCGTCTCCGAGGCGCTCAACAACAGCTTTGCCAACGTGATTCAGGCCGCCATTCAGGTTGTGGGCACCACGGCTATGCTCATCATCCTTAACTGGCAGCTCACGATTATCACACTCGTGTGCGATGCGGCCATTGTGCTGTATGCGCGCTACTCGGGCGCGCGCTCTAAGCGTTTCTTTGCTGCCCAGCAGGCATCGCTTGGCGACCTGGACGGATATATCGAAGAAATGGTCTCGGGCCAAAAGGTCATCAAGGTCTTTAACCGTGAGGCAGCGAATGTCGCCGGCTTCACCCGCCGCAACGACGAGCTTCGCCGCACCGGTACCGCCGCCGTGAGCTATGCCAACTCCATGGTGCCCATGACCGTCGTGATTGGCTACGTCAACTATGCCATCGTCGCCGTGGCGGGCGGCATGCTCTGCATCAAGGGGCTCGCCGATGTGGGCGCACTTGCAAGCTACCTGGTCTTTGTGCGCCAGGCCGCCATGCCCATCAACCAGTTTACGCAGCTCGGCAACTTCTTGCTCAACGCGTTGGCCGGTGCCGAGCGCCTGTTTGCGGCTATGGACCTTGAGCCCGAGGTGGACGAGGGCTGCGTGGAGCTGGTGCAGACGGGCGATGCCGCGTGGGCGTGGAAGATTCCCGCGGGCCAGGGCGTGGGCGTCTACGGGCACCTGAATGACGTGGCAGCCGTTGATGAGTCGGGCCGCGCGGTGGCCGCCGACGGCACCGAGCTTGTTACCGGCCTCGTCCCGCTCGCCGGCGACGTGCGCTTCCATGCCGTGGACTTTTCCTACGTGCCGGGCACGCGCGTGCTCACGGATCTCAACCTGTTTGCCAAGCCGGGGCAAAAGATCGCCTTTGTTGGCTCGACGGGCGCCGGAAAGACGACCATCACCAACCTCATCAACCGCTTCTACGAGGTCGATGACGGCGAGATCACGTACGACGGTATCGACGTCAAGCATATCGCCAAGGCCAGCCTGCGCGGGTCGCTCGGCATTGTGCTACAGGATACGCATCTGTTTAGCGGCACCATTGCGCAGAACATCCGCTTTGGCAAGCTCGACGCGACCGACGAGGAAGTGCGCGCCGCTGCCGAGGCCGCCTGCGCCGACTCGTTTATCCGCCGCTTGCCGCAAGGTTACGACACGCTCGTGACCGCGGACGGTGCCAACCTGTCACAGGGCCAGCGCCAGCTGCTCGCCATCGCGCGCGTGGCCGTGGCCGATCCGCCGGTGCTCATCTTGGACGAGGCCACGAGCTCCATCGACACGCGCACCGAAAAGCTCATCGAGCGCGGCATGGACCGTATCATGCGCGGACGCACCACGTTTATGATCGCGCACCGCCTGTCCACGGTCCGCGACGCCGATGCGATCATGGTCCTCGAACACGGCCGCATCATCGAGCGCGGCACCCACGAGGAGCTGCTCGCTCAGCACGGCGAGTACTGGCAGCTGGCACATGGATTGAAAGAGCTGGATTAACCCGTTGGAGTGCGGCTTGCTCTGGCCCTCCGACCTCTCACCTCGCCCCAAACCGTCCCAATAATCGACGTTTTTCTCGATATTGAAGAAAAGCATCGATTTTTGGGACGGTTTTTCTGTCGCTCGTACGGGTGGAATGCTTTCTTGTACGTGGAAGTGTGCGAATCCGTGAGCAGGGGAATAAGGTTGGTTATCCGACCCATTGGAGAGCTCATGGACTTGCCGATCGTCCTGTCCCATAAGACTGCCTGGCTGTACCACAACGTGGCGCGCCCGTCCGAGCCGCTCTCGCGAGCAAGCAGCCTATACGATGAGGACTCGCTTGCTAACGAGGTGGAGCCGACTGCGAGCCTCCCCAAATTGGGGCTCGATGCCAAGGGATTGAGGATATCTGCAGCGGTCGAGATTGTCGCCGACTATCTGGTCTCACTTGGTATTCCTCAAGAGGAACTCGACCGTATTGATACGCTGGTTAGCTTCGATTTTGAACGCTCTCGGCCGGCGGGTCTCCGACGCCATGTGTTTGGGGCGCCCATACCTTCGGATCATCTTATCGAGGTGGCAGAGGGTCTTCTGGTGGTTGATGAGGCCATGTGCCTTGTCCAGGCGGGCTCGTGGATGAGCGAGCTCGAGCAGCTTGAGTACGGATTTGAAGTGTGTGCTCGGTATCACCTTAACCATCTGTCGAGCGATGATTATGTCGAGGCCTCGCAGCGATATGCCGTCGCCGACCTGCGTGCTTTTTGCGAGCAGAATCCTTCGCGTCGAGGCGTGAAACGCGCGGCCTCGTTGCTCAAGCGTGTAAAGGACGCTGCCCGTTCGCCTATGGAGACGGCCACTGCAATCATGGTCGTCGCGAAGCGTTCCCAGGGCGGGCTGGGATACGCCAAGATCGAGCTCAACCATCGGGTCGATGTTCCCAACGAGTTCAAGTATCTCGCAAAGGCCGGGTATTTCGAGATCGACGTATATGCGCCTGCGAGCGGTACGGGTATTGAATACAACGGCTCGGACCATCTTGATAAACAGCGCAGTGCGTCGGATGCGGAGCGCATGACCGTGCTGAGCGCGCTGGGCTTTAGGATGATCGTCCTCACCGGGACTCAGTTTGCCCACCAGCTGCAATTGCACCGGGCGATGAACGCCATCGCGCTCGCTATGGGCCTTAAGTGCGACCGAAGCGAGACATTCCAGAAACGTCAGAACGACCTGCGAGAGTTCGTGATTCGACACTGGGACGGCGGCCTTTAGGGACGCTTTGGTCCTTCTACGGGGTGCTGCGGGCAGGCAAACCATCACAACATTCGACGTTTTTTGCCAAAAACGGGAAAAGCATCGAATGTTGTGATGGTCTGTATGCTGAGGATGGGCTTGGGAAGCCGGTCTTGCTCGAAGCGACCTGTCCTGTCGTACGGGTGTCGGCATGATTCTCTCGTGGGGTATTATGTTTTCCGAAGAATAAAACGCCGCGTGAGGGGAGGACTGCGTGGACGGGCACGTGCAACATGACGGCTTTGGCCGCGACATTAACTACCTGCGCATTGCCGTTACCGACAAGTGCAATTTCCGCTGCATTTACTGCATGCCGGCCGATGGCGTGGCACCCCGCGCGCACGACGAGCTGCTCAGCGCCGAGGAAATCGCCCGCTTTGTGCGCTTGGTGGCGGGGGAGGGCATTCGCCGCGTACGCCTGACGGGCGGCGAGCCGCTGGTCAGCCGCCGTATCATCCCGCTTATTCGCGACATCCGCGCGATTCCGCAGATCGAGGACATCTCGCTCACCACCAATGGTGCCCTGCTGCCCAAGTTGGCGCAGCAGCTCAAAGACGCCGGTCTTAACCGCGTCAACATTTCGCTCGACACACTCGACCCTACGCTCTTTGGAAAGATCACTCGTCTGGGTCGACTCGAGCAGACCATGGCTGGCATCGACGCGGCGCTGGCTTGGGGCTTTGAACCCGTTAAGGTCAACTGCGTTGTTGTGCGTCGGCTCAACCAGGATGTGACGGCCCTCGCACGGCTGACCGTCGACCGCCCCATTCATCTGCGATTTATCGAATATATGCCCATCGGCGATGAGCACACGAGCTCACATTGTGCTGTAGACCCTCACGCGCCCGCGCTCAATCCCGAGCTGTGGGATGCGAGCGATACCGTGCCGAGCGACGAGCTGCGGGCGCGCATCAATGCCGGGGCCGCCGCGGCGGGACTGGGCGAGCTCGAGCCGCTCGACATCAACGACGCTCCTGCCGGCGCGGGCCCTGCGCGCTATTGGCACTTTCCGGGCGTGGCGGGAACGGTCGGCTTCATTAGCGCCATGTCCAATCATTTTTGCGCGAATTGCAACCGTCTGCGCCTGACGGCCGATGGCAACGTGCGTCCGTGCCTGTTTAGCGATGCCGAGTATTCGGTGCGCGACGCCCTGCGCCGTGGTGATGATATGCAGGTACTTTCGATTTGGCGCGATGCCGTCGCCCACAAACCGCAGGAACACGCGATAATTGAGGGCACGCAACGATTTATGTCCCAAATCGGAGGATGATCATATGGCCAAGAGCAGGTACGCTGATGCCACCAAGGCCGCTCGCAGGGCCGCGATGTCTGCCCACAAAGCCACGGCTGCGGCGAATGCCGGCAACGCCGACGGGTCTGCGCAGCCGACTGCCAGCGCTGCCACCGAGCCCGCCCGCGACGCCCGTCGTGACGAGCTGACGCACGTGGACGCCAAGGGCGAGGTGCGCATGGTCGACGTGTCCGACAAGGCCGAGACCCATCGCATCGCCATCGCCGAGGGCGCCATCCTCATGCATCCCGAGACGCAGGCTATGGTGCTGCAGGACCGCGCTAAAAAGGGCGACGTGCTTGCCTGCGCGCGCGTGGCGGGCATTATGGCCATCAAGCGCACGAGCGACATTATCCCCATGTGCCATCCGTTGCTCATTACCAAGAGCAAGTGCGACATTGTGCCCATCGCTCCGGCGGGGACGCCTGCCGATGACGTGCCCGAGGGCTGGGCGCCGGCGCGCGCGGACGGGCAGGTTGGCTTTCACGTGCTGGTTACGGCCGGCGTGACGGGCAAGACGGGTATCGAGATGGAGGCGTTGACCGGCGCGAGCGCTGCGTGCCTAACGATCTATGACATGTGCAAGGCGGTCGATCGCGGTATGGAGATCGTCGACGTGCGCCTGCTGCACAAGGAGGGCGGCCGCTCGGGCGTGTGGGATCGTGTCGAACGTCAGGCCGCTGCCGTTGAGGCCGTGGCCGCTGACGGTGCCGCGCCCGCAAGCGCACCCGTCGCCGTCGCGCCCACAGTTCCAGCTCCGGCCGTCCCCGCGATCGCGTTTATCGGCTACCAGAACTCAGGCAAGACCACGCTCGTTGAGAAGGTCATTGCCGAGCTCACCCGCCGCGGTCTGCGCGTGGGTTCGCTCAAGCATCATGGGCATCACGGCTTTGATATCGATGTGCCCGCTAAGGACACCTGGCGCCATCACCAAGCCGGATCCAAGCACGTGGGGCTCATCTGCGCCACGCGCTGGGCGGAGTACGCCGACACGCGCGAGGAGGACGAGATGCCCGCGCGTGAGCTGCTGTCGCGCTACAACGATGTCGACGTGGTGATCATCGAGGGCTACAAGACCGAGGGCTTCGACAACATCGTGGTCGCGCGCTCCGGTGTCGACCGTTTGCGCGGCAAGAGCTCGCTCGACCTGGTCGACGGTCGCACGCTGGCCCTTGCCTGCAACGAGGCCCTGGCGCGTCAGGCCTTCGACGCCGGCTTTGCGACCCGAGCCATCAACATCAACGACGCCCGAGCCATCTGTGACCTGATTCAAGACCATCTGGCCTAAAACCTGCCAAAAAGGGACAGGTTTATTTTGGCAGGTTTTATCTGGGCAAACGCCATTTCCACCACAAAGGGGCCAGGCACCTTTGTGGTGGTTTTTGCGTTGGTAGATGTGTGAGACATGCCTTACAATCTACCAAGTAGTTCATGACGGGCGAAAAACGGAGAGAAGGGGCTTGATGCGTCCTTAATGTTTCATGCGGACAGATTGATTTGACGGACGGTGGCGAATGCCCGCCGTCCGCATTCGTATGAAACAAGGAGTCTCCATGCTCGCCTCTCTTTTCTCAAAGCCTCAATCATCGCTGTCCGTGCAGGCCAAGCGCCTGGTGGCGATGCGCTTTCTCATCTACACCGGTTATCAGACCAGCTACTTTATCGGCGTCATCGGAACGCTCACCTATGCAGACGATGCCTCGGTCGTGGCGACATCGCTGGCCGTCCTGTTTATGAACGTTTTCGTGATCCTGGGGTCCTTTGCGGGCGGCGCTGCGCTCGACGCCTGGGGCCCGCGCCGTCATTTCTTGCTGAGCATCGTGGGCACGCTGGCAACCGGCGCGGCGATCCTCGTTTTTGGCCGCGCGACCGGCATCGTCCTGCTCGGCGCGGTGCTCCTGGGCTTCGTGATGGGGTTTGCCCAGCCCATCGCCACATCCTATCCAGCCTACCTCACCGACGATCCTGTCGAGCTCAAAGACATCAACTCCGCCATCGCCATGTTTTCAAACGTGAGTATCATCGTTGGTCCCACGCTGGGCGGCTTTGTCGCGGCGGCTGCGTCGTCGCGCGCGGTGTTTGTGCTCATGATGCTCTTTACCGCGTTGGCGCTCATTGCCGGTTGGGGCTTTAGGCAAAGTGCAGGTCAGGTCGCCACACACGAAGGCAAACCCGCGGTCGGCGACATCACATCGGATAAGGCCAGCCAAGGCCCCGACCCCAATACGTCCTCCCGTGTCACCTTCGCGACCAGCATCAAGACGGTCTTTACCAACAGCGTTCTCGCCCTGCTGTTCTTCATCATCTTCCTTTCGAACTTTGGCTATGGCGCCTTCGACCCGCTGGAATCGTTCTTCTACCGCGATGTCCTGCACGTCGGTGTCGAATGGATGGGCTGGCTCTCGTCGGCCAGCGGTGTGGGCGCGGTGCTGGGCGCCGTGGTCGCGCTCCGCTTGCCGCCGCACCTGGTCAGCCTCAAAACGCTGCTCGTTGCACTCATATCCGTGGGCCTGGGAAGTTTGCTCTATGTGGGAACACCGTACGTGGGTGTAGCCCTCGTCGGCCAGATAGTACTGGGCATAGCTTGGGGCATCGTCAACCCGCTCCACAACACGATCGTGCAAACGACGGCCCCGCTCGAGCAGCTCGGTCGCGTGAACTCGGTCATGGGCTTTGGCAACATGTTCGCCGGCGTGGCCCCGCTGGCGATTGCCCCGTGGCTGGCGGCGACATTTGGCGTGCAGCAGACGCTCGTAGGGGCGGGCATGGTCGTGACGGCAGTTCCCGCGGCGCTGTTGCTGTTTGGACGCCGGCATTTGGATCGTGCCGCAAGGCAGTAAAACCATCACAACATTCGATGAAAATCGCGATTTTGGCGAAAAGCGTCGGATGTTGTGATGGATTGCGCTGAGGCCCGAGCACCACAAGCCACCACAAAGGGGACGGGTACCTTTGTGGTGATCGGGTCCCAACGGCTTGCGCCTTGGTATACCATGTACGCCGTTCACGAATACACTCCACACCGCCGCGCTACCCAGAAAGGCCCCCATGGACACCACCTTCAGCCATATCAAAGCCGTGTTCTGCGATATCGACGGTACGCTGCTCACGAGCCAGCACACGGTGTCCCCGCGCACCGTGGCGGCGATCCGCGCCCTGCGCGAGCGCGGCGTGCTCTTTGGCCTGTGCACCGGGCGCGACGCCCACGCGACCGAGGCCATGTACGAGCTCTGGGGCATCGAAGGCCTGGTAGACGTGCTGGTGGGCTGTGGTGGCGCCGAAGTCATCGACCGTGCGCACGGCATCAACGAGCTGAGCTACCCGCTGCCAGGCGAGACCATCGCGCGCATCTGCGAGCACATGGCAGGCCTGCCGGCAACGCCCGTTTGCCCTCGGGATGGCGTGCTCTATGTGCCCGAGAGCAATGCATGTGTCGAGCACCTGTCGCGTGTCGACGGCGTGCCCTACAAGGTGGTCGACTTTGCCGAGTTTTTGCGCGAGCCGCAGCCCAAGGTGATGTTTACCATGGCGCCCGAGGTAATGCCGCGGGTGATTGAGCGGGCGTCGACGTTTGCCGATGACACTGTTAAGGCGGCGTCTCTGCAAACCACGCAGCGGCTCTACGAGTTCATGGATCCACGCGTGTCCAAGACGCGCGGCCTTGTGCGTGTGGCGGAGCTCAACGACATGGAGCTCCAGAACATCTGCGTGTTTGGCGATGCGGACAACGACACCTGCATGGTGGCTGACGCCGGCGTGGGTGTGGCCATGGCAAATGGCAGCGATGCCACCCGTGCCGCCGCCGATTTTGTAACCGCCAGCAACGACAAAGACGGCATCGCGATCTTTATCGAGGAACATCTGCTATAGCGCCGGGGGAGAGCCACCACAAGAGGAACAGGCACCTTTGCGGTGGCCTCAGGCGATTTGGGCGAATTGATGCCTAAAATCTGCGCGAAAATTCAAATATGGTTGTCTGAACATTACGCTTCTAACCACCGATGAGTTAAAGATATTCCCATTAATTTGGTAGTCTATTCCTCCCGGTTAATGACCTACCGCTCACGGTCGATTTTCGACCGTTCACAGGATGTTTGTTCTTGAGCAAAATGTTGTGCAAATAAATTAAATGCTATTAAAAAACTGATAACTAACTTAATTACCAGTAGAAATAGATATTTCAAAGCGAATAAACGATAGTAAATCTGAACAATTGTCAAGCGAATTGAGAACTGGCTACAAAACTATCGATTTTTGTTGCTTAGATGTTTAAACAATCGTTACAATATGTACTACAAGTGTGTGCAATACAGATTACGCAGATACGTTTGATAGTGAAAGAGCAAGATCGCGGTCTCTTGGGGAGGAGACATCGATGAAAGCGAATTCAGAAAAAACTAAGCAGAGTAAAAAAGCGACGCGCCGTGTACTGGCAGGCGTTTTGTGCGGAGCCTCCGTTTTGAGCCTGGTGCTGTCGCTCGTCATGCCTCCGATCTCGCAGGCCATTGCCAACGATGCCCCGGCGGTTTCTACCGAGGAAACTGTGATGGGGGGGGGTTCCTCAAGTGAGTCTACTGATGTAGAAAACACCAACAACGGGGATAACGAAAACCAGAATAGTGACGAGACCGAGGGCGACGAGACTGGCGACGACGCTCTCGAGACGGCCCCGTTGTCTGATGACACGGAAGCCGAGAGCGCTGCGCAGCCCGCGGATGATGGACAGTCTGTCTATAAGGTCGCTACTGTTGCAAATGAAGGTGAGGTTCCGGGACTTCAAAAAGATGAGGATGGGTACACGCTGCTGACGAGTGACGGAGACCTGACAAAGTACCTTAACGCCCCGACTAAACCCGATAAACTACGTCTTGCGGCTGACATTAGTTCAAGTGAGTCAATCACTATCGAGCAAAACACTACGATCGACCTTGCGAATCACAAGCTTTATTACAGCAACGGTAACGATAGCCAGGGCCAGGACAAGCCTGTTCGTGCATTTATCACAATTTCAAAGGGCCATACGCTAACTGTCAAAGGTGAGGCGAATGACTCGAAGATTGAAACTACCAGTGGTAAACCTGGTCAGCCAGCAGAGATGCAGTTCAATGAGGAAAGTGTTCCACAATCACTTACATACTACGTAACTGAAAGCACGCCTAACGGTTTTGGTACTAGGGAAACGACCTACCAGCACACTGTTGCCAATTTCGGCGCTATCGTTGCATGCAAAACGGGCTATGTAAATCAAGTCATTTCCGTTCAGGAGGGGGGCACGCTCAACCTTGAGGGTGGCATGATCACGACGCCTCGTACCCTGGGCAACGACGGCCACGTTATTTTCTCTCAGGGCGCTGTTTATATTTCTGGCGGTTACGTCACCAACGGCAACGGCGGTGGCTGGGGCGGTGGCCTGTGTGTAACGGGGGCGAACGCCAGCCTCGAAATGACTGATGGCGTGATTGCGGGAAACAAGGCTGCTTCTGGCGGTGGCATCTTTGCTAACAATGGCGCGACACTGGAACTCTCCGGCGGTGTCATCTCGGGCAACGCAACATATGTCAAGGATATCAACAATGGCAAAAACACCTACGACGGCGGCTACGGCGGCGGTGTTTATACCATGGGTGCAACCGCAATCATTAGCGGCTCTGCCTGCATAACTAACAACCGAGCTGACGCTCACATCACTAGTGACCTTAACAACAAAGGTGTCCTCGGTGGCGGCGGCATTGCATCCACGAACGGTGGAACGCTGACCATGACGGGTGGCTCCGTTACTGCTAATTACTCCTATGAGGCCGGCGGTGGAATCTACGCTGGCTTCTACGAGCAGGGAGTTAAATTCGCCATGTACAGCGGTTTTATTGCTGGCAATATGTCCGATAATGCCGAGGGCGGTGGCCTCCGTATTTCTGGCGGTACTGCCGGCGTTATCGGCGTTAGTAATACGGAAAATGCATCAAACAGGGTTTACATCACCAACAACAAGACCATGACGGGCAGCAACCCTGGCCGCGGTGGCGACTGGGGTGGCGGTGGTGTCTTTGTTCAGGAAGGCGGTACGCTCAACATCGTCAAGACGCTGATCACTAATAATAAGGCCGGTGGCTGGGGCGGTGGCATCGGTGCTTGTCCTACGGGCAAGACAATCGTTTCGTACTCAAAAGGCGCTGCTATCTATGACAATGCTGATAACGTTGATCAAGATAACACTCCTTTGGACTCACCTCATTATTCCGCCGGCGGCAACGGTAAAACTGAAGACAGCAATAATGACTACATTGGTGATCCCTTCAAAAATCACGGCCATAAGGATTTCTTCTTGGTACGCAAGAATGACAGCCAAAATACGGTTGCACTCGTTCTTGGCAAGATGCTCGGCGGCGAATCGGCTGGTTGGCAGGGCACTTGCGACAGAAGTCCGGTTACCATCGACCCAAATGGCGGTGCCGAGGCTAAGTACATGTTCGGTTTGGAGGCCCGTCCGGCCCCCTATGCCAAGGATAAGGCGCAGGCAGAGGCTACGACCATCATCAGCGGTAACTACTCCTACACCCACGGTGGCGGCATCATGACCAACGGCGATCTCATCGTCGGCGAAGTCAATGATCTGAGGGTTTACCCGAGCATGAAACTCAACGCCACTAAGGCGCTTGTGGATGCAAAGGGAAACAAGCAAAGCCTTGATGGGCACGCGTACAAGTTTCAGCTGCTGCGCCAGGAGGTTAACGGTATCAAGGCACCTTCTTGGAAAGATGACGGCACATTTGATACGGGCGATTGCAGTGGTGCGGGTGAGGCGACTGTTGATCAATCAAGCGGCAGTATCACCTTCGACTCTGGCAAGGACTATTCTTCAGGGCAATACGTTTTCTATCTCGTTGAGGAACCCATCAGCGGCCAAAACGAATTAGACACCAAATTCGATAAGACAATTTACAAGATCGAGGCAACAGTTGAGGACGATTCATCCCACTCTGAAACGCTCATGGGAATCAAGATTAACTATTACAAGGTACAAACGGTAGCTGTCTATAAAAAGGCCGAGGACGATGAGGACTTCGTACGACTTGGTTCCGGAGGCTATTCCGTTGAGTACTCAGAGGGCAACACAAAGGCTACGGTTGATATCGGTAACAATGGTGACCCGACCTTTATCAACAAAATTGAGCCCTATACCTCCAACGGCTCCTGGACTCCTAAGGCGACTAAGGTCGTTGAGGGCGGCGAGATGAAGGAGTTTACGCTTAAGTTTGCGGATAACCCGGACTTCAAGAATGCTCAGGCGGTTAAGACCGAGGCTAATGACCATACGACTCAGCCACTTGAGTTCCCCAAGATTTGGTACGACCTTGACAGCTTGAAGAAGAACGATGCTGATGTTCCGGGTCGTGCTGCTTCCAAGACCTTCACGTACTATGTGCGCGAGAACGACGAACACTCGACCTATCCGCATTACAAGTTTGATCCTTCGGTCTATAGGTTCAAGGTTGTGGCAACGGATAACACCAAAGGAGGAATCGACTGTGCGGTGACCTACAAGAAGGGAACCGTTGGCTCCGATGGCGAGTGGAAGCCAGACCCCGATGCCAAAGAACAGGACCTCACCCCCACCTCCAACCCCACCTTCACCAATACCTACTCCACCTCTTTGCCCCTTTCTGGTATGTCGGGCGTCACTCTGACGTAC
Organism: uncultured Collinsella sp.; assembly: GCA_902497065.1. GTDB lineage: Bacteria > Actinomycetota > Coriobacteriia > Coriobacteriales > Coriobacteriaceae > Collinsella. Next base: position 25,090 of record CABVDH010000006.1, on the reverse strand, counting down.
CTTGCCGGCGCGGCGGTGCTTTGCGCTGCTGCGGCCTGGATGCACATTCGTCGCAAGGCGAATGCGGAGGGAGGTAAGCGTCGTGAATAAGAAAGTTTGCTCCTTCCCGATCTTGTTTGCGCTGCTTACCCTCCTGATCGGCACCTGCGCGGTTGTGTTCCCCGCTTCCGCGCAGGCCGCGCCGACCTCGACCGGTTCCATCACGGTGAGCGGCACCGTGGCGAGCAGCTACGACGCCTACCAGATCTTTAGCGCCAACGTCGTCGACGGCGACAGCGACGCCAAGATCGCCACCGACCTCGCCTGGGCAAGCGACGCCGTGCGCGACGCCGCGCTGCCCGTGCTGCACAGCGCCGGCATGCCCAATTCCCAGGCCACCGCGCAGGAAGCTGCCGAGTGGCTCAACACCGATTCTCACCTTACGAGCGCGCTGAGCGCACAGCTCGCTCGTTCCCTCCAGAGCTCTGGCGCCGTGTTCGTGGCCCTTAACGCGGGCACGACGGCCGAGCTGCCCTGCGGCTACTGGCTCATCGTCGCCGACGACGACGCCATCGCCCGGGGCGAGGCCGGCACCGCGCCGATCATGGCCCTGGTGGGCGGCGGCGCCGTCACCGTCAAGCCCAAGGCGGCGAGCCCCAAGGTGGCCAAGCACGTGCTGGAGGACGGCACCGCCGCCTGGCAGAAGGCCGCCGATGCCACGGTCGCCGACGACCTGTACTGGCGCCTCTCGGCCACGGTTCCGGCGGGGCTAACGGCCTACGACACCTATACGGTGCGGTTCGTCGACACCATGAGCGCGGGGCTCGACCCCTCCAAGGTGGCCGCGAGCATGCGCGTGTACGTGGCGGCGGGCGCGGACGGCGGCTTCGACGCGGTCTCGACCGACAAGGACGGGCGCGCCGGCACCGAGCCCGCGAAGGGCTGGACCGATATCACGGCCCAGTGTGCCACCAAGGTAGCGGCCGACGGCAAGACCTTCACCGTGCGCACCGGCGACCTCATCGCCGCGCTCGGCGGGACCGAAGCCTTCACCGCGGGCGCCCGCGTGGTCGCCGTGTACAACGCGCCGCTCAACAGCGCGTGCAACCACGGCATCGCGAAGGGCAACCCCAACGAGGTGTACCTGCGCTACCCGCGCTCTCCCCTCGCCGACCAGTCCGGCGACGCCGGCTTCACCCGCACGCCGAGCGACGACGCGTGCGCCTACACCTGGGATCTCGCGCTCACCAAGCGCGGCAGCGACGGCGACAAGCCGCTTGCCGGGGCGGTCCTGAGCATCGCCGACGACCGCGGTCGAACGCTAGCGGCCGACGGCACGTGGGATGCGGAGGGCAAGGCCACCGTCACCACGGGCGAGGACGGCCGCGTGACCGTCTCGGGCGTGGACTCGGGCAAACTGGAGGTCCGCGAGCTCAAGGCACCCAAGGGCTACACCGCCTTTGAGGGCACGCGTTCCGTGACGGTCAAGGCCGAGGGCCTGGACGTCGACCAGGTGGCCGCCGCCAAGCCCAAACTCACCATCACGGCCGAGTCGCCCCTGCGCGCCGACAGCGCGGACGGGTCGACGGGCAGCCTGGAGGCGTCGCTCATCAACACGCCCACCGGCACACCCCCTAGCATTACCACCGGAGGCTTTATGCCCTCGACTGGCGATATGGCAATGTACGCCGCGGCCGCCGCAGCGGTCGCCGGAGCCGCGCTCATCGTGGTCGCGCTCCTGGTCAAGCGGGGAGGTGGCAGCCATAAAGAGTAGCTGGCAGCCCCGCAGAGAGCGGGGCGAGACGTAGCGAAGCAGATGCTAAGACACAGACAGACAGATTTAGATCAAATGGAATTCGAGCAGAAAGCAGAGGAAAAGAAGATGAGCATGAGCAAGAACATCGCACGCCTGGCAGTAACCGCCGGCCTCACAGCAGCGTTGAGCTTCGGTGGAGTCATGGCCCCGGTCACGATGGCGTTTGCTGAGGGTGCGACGACTTTGGACAACAGCATCACCATCAGGAAGAACGAAAAAAATGGTGATGTGAAGTACAAGGCCTACCAGATTTTCAAGGCGGATGTTATAAACGAGGGCAACAAAAAGGTTGTTTCCAATGTTGACTGGGCCGTGCCCGAGGCGGTTCAGGCGGAGATAATTAGCGCAATCGAGCAGAGCGATGGCTATGACGCAACAAGCAAGAAACTTCCCACAACGGGAGCGACTGCACAGAACGTAGCTGACTGGCTGGCTGCGAATATCCAGGACGCGGGGGCTGTGGATAACGGTGCCCTGCTCAATAAGATTGCCAGTTTGGTCGAAGCTACCAATCCAGTCAAGCCAAAGGACGCTGTCAATGATGCGTTCGATGCGAACAACCCGGTCTCCTTCGATGAATCGGGCTACTATCTCTTTTTGACTGACAGCGACAGTATTAGCGCATCAACTGATGCAAGCAAGAAGGCAGATACCGGCACCTCGCCAATTTTCGCTATTGTCGGTGGCGACCCCGTTATCGTTACAGAGAAGACCAGTATTCCTACAGTCAGCAAGGCCGTCATGGATGACAAGGATCGATCTTGGGAAACAGGGACCAACGGCGACCCCAATAAGGCCGCAGACTCAGCTATGGACGATTGGGTCGATTATAAACTCGTCGGTACGGTTGCGAGTAATATCGACACCTATAGCGGCTATAACTACGCCTTCACGGACAAACTGCCTGATTCTATGACGCCCAAGTTCGTTGATGACAGTGAGAATAATGTTCCGGATGTCACGGTTACGATCGGCAACCAGACCGTTAAGACTGATGCCGAGCATGGCTACACTAAAGAGTTCTCGGATGCCAACGAGCTTATCGTTAAATTCAAAAATCTTAAGGATTGCGTTGATGTTGAGAATAAGCACATTACCGTCAACGCTAACTCTAAGGTGACCGTCGAGTACAAGGCAAAGCTCGACTCTAACAAGATCTTTCAAGACGGTAAGATCAAAGATGAATTCTACGGTTTGGTTGGTAAAGCCCAGGGAAATAAGGTTACGCTGACTTATTCCAACAATCCGCACGGCAATGGCATCGGCACCACGGTTGAGAACCTTGCTTATGACTACACCTACGGCATCAATGTCACCAAGGTCGGTAGTGACGCTGTAGATGGCAAAAACCCGACTCTTTCGGGAGTTGAATTCACTCTGCAGGAGAAGAAAGGCAATACTACCGAAAACAAGTACATCGACGCTAAAGGCATAAAACATAACGAGGGCGAAGTTGTAAAGCTTACCACGGATAACAACGGTAAAATTAATGTTGTCGGTCTCGATGAGGGCACCTATGTCCTCAAGGAGGTTAAGCCTGCCCCTGGGTACAACAATTCCGCAGCAAGTGGTATTACCTTCACTATCATCCGCACGCTCAATCAGACCGGTACGGATGTAACGCCTGATGCTACGAGTGCCATCGTGGCAGGTCAAGATGTTGTTCAGGCTGACTCTGCAAAGGCTGAGGTCGGCAAGCTCAGCTTCACCATTGTCGACCAGAAGGGCTCTGGCCTTCCCCTCACCGGTCTCAACGGTGTGACCTTCACTTGGATCGCTGGTGGCGCGGTGCTGTGCATCGGCGTGGCGCACCTCATCCGCAGCCGTAAGCAGGCTGAGGAGTCCGAGCAGGAGTAGCGCTCGCTCACCCATCCCTTTGGCAGGTGGGATGTGATGGCCATGAGACTTGCGGACACTTTTCTCGTCTATCCACGTTCTTGCTTTGCCATTCTCTTTTCGGGGCAGACTCCGCACTGGAGTCTGCCCCGTTTTTTTTGGGATAACGCAGCCAGCCTCCATCGTCCGATGCGGGCTCGTTCGTCATCGCGTTTCTTGACTCGTATGAGGTTCGGTTTAAGGTCCGTAGGCGCACGCGCGGTGCGGACGGTAGAAGGCATTTGCGCCGCAACAAGCGCAAATAAGAATGCCCGGGGTTAGAGGCCCGGGCATTTAACAACACCGGAAACTGGTCGCCCGCGCTCCAAAGTACTTACGCGGGGTGCGTCGTTTCCTGTAGCTATTGTATCCCGAATCGCCCAGCCGATTCGGGACATTTTGAAAACGCAAACACGTCGGGCAAACCCGGACAATGCGGCCAGGCTCCGCTGGATGAGGAACCCTGTTTGTAACTATCGAACAAATGTTTGTCAAAATCGCGTTTACCAGCTGCGGGTGCATACGCTCGCAGTAAAATACCCTTGCGACGCATCCCGTGCGCGGGCGGCCGACGACTCGATCGGAGGTCCCCAAATGCTGAAATTCCTTAACGCGCTCGCCGCCCTCGCGGCGGTGGGCACGTTCGTCATCGCGTTTCTTGACTCGTATGAGGTTCGGTTTAAGGTCCGTAGGCGCACGCGCGGTGCGGACGGTGGACGGCATTTGCGCCGAAAGCGCAAATAAGAATGCCCGGGGGTCGGACCCCGGGCATTTAACAAAAGCTGAAAACTAGGCCGCCCGCGCTCTCGTACACTTACGCGGGGTGCGTCGTTTTCTATTGACATTGTATCCCGAATCGCCCAGCCGATTCGGGATATTTTGAAAACTCAAATGCTGGCCCATGCTCGCGCCGCGCAATGCTGTCTAGCTGCGTTGTTCGGCGCGGAACCTCGCAATTCGGTTATTATTTGTTTAGACAACTTGAGTTGTAAAGGAGTGACCGGTGATGGTGCAGGGCGCCAAACATATGAAGAGCAATAACGCCGCGGACAACGGCGGCTCAAGCCCTCAGCCCAAACCTCAACCAAAGCCCAAGCGCCGTCGCAAGCGACTGCCGCGCTGGGCCGACCGGCTCATCACCATCGTCATCATCCTTATTGGCGTGGGCCTTATGACCTGGCCGTGGATCTTGGACCGGCTCGAGGCCTCGGGCGTGTTCAACCAGATCAGCACCGTGTCCAGCACCGTGGACGCGCTGTCTGCCGAGGAGCGCGAGCGCATCCTGCTCCAGGCGCGCTCCTTTAACGAGCAACTGGCGGGCGAGGCCACCGAGCTCCCCGCCGACCAGATCGAGCCCTACGCTCAGCAGCTCATCTTTGACCGCGACCCCATGATGAGCTGGGTCGAGATCCCCTCCATCGACGTGAGCATGCCCATCTACCACGGCACGAGCGAGGAAGTCCTTATGGCGGGCGTCGGCCACCTGGAGGGCACGAGCCTGCCGGTGGGCGGCACCTCGACGCATTGCGTGCTCACCGCGCACTCGGGCATGCGCAACCTGAGCATGTTCGACGACATCCACTCGCTGGAGCCCGGCGACCTGGTTCTGCTGCACACCATGAACAAGACGCTCGCCTACAAGATGGTGGACTCCGAGGTCGTGCTGCCCGAGGAGATGGAGTCGCTGACCATCGAGCCCGGTGCCGACAAGGTGACGCTCGTCACCTGCACGCCCTACGGCGTGAACGACCATCGCCTGCTGGTGCATTGCGTGCGCACCAAGTACAACAAGAAGGACGTAGACAAGCAAAAGTCGCTGGTCGGCCGCCACTGGGGCAAGCGCGAGTTTGCCGTGCTCATCGTGGTCGTGGCCATTGTGCTGTTGCTGCTCGACATCGTGATCCACGCGGTCCGCAAACGTCGCAAGGCCAAGGCCTCGGCATAAGTCATTCTTCAGAACCACCACAAAGGGGACAGGCACTTTTGTGGTGGTCGGGACATCCAAACCATCACAACATTCGATGATAATCTCGATTTTGGCGAAAAGCGTCGAATGTTGTGATGCTTTTCGTTGCGGGCGAGATGGTCTTCGCTGCGGGCGGGACGGTTTTCGCTATGGACGGTGCGGTTTCGCTGCAGAACCGCCAGCCTGCCGCCTGCCAACCCGCCGCCCTCGTTACGTTTTCGCTGCATTTGGGTAAAGCACCTGCTCCAAGCGGCGTTGCCTTGTATACTAGAGCGGTTTATCTGTTATGCGGAAGGGAGCGCCTATGGCACTCAGCGAGAAAGACGTGCGCGGCATCGCCGAGTACGCAAAGATCGCACTGACCGATGACGAGCTCGCCCAGATGACGTCCTACATGAACGACGCCGTCCAGATGCTCGAGCCCGTCCTGCAATATGACTTGCCCGACGTGGAGCCCACGTTCCATCCTATCGGAAGCCTGTCCAACGTGATGGGCGATGACCTGCGCGAGCCCGAGCGCGACCTGCCGCTCGACGTCGCGCTCGAAAACGCCGGCAGCGCGCGCGACCGCTACTTCCGCGTGCCGTCCATTTTGGGAGAGGGGGAGAGCGAGTAATGGCGCAGAGCTTCGATTCCTTTACCGCCGTCCAGATCGCTGCGGGCGTTGCCGCCGGCGACTTTACTGCTACCGAGGTGGCTCAGGCCTCCCTTGCCGCTATCGAGGCACGCGAGGGCGGGGTCCAGGCATTCCTGCAGGTGTCGCCCGAGCTTGCGCTCGAGGCCGCTGCACACGTGGATGCCGACCGTGCCGCAGGCAAGCCGCTGCCCCCGCTCGCGGGCGTGCCGCTGGCCATCAAGGACAACATGAACCTTGTGGGCACGCGTACCACCTGCGCTTCCCGCATGCTCGGGGACTACCAGAGCGTCTACACCGCCACCTGCGTCCAGCGCATGCTCGATGCCGGCTGCCTGCCCATGGGCAAGGCCAACATGGACGAGTTTGCCTTTGGCAGCTCCACCGAGAGCTCGGCGTTCCACCGCACTAACAACCCCTGGGATACCGAGCGCGTGCCCGGCGGCTCCTCGGGTGGCTCCGCTGCAGCCGTCGCCGCAGGCGAGGTCGCGCTCTCGCTGGGCTCGGATACCGGCGGCTCCATTCGCCAGCCGGCGTCGCTGTGCGGCGTGGTGGGTTTTAAGCCCACGTATGGCGCCGTGAGCCGTTACGGCGTGGTTGCCTTTGGCTCGTCGCTCGACCAGGTGGGTCCCTTCGGCCGCACGGTCGAGGATGTCGCGCTGGCCATGAACGCGCTTACCGGCGCGGGCCACGATCCGTACGACTGCACCAGCCAGGATTGCGGCGTCGACTTTACCGAGCATCTCAACGACAGCATCGAGGGCAAGCGCGTGGGCGTCATCCCCGCGTTTATGGAGGCCGAGGGCCTGACACCCGAGGTCAAGGCCGCTGTTCAGCGCGCCGCTCAGGAGCTGCAGAACCAGGGTGCCGAGCTGGTCGAGGTCGACCTGCCGCACCTGGACGCCGCCATCGCCGCTTACTACGTCATCGGCCCGGCCGAGGCATTCTCCAACCTGGCCCGCTTCGACGGCATTCGCTACGGCTACCAGGAGGAGGGCTGCGCCAACCTGTCCGACCAGAGCTCGCTGTCGCGCGCCCACGGCTTTGGTGCCGAGGCCAAGCGCCGTCAGATGCTCGGCGCCTACCTGCTGAGCTCGGGCGTGTACGACAAGTACTACTACGCTGCGCAAAAGGCCCGCACGCTCATCACGCAGGATTACGACGCCGCGTATGCCAAGGTGGACACCATCCTCATGCCCGCCTCGCCGCGTACGGCCTTTAAGTTTGGCGAGATCAGCGACCCCACGCAGATGTACCTCTCCGACCTGTACACCATCTCGCTCAACATTTGCGGCAACGGTGGTATCTCGGTGCCGCTGGGCCTGGGCGAGGATACTCATCTGCCCGTTTCTGCCCAGCTGGTGGGACCTGCCTTTAAGGACCGTCAGCTGCTCACGTTTGCTCGCGCCCTGGAGCGCGGCTTTGCCGATGCCGCTACGGGTGCGCCCGCGCTTTCCGTCGCGCCCGATTTTGCCGGGAAGGGAGGCGAGCTGTAATGAAGGAGCTTTCCGAGGTCCTGCAGGATTGGGAGGCCGTGATTGGCCTGGAGATCCATACCGAGCTCACCGCACTCGATACCAAGATGTTCTGCAACTGCAAGCTCAGCCACGATGACGAGCCCAACGCCAACGTGTGTCCGGTGTGCCTGGGCCTGCCCGGCGCCCTGCCGGTGCCCAACAAGCGCGCCATCGAGAGCATCGTCAAGGCCGGTCTCGCCACCAACTGCGAGATCCAGCGCCACTCGATGTTCTACCGCAAGCACTACTTCTATCCCGACATGGCCAAGAACTTTCAGACCACGCAGGGCCCGGTCGCCTTTGCCATGTACGGTCACCTGGATTTGGACGTGACCGGTCGCGGTGCCGCCGAGCGCCCCGACTGCGCGTTTGGCGAGGCCGAGGCCCAGAGCCTGGCGAGCGCTTCGGCCAACGCCGAGGGTCTGTCCACGTCCATGACGTCGACCATGCGCGAGGGCAACCAGCGCGCCGGTCACCTGGCCAGCTACGATGCGTCCAACCTGCAGATGCCCGAGCGTCGCGAGGACGGTTCCTACACGGTGCCCATCCGCATCCTGCGCATCCACATGGAGGAGGACGCTGCCAAGATGGTGCACGTGGGCGGTGCCGAGGGCCGCATTACCGCCGCGGCCGAGTCGCTCGTCGACTACAACCGCTGCGGCACGCCGCTGATCGAGCTCGTCACCGAGCCCGACTTGCGCACGCCCGAGGAAGCGCGTCTGTTTATGGAAAAGCTCCGTCGCATCTTTGTGACGCTGGGCATTTCGGACTGCTCCATGGAGAAGGGTTCCATGCGCTGCGACGGCAACGTGTCGCTGCGTCGTCGCGGCGAGACCAAGCTGGGCACCAAGACCGAGCTCAAGAACCTCAACTCGTTTAAGAGTCTGCATGACGGCCTTGCCTACGAGATATGCCGCCAGGCCGAGGTGCTCGAGGAGGGCGGCATTATCTACCAGGAGACCCGTCACTGGGAGCCCAGCCGCAAGCGCACCGTGGTCATGCGCGTGAAGGAAACAGCCGACGACTATCGCCTGTTCCCCGACCCCGACCTGGCGCCGTTCGATCTGGATGACGAGTTCATCGACCGCTGCCGTGGCGAGATTCCCGAGCTGCCCGATGCCAAGCGCGCCCGTTTTGAGGCCGACTTTGGCATTAAGGCGGCCGATGCCGAGCAGATTGCCGGCGATCCGGAGTTTGCCGAGTTCTTTGAGGCTGCCGCTGCCGGTATGGCTGGCAAGGAGGCTCAGACGGTCGCAAACCTGCTGGTGAACGAGATGATCGCCTACCTTAAGGGCGCTGGCGTGTCGCTTGCCGAGTCTGGTATTGCGCCGGCCCAGGTGGCGGCGCTTGCCAAGCTGCTGGCGACCGATGCCATCAGCTCCAACCAGGCGCACGAGGTCTTTGAGGCCATGGCCCAGACCGGCGACGATCCCAACAAGATCGTCGACGAGCGCGGTATGCGTCAGGTGAGCGATGCCGGCGCGTTGCAGCCGATCGTGGACGAGGTGCTGGCAAACTGTGCCGAGCAGGCGCAGCAGTATCGTGACGGCAACCAGAAGGTCATCGGCTTTTTGGTGGGCCAGTGCATGAAGGCGAGCCGCGGCAAGGGCAACCCGAAGCTCTTCAACGAGTTGCTGAGAACGTCGCTCTCGTAAACGGGAACCGAGGGGCCGGGCGCAGGGCCTTGCCTCTCAATTTCGGACAGTCCTGACTCACGACGGAGGCGCCACTGGCGCCTCCTGTTCGTGCGGAACTCATTGAGAGGCAAGGCCCTGCGCCCGGCCCCTCGGTTCCGCAACGACTCGGCCGTTCGGGTCAGGTGGGGCTGAATGGAATTTGGTGAATGAGGGCGCCGTTTGCGCCCTCATTTTTTTGTGGATGTGACGTCGGGGCGGTTCCCTTGGTCACATCGCGTCTCAAGATTTCCAAAAAGTTAACCTTTGTTGACCTTAATAGTTAGATAAACTAAACTATTTTCCAAAAGTGTGCCCGAGCAAACTTGTTTACTCGGGTGCTGAGGCACCGTGCCGCGTCCAATGCGGCAAAAGGGAGAAGCAACATGAAGAAGTCGACGTTCAATACCCTGCTTGTCGGTGGCGGTTTTCTGCTTGGCACGGCCGGCATCAAGCTGCTTACCAGCGCTCCGGTCAAGAATGCCTGCGTGCAGGGTATCGCGTGCGGCATGCGCATCAAGAACTGCTACCAGGACATGGTCGAGCAGGCCAAGGCTAATGTCGACGACATGGTTGCCGAGGCGGCCTACATCACCCAGAGCGAGGCCACTGCTGACGAGGCAGCCGAGTAACGCTCCCAGGCACAAACTATGAGATTCTCGATTATCAGCGAGATCCCCGGCAGGACCCGCCTTCAGTTGGCGGGTCCTGTGCCAGAGAGCGATCTCGATGCGCTTCTTAAGCTTGGCGGCGACATCGATGGCGTGCACAAGGTGCGCGTGTATGGCCGCATTGGCCAGATGGCGCTGGAATACGACGAGCCGCGCCGCGCAAGCGTGCTCGACGCCCTAGGCGCACTCGATGCTCAAGCTATCGCCGATGCCAAGTCGGGCTACGTGATGCAACTCGAGCCGCGCAAGCACAAACTCGTTATGGACCTGGCGACACTCGTCGGTGCCCATTACGCACGTCGCTGGTTCTTGCCGACGCCTCTGCGTGCGGTGTTTGTCGTGGCCGGTTACATGGCATTTTTGCGCGCTGCCCTTCATGAGCTGGCGCAGCCGCGCCTGACCGTTCCTGTGCTCGACGCTTCGGCCATCGGCATTTCGTTCGTCAAACGTGATGTCGACACCGCGGGCCAGACGATGTTCCTGCTCAACGTGGGCGAGCTGCTCGAGGACTACACCCGCGCCATGAGCGAAAACGAGCTCATCAACTCGCTGCTCGATGTGCCCGACAAGGCGCAAAAGGTCGTCGGCGACACCGAGGTAAGCGTTGCCGCCACCGAGCTTGAACCCGGCGACCTGGTCGCCGTGCGCACCGGCATGTCCATCTGCATCGACGGCGTGGTCGAGCAGGGGAGTGCCATGGTCAACCAAGCGACCCTGACCGGCGAGCCGTTGGCCGTCGAGCGCAGCGTGGGCGACGACGTGTTCGCCGGCACTGTCGTGGAAGACGGCAGCATCTTGGTGCGTGTGCGCGCCAATACGGCGCAAACCAAGCTCCGCTCGATCGTCTCGCTCGTGCAGACAGCCGACTCGCTCAAGTCCGAGGGCCAGTCGCACATGGAAGACCTCGCCAACAAGATCGTCCCGTGGAACTTCCTGCTCGCGGGCCTTGTCGCTCTCACCACGCGTAGCCTCATCAAGACCTCGGCGGCACTGATGGTCGACTACTCGTGCGCACTCAAGCTCACGGGTTCCGTTGCCGTCATGACCGCTATGAGCGATGCCGCCAAGATGGGTGTTATGGTCAAGGGTGCTAAGTACTTTGAGTCGTTTGCCAAGGCCGACACCATTGTGTTTGATAAGACCGGCACGCTCACCGAGGCACAGCCGCGCCTAGCTTGCGTACTGACGACTGACGGCTGGAGCGAGGACGAGATCCTGCGCCTTTCCGCTTGCTTGGAGGAGCATTTTCCGCATCCGGTGGCGCGCGCCGTGGTCAATGCGGCACGCGAGCGTGGGCTCGAGCACCGCGAGCGTCACGCTGCTGTCGAGTATATTGTGGCGCACGGCATCGCTTCGTCCATCGAAGGGCGTCGCGCCATCATCGGTTCGGCGCACTTTGTATTCGAGGATGAGGGTGCGCAGCTCGAGCCCGACATTAAGGAGCAAATCGAGTCCCAGATGCAGGGCCTGTCGCCGCTGTATCTGGCGGTCGACGGCACCGTTGTGGGCGTGCTCGGTATCGAGGACCCGCTTAAGTCCGGGGTCCGCGAGGCCATCGCCGACCTGCACGCGTTGGGCGTTAAGCACGTGGTCATGCTCACGGGCGACTCGGAACGCACGGCCGAGCGCATTGCTCGCGAGGCAGGTGTCGACGAGTTTAAGGCCGAGCTGCTGCCCGAGGACAAGTATGCGTATGTTGAGCGCATTAAGGGCGAGGGGCGCCACGTTGCCATGGTGGGCGACGGCGTCAACGATTCGCCGGCGCTCGGTTTGGCCGACGTGGGCCTGGCGATGGGCGGCGGAAGCGACATCGCCAAGGAGGTCGCCGATATCATCCTGACCGATACGGATCTGGCCGCAATCGTGCGCCTGCGCCGCATGAGCCAGGGCCTCATTGATCGTCTGACGAGCTCCTACTCTAAGGTGATGCTCACCAACTCAGCGCTCCTGGCGCTGGGCATTACCGGCGCGATTACCCCGCAGACGTCGTCGTTGCTGCACAATGGCTCGACGATTGCCTACAGCCTGAGCAACGCGAAGGCTTACCTGCATTAGCAGACGTGTTCGCCCACGTTATCTGGCCTGCGCCCGGACGGCATCGGTGTTGTCCGGGCGCAGGCCTTTTGCATTTGATTATTTGCTAGCTTCTCTATATAGTGTTGCTAGCGGTGCTAGCAATTGAAGGGAGCGGGATCAACGTGGGTGCTGTTAGCGGCATGGCGCAGGTGAACGTTCGCGTAGATCGCCAGGTGAAGAACCGTGCCGAAGAGGTGCTGCGGCTTTCGGGCAGGTCACTGCCCGAGCTCATCAAAAAGGTCGTGGCCAAGGTCGCGCAGGGTGGCGGGCAGTGTGAGGTAGTGCTGTCTGCCGTTGATGGCCGGCAACAGACCGTCGCGCCCGATACTCCGTTCGCTGCGTCGTGGGCGGCGGCGGATCAGCTTTACGCGGACCTGGGCATCGCTACGTCGTCCGTGTCCGACGATCGCGATTGGGACACAATCTATTCCGAAGCCATGGATGAGCATTATCGCCAAAAGGGGATGATCCTGTGAGCGGAGCTCTCCTCAAAATAATGGTGGACGCCAACGTATGGGTTGATTCGTTTTGCGTCGACCATGCCGAGTCGCTTGCCGCGCGTGCGTTTATTGGGCAGGCGACGGAGACGGGGGCGTTGCTGTTCTTTCCGGTGCATATCGCTAAGGACGTACTGTACGTTGTCCAACACGAGCTGAAGCGTAGCGTTCTTGCCAGCGGGGGAGCACTCGACGAGGCGTCTGCCCGTGCAATTGGCGATGCGGCGTTGGCGTTTGTTCGGAACATGACCGAAAACGCCACGGCCGTGGGTGCAGATGCGTCGGACCTTTGGCTGGCCGACAAATACTTAGCGCTCCATCGCGATTACGAGGACAACTTGGTGCTCGCCGCGTGCAAGCGCGCCCAGGTCGATTACTTGGTGACTAACGATCGCAAACTGCTCGAACATGCCGATCTTGCAGCAAAGACCCCGCGCCAAATGATGCCGATTCTTGCTTTGGTCGATCGCGGCAGGCGGGTGTCCTGCTAGCGCCTGGCTGTCTGCGTGGCCTTCGAAACGTCGGCGCTCAGAAGGCCACGCATCCTTTCATTGCAAAAGCGCTGCCTTGATGACGGGGGCTTCGGCGAGCTTTTCGTCAGCCTTTTCGTCGGAGCTGTCGAGTGCTGCCAGACTACGGTAGACCCACTCGTTGACCTGGGTGTTCTTGACGCCTGCGGTCTGCATAAGGGCGCCTACCTCGCGGATTGCTGCGAGCAGATCGGCCTTGGGACCCGTGAGCTCGACCTCAATGCCGTGGTAGGCGGCCACGCCGCGGTTCTCGCTCACGTGGTCGATAAAGCCCTCGACGGTCTCAAGCTGCTGGGCGAGAGCTGCATCATCGTCAGCGTCCAGCGCAACAAGGGCGTTCGATACCGTGAGGGCGGGATGTCCGCAGGGGACAAAGCCTTCGATGACATCCATAGCTTCGGTAATGGTTGAGCCCAGGCCTGCGAGGGCATTGACAAGTTGCTGCTTGGTATCCATAACGGTCCTTTCGACGGTTCAATTTTGCTTGGCGAAAATATACGTGACGCGATCGGTAGCAAAAGTGCGAAGTGCGGCACACATTGGGGTCTTCACAGCTCGTGCATAGAACAGCTGTCCGCTTTCAGAACGTGGTAAGATAGCTATCCACGAGCGGGGTTCACCCCGCGTGTTCCTTGAAAAGTCGACGGTTATCGGGTGTTTGTAGGCCCGATACCATCCAGACTTTCCCGACATTCGGGGGCGACTGGTTTCGACACGATAGCTCTGAGAGAGGAAGCAAGCCGAGGTCTCCTCGCCTCGTTAAACAGGGGTACCGTCAAATTGAATTGACAACAACTCTTCTTTTGAGCCTATGGCTCTCGCTGCTTAATTTATAGCGGCGCGTCAACCCGGTGATTTCCCCGACACCGGCGCGACGTCATTTTAGGGGATGCTCCCGCGCACGTAATCGGTATGGCGCGGGCTAAGACCGAACCGGTTAGGACGCCGCGAGCGTGTCGCTGCGCGCAAAGCGTCCGAGACTAAACCAGCGACTGAGCTTGGAGATGCCAATCAGGGGGCTTTCGTGGACCGGAGTTCGATTCTCCGCGCCTCCACCATAAGTAACAGGCAGGTAGATATTCGTATCTACCTGCCTTTTTATTTCTAGTCCGTACCGCGGAGAATCGAACTCTATGCAGGGCGCGAGCGTTAAACAAACGCGGAGCGTTTGTAGCGAGCGGGCGAGGACGCCGGCAGGCGGCCGAAGTCGGTGCGGATTTGCGAAGCAAATACGCGGATTCTCCGCGAAAACTTCGACTCAAAACGGATGCGATGTTTATCGAATCTCAGCCGGCCATGCGCCGCATCAACGGATCCCCTCTCGCACCGCGGAGAATCGAACTCTGTGCAGGGCGCGAGCGTTAAGAAAACGCCTCAGTGACGCAGAGTGGGACGTGCTTTCCCAATGGCGGCCCAGGCGGAAAGCCCATCCCGGAATCCGCGCTCAGACTGGGACGTAGTTTCCGGATGATGCCTCAAGCGGAAACTGCGACCCGGAATCGAGCCGTAGAGTGGGACATGCTTTCCCAATGGCAGCTCAAGCGGAAAGTACATCCCGGAATCCTCATTCGGAATGGGATGCAATTTCCAAATGAATGGCTAGCGGAAAGTCCATCCCGGAATCCGCGCTCAGAACGGGACGCGCTTTCCCAATGGCGGCCCAAGCGGAAAGCGCATCCCGGAATCTCGCCTCAAACTGGGATACACTTTCCGCTTCACCTGCCGCCTCAAAAAACCTGCGCGCCCTCCATTCCAAAACTGGGTAGAAGAAAGCCAAAACGCAATCGCAGGAGGTCAATATGACTGCAGAAGATAAAGCAAAGAACGCCGGCAAGGTCGCGCTCGTTTTGGAGGGCGGCAGCTTCCGCGGGCAATTTACCGCAGGCGTGCTCGATGTTCTCATGGAGGCTGGTGTCGAAATCCCGGCGGTGTACGGCGTCTCGGCCGGCGCCCTCAACGGCGTGAACTATAAGTCGCACCAGATCGGCCGTGCCAACCGCATCAACCTGGCTTTCTGCAACGACAGCCGCTTCATGGGCGCCGCATCGTTTGCGTCCACGGGCTCTATTGTGGGTTACGACTTTATTTTCAACGATGTCCAGGACCGCCTGGATCCCTTTGACAACGAGACGTTCGACGCGAGCCCCATCGAGATGTACGCCGTCGCGACGGACATGCTCTTTGGAACCGCCACGTACCTCCCGGTCAAAAGCGCCGTGCTCGATCTCGACGCCGTGCGCGCATCGACCTCGTTGCCACTGGTGACGCCGCCGGTCGAGATTGACGGGCACAAATATGTCGACGGCGGCGTGGCCGATTCGGTCCCCATCGAGCATGTGCTCGAGGAGGCGGGCTTCGACCGTGCGGTCGTCATCGTCACGCAGGACCGCTCGTACGAGAAAAAACCCTACGAGTTTTTGCCGGCCGCGCGTGCGCGTTATGCCGACTACCCCTACCTGCTCGAGGCTATCGAGACGCGCCACGACCGTTACAACATCCAGCGCATGCACCTGTGGAAGTATGAGCGCGAGGGCCGTGCGTTGGTCGTCGCTCCGCAAAAGCCGGTCGAGGTCGGCCATGTCGAGCACGATCCGGCAAAGCTTTTGGACCTGTATATCCAGGGCCGTCAGGAGGCAAAGCGCCTGCTCGCGGAAATCCAAGAGTTCGTTGAGCGCTAACGACGGCGAACCCTCAAAAAATGACAACAGCTAAAGAGCTGGAAAAATTATGGCTCGTGGATGACATGTGCAGAAACTCTGGTCGGAGCCAAAATACCTGTTGACTCGTACGGCGAGCGGGGTAATATGGACGGGTTACTTGCAGAGCCCCGTGAATCTCTGTAACAACACGTACTGTACATGGAGGAGTCTAAGTGATTTCGAAATCGACTCACTACGCCAAGCAGGGCGAGGTCCAGCGCAACTGGGTTCTCGTCGACGCCGATGGTGCTGTCCTGGGCCGTCTTGCCACCCAGATCGCAATGATCCTGCGCGGTAAGAACAAGCCCCAGTTCACGCCCAACAGCGACTGCGGCGACTTCGTTGTCGTCATCAACGCCGATAAGGTCCAGCTTACCGGTAACAAGGCCGACACGAAGACCTATTATCGCCACAGCGGCTACAACGGCGGCCTCAAGGCTGAGAGCTTCCGCCAGGCTATGGAGAAGCACCCGGAGAAGGTCATCGAGCGCGCCGTTCGCGGTATGCTGCCCAAGACCACCCTCGGCCGTGCCCAGATGACCAAGCTTAAGGTTTACGCTGGTGCCGAGCATCCGCACGCTGCCCAGAACCCCACGAAGATTGAGCTGGAGGCTTAAAGATGGCTGAGAACACCGTTGTCTACCAGGGTACCGGCCGTCGTAAGAACGCCGTCGCCCGCGTCCGTCTCGTCCCCGGCACCGGCAAGGTGATCATCAACAAGCGTGACGCCGAGCAGTATTTCGGCCGTCATCAGCTCGTTGAGAACGCCCTTGCTCCCTTCAAGGTGACCGACACCGCCGGTCAGTTCGACGTTATCGCTCTGTGCGATGGCGGCGGCATCTCCGGTCAGTCCGGCGCTCTGCGCCTGGGCATCGCTCGCGCTCTTCTGAACGCTGGCGACTACCGTGCTGACCTCAAGAAGGCCGGTTTCCTTACGCGCGATGCTCGCGTGGTCGAGCGCAAGAAGTACGGCCTCAAGAAGGCCCGCCGCGCTCCCCAGTTCTCCAAGCGCTAAGGTTTTATCTCCTTTCGAGATACAATGTACAAGCGGGGCCTGCCGATTCCTCGGCGGGTCCCGCTTTTCTTTTTCGACTAGGGCGGGCGGTTGCATATCGCCTGCTAGGGAAGGAGCGATCCTATGCCCCAGAACATCTTCGGTACCGACGGCGTTCGTGGCGTCGCCAATGCCGGCCTCTCGTGCGACCTCGCGTTTCGCCTGGGCCGCGCGGCGACCAAGTTTCTTGGTCCGGATATCTGCATCGGCCGCGACACGCGTCTTTCGGGCACCATGCTCGAGAGCGCTCTGACCGCCGGCATTATGGCCGAGGGCGGCCGCCCGCATTGCTGCGGCGTCATCCCCACGCCTGCCGTGGCACTGCTCACTGTTCAAAACGAGCTCGACGGCGGCATCGTCATTTCTGCTTCGCATAATCCGCCGGAGTTCAACGGCATCAAGTTCTTTAGCCGCAAGGGTATGAAGCTTCCCGATGCTGTCGAGGAAGAGATCAGCGCCTGGGTCATGTCCGAGGAAGCCATGGCTGCCGACACGCTGCCGACTGGCGCCGGCGTGGGCCACATCATCAAGATGAAGGACGCCCGCAAGGCATACGTCGACCACGCCATCGATACGCTTGATGGCCTGAGGCTCGACGGCCTGGTCGTTGCCGTCGACTGCGGTCACGGTGCTTCCTGCCAGACTACGCCCGCCGCGCTGCAGCGCCTGGGTGCCACGGTCCATGCCATCAACACTGATTACTGCGGCACCGACATTAACGTCGAGTGCGGCTCCACTCACCTTGAGCCCCTGCGCGAGCTCGTGCTGCGCACCCATGCTGACATCGGTCTGGCCCACGACGGCGACGCCGACCGCGTACTGTTCGTGGACAGCGAGGGCAATGAGATCGACGGTGACTATATCCTGGCTATCTGCGGTTCTGACCTCGCCGCTCGCGGCAAGCTCGCCAACTCCGAGATCGTCTCGACCGTCATGTGCAACCTGGGCTTCTCCATCGCTATGAAGGAGCAGGGCTTCGAGATGGTTCAGACCGCCGTGGGCGACCGCTACGTTCTGGAGCGCATGCTCGCGGACGGCGCCGTCATCGGCGGCGAACAGTCCGGCCACATCATCTTCCTGGAGCACAACACCACTGGTGACGGCCTGGTGACGGCTCTGCAGCTGCTGGCCGTGCTCAAGCGCACCGGTCGTACCCTCACCGACCTTGCCGGCATTATGAAGAAGTACCCGCAGGTACTCGTCAACGTGCATTCCGACAACAAGGCCGGTCTGGACGATTGCCAGCCCATCTGGGATGCCGTCGCTGCTGCCGAGAAGGAGCTTGACGGCCGCGGCCGCATTCTGGTGCGCCCGAGCGGTACCGAGCCGCTGGTCCGCGTGATGGCCGAGGCCGAGACGCACGAGCTGACCCAGCGCGTTGTCGACGACATCGTCGAGGTTGTCAAGCGCGAACTTCCCTAATGGTCAAAAACCGTTGCCAAGTGGTAAACTGTTAAGGTTATTTTGATTGATTGGTATGTCCGAGGGGGAGCATGTTCACTAAAGTCCTAAGGTCTTTTGGTATGCGTGGTCGAGTCCTTACGCTGGATGCTCCCATCTCGGGCGACGTCATTCCGCTTTCCGAGGTAAACGACCAGACGTTTGCCACCGGCCTTTTGGGCCAGGGCGTGGCGATTCGGCCCACCGGAACGCGTGTGATTGCACCGGCTGATGCCAAGGTCGAGGCTATTTTTCCCACGGGACACGCCGTTGCGCTTAACACGGTCGATGGTCTGGACGTGCTTATCCACGTTGGTTTGGACACTGTTCAGCTCGAGGGCAAGCACTTTACCGTACATGCGCAAGTGGGTGACATCGTCCATAAGGGCGATGTACTCATTGAGTTCGATCGCGAGGCAATTGCTGCCGAGGGCTACGATGTGACGGTTCCCATCTTGGTGTGCAACTCCGTTGAGTTCTCGAGTATCAAGGGCTCCGTTGGCGTGCATGTCGAAGAGATGGACCAGCTCATCGTTGCTCGCGAGCGCTAGCAAGTGCACGTGGCCATTAGCCTACAATTCAAACACGTTTACGGAGGGCGCCCTTGAAAGAGGACGCCCTCCGTGGCAAGATGGGAAACGTCCGAGGCTAAACAGCTTCGGGTCACCGTGGACGGGCAGGGGCCTCGACGCGGCTAGACACGAGACACATACATTACGCGACCTCGCCCTGGTGGCCGCACACGTTGGTTGCGGCCGACGCGGGCCGCGGGCAAGTGCTTGTAAGGGAGCCTTGCCTCACTTGTACGAGAAAGGACGCGTAATGAAGATTATTAAAGCTAAAGACTACGAGGATATGAGCCGCAAGGCCGCTAATATCATCTCGGCCCAGGTTATCCTCAAGCCCGACTGTGTGCTGGGCCTTGCCACCGGCTCCACCCCGATCGGTGCCTACAAGCAGCTCGCTGCTTGGTACGAGAAGGGCGACGTTGACTTTGCCGAGGTCAGCACCTACAACCTGGACGAGTATCGCGGCCTTTCGCACGACGATCCCCAGAGCTATCACTACTTCATGCGTGAGAACTTCTTCGATCACATCAACATCGACCTTAACAACACGCATGTGCCCGACGGTTCCAACCCCGACGCCGCCGCTGCCTGCTCTGAGTACGACAAGATCGTCGCCGCCGCCGGTTACCCGGATCTGCAGCTGCTCGGCATTGGCAACAACGGCCACATCGGCTTCAACGAGCCCGATGACCACTTCTCCAAGGGCACGCACTGCGTCGACCTCACCGAGAGCACCATTCAGGCCAACAGCCGCCTGTTCGACAGCATCGACGATGTTCCCCGTCAGGCCTACACCATGGGCACTCAGACCATCATGTATGCCCGCATGATCCTGGTCGTCGCCAACGGCGAGGCCAAGGCTCAGGCCGTGCATGACATGTGCTATGGTCCGGTTACGCCCGAGTGCCCGGCTTCGATCCTGCAGCTGCACACCAACTGCGTTGTCGTTGCCGACGAGGCCGCCCTTTCGCTCTGCGAGTAGCGCGAATCCTGCAGCTCGACATAGCCTTGCCTAAGGCCTCCGCTTTGCGGGGGCCTTTTTGCTATCCCTTTTTGCCCACTTGACCAAAATCTTGCCGCAAGCTTGACGAACGCCAGATGCCCAACAGCTTGATTCATTCCATACCAGATTCTATGCAAAAATGCCACTAGAAGGTCGTAGACGGTAGCGGGTGCTAGGCGAGTTGAATGACATAGCTGAACCTTGTTCATCTGCGTTACACTGCCGCTTAGATGGGACAAGCTGACAAGCTCATTTACCTGCTTAAAGACCGATTAGTCGGGGGATTAATAACAATCGGCCCTCGCTGTACAAAAACTTGCCGCTTGCGTACCAAAAGACAACCTAAAACACAAGGTCGCTCTATTCATAGCGCGGCTTGTATGGTCTTGCGGCTACAGTGTCCATACGGTCGAGTTGAGGAGCGGGCATGGTAAACGATTTGAGCGGTATAGACGACCTCGAGCTGATGCCGCTGGGCGGAGGCTATATGGTGCGACGCGAACGCTTGATGAATGAGCTTATCGCCAAGGGCCGAAAGGCCGGCATCGTGGTTCTTTATGCGCCCGACGGGTTTGGGAAGACCTCGGTGCTGCTGCAGTACACCCATGAGGTTAAATGCGACCCGACGCGAGGCCCCGTGCGGATTATCGAGGCCGATCGCGCCACTGGGCGCGAGGTGTTTATGCAGCTCGAGGTGGTTACTGAAGAACTCAAAGACAAACCGCATTCCCTTATCGCGATTGATAATGTGCCAAACCTCGATCAGCACGATACCGAGGACCTCATCGACAGGATTCGCGGCCTGCGCGCTATGGGGGTAGGGGTCTTTATTTCCTGCCGTCCTTCAAATCGTCAGCTGATTCACGGGCTGGGCGATTCGGTTAAGATCAATGCGCAGATGCTCAAGGTGCATGCCTATGAGTATTCGGCGTGGGCATCGGCGTTTTCGATCAGCACATCGCTCGACTTTTATCAGCTCACGCAGGGCGTGCCCGAGCTCGTTTCGGCATTGCAGACGGGTCTGTATGGCCAAGGCGACGTAGCCGGTCTGCTCGAAAACGAGATTGTCAACGTATATGGCGCGGCACTTGTCGATCTGGCTTCGCTCGACAATAATGCGCTGTTTTGCGTGGCATGTCTCATGGTTTTGATGGGCGAGGGCAATATCTCGGAACTCGAGGCTTGCGGGGTGAGACTGTCGATGGTCGACCAGTCCTACTTTGTACGCGACTACCCGATCTTTGGCTTGGATCCCGCCGAGCGGAGTTTTACGTGTCTGGGCACGGAGGATAACGGACGCTTGCGTTTGCGTAAGTTGGTGGCCGAGGTTCGCCCCGAACTTGTTCCGAGGGCGGCCCGGATTTTGCTTAAGGCGGGCCGATGCGATGCGGCGATGGGCCTGGCGGACGCCTTTTTGGACCGTGAGGCGGTCCTTGAACTTGCTGGGCAGTATGGGGTCGATCTTGCTCTGACGGGGCACGGGGCCGATATCTGCCGAGCAGCGCTGGGTACGATCGATGCCGACGATCCGGCTCTAGAGCCAACGCCTGCCGAGGCGCTTGGCGTATATC
Source organism: uncultured Collinsella sp. (assembly GCA_902497065.1). Classification (GTDB taxonomy): domain Bacteria; phylum Actinomycetota; class Coriobacteriia; order Coriobacteriales; family Coriobacteriaceae; genus Collinsella. The sequence continues at coordinate 3,520 of CABVDH010000006.1, read as the reverse complement.
TGGCAGCGGTCAGCGTGTCCAACACAAAGCTCGCCCGCTATATGGCATCGGTCATCGAGCGCGAGGGCGAACGGGCGGCCTGTGAAATAGACCCTGTTTCATGGAGGGTAGCCCAGACACTGACGGCTGTTTGCTATGGGGACAACGGGCTTGGGCTTCCTACGAACCTGGCCGTGCCAGAAATAGAGACGTCCCACACCGCACTCGACATGTTGTCTGCGCATATCGAGGTCAAGCGATGCCTGACCGAACGGGGAGATGACGGCGACGTTCTACAGCAGCTCAAAACGAGCAAGGCCTACGACTGCGAGCTCGACATCGCGGGGATTGTTATACGGGCCGACAGCATGCTGGTGGAGCTCTTTGACGGGTCGTTTGCAGGAACCGACGAGCGCGACGACGAGATGACGGTGGTGCGGGAGGCGCTCGACGTACGTGGACTTAAGGCGATGGCTATCTGGGTGCGCATGGTGTTGGCGGCACGGCGGCTCCTTTCCGGCTTGCCGGTAACCGACGACGCGGCGTTCAACGAGCTCGATCGTTTTGCCGTGCGCATGCGCGACAACCAGATTCAGCTGTTTGGCCTGTTGTTAGAAGGCTGGCAGTCGCTGGCAGAGGGACGGCCGGTTAATGCAAAGTTCCGTGCGGTCCAAGTGCTCAAACTTGCCGAGGAGTCGATTGCGTACATGCGCGATAACGCATTGCTGCTGGAGCGCGCGGCATATCTGCGAAATACATCGATGGTTTCGGTGCGCGAGGAAGCGGAGTTGCTCGATATAAGCCAGACGCAGGTTGGTGGCGCAGAAGCCTGGATGGTGGCGCTGCATTTGGCCTGTGCGGGCCGAGACAGCGACCTTGCGGCCTGGATGTCCATGAATCGTGCGGGGATTCTAGAGCCATCGTATCGGCTCTTTGCGCGCCTTGCCATGCATTGTCTGGGCGAGCCGGCGGCCAGGATACGCAAGAAGCTTCCCGTGCGCGAACTGTCGCGGTACTCGCTGCGCGACGATTTGGAAGGGGAGGGCGAGCGCCTGTTCCAGGCTGGCGAGGTTGAAGCCGTTGATACCATCGACCATATCGAGATTCGCATGTTTGGTGCGTTTCGCGCCGAGCGCGACGGGTTTCCCATCACGGACAAAATGTGGCGTCGCAAGAAGGCGGCGACACTTGCCGAGCGGCTTGCGCTGGGCATGGATGCGCTCGTCGATCGTGAGACGCTGGCCATGGAGCTGTGGCCCCATGCCGAGTTCAATAGCGCCCGCAATAACCTGTACTCGACGATATCGCGCTTGCGGTCGGCTTTGGGGCCGACGCCGGATGGCAAGTCGTGTGTGCTCATCCAAAATGAATGCATCGGACTCAACGGCGACTACGTCAAGACCGATGTACGGCTGTTTGACCAGATAAGCCGCGAGGTTTTGGGAAATCGCACGGGTGCGCGCGGGCCCCATTTAGTTGAGCTGTGCCTTAAAATTGAGCAGCTTTATGCCGGACCGCTGTATGTTCCCAATGGCTGTAATCCCACCTACTTTTTGCGTATGCGACGCATTATGCAGTCAAAGTACATCGATTGCATGATTAAGGGAGCAAATGCCGCTCTAGAAGAAAACGATCTGCAGTCGGCGATTTGGCTGGCGGAGTCGGGGCTTCGGCAGGAAACGGCGCGTGAGGATATGGTGCGCTGCGCCATGCGTGTCTACAGTGCGGCGGGGCGGCGGCGCGATATCGTCGAGCTATACAGTGGGCATATGCACCATCTGAGGGAGCAGGTCAATGGCGTGCCCGAGCCCGAGACGCGGCGTCTATACGAGCGCTTGGTGGAGGGGCGGCTCAATCGCGTGCTGGTCGAGCGATAAAAAACGGGCGCCCGAAGTACTTGGGCACCCGTAAGCTTGCTATGTGTTGGTTCGCCGGATCATTGGCTCTTAGACGAGCTTGATCTTCTCGATGTCCTTGCGCGAGGACTCGCGATACAGTGAGAACTTGCGGCCGATAACCTGGACGACCTCGGCGTGGCAGCGCTCAGCGAGCTCTTCGGCGGCCTCGCGGGCGGAAAGGCTGGAGCCATCGAGCACGGAGCACTTAACGAGCTCGTGCTTCTCCAGGTAGGCGACCGTCTGCTCGACGGTGCCCTCGTTGACGTCGGACTTGCCGATGATGATGGCGGGGTTGAGGTGATGGGCCATGCTGCGAAGCTGCTTGACCTGTGCTCCTGTCAGTGCCATGGGTTCTCGCTTTCTATGTATGGGGCGCCCCGCGACAGGGCCTTAATCTACGTGAGCTGTCCCACGATAGCGCAGGAACGGCGGTGTGTGGAGCGCGTTCGCCCAGTTCAAAAAGAATGCGGATGCCGAGCGGGTGGGCGGTGCGGGCTGCGAACGGGCTATGAGCTGGGCGCAGAGACCGGCTCCCATGCAATAAACGCCCAACGAACCTTGCGGACATGATCGAGCATATAGCGCCCCTGCGGCACGCCCTTGGAGCCCGGCTCACCGGCATGGGGGTTCTCAATCATGTGTTGAGCGATGTAGTCGCGCAGGCGGTCAACCTTATCCTCGTTGCCATGCTCGAGCATACGGGAAAAATCCGCCACACCTGCCTCAAGGCTTTCGAAGGTATCGCGACGAGGCGATTCAAAGTATGTAACCTGCGGCAGAGCGCCCATTTGAATGAGGATGTTGAAGGCGTATACAAAGCCATTACTGCAGGTAACCGAGGCGCCGATAGCGTTCATCAAGTGCAGATCATAGCGCGGGCTGGAGTTGGCGACCATCGTGGCAGCACAACGCCGACGAGCCGTACGATCAAGCTTGGCAAGTGCACCTTTTAGATTGGTCGTCGTAACCGACCGACTGGCAAAGGCAACATCCACCGCTTTCGCGACCGGTCCAACCAAATCCCAATCATCATCCCAAGCGAGCTCAAGCGGCGTAATGCGATCCTCGAGCCCATAGTACTCAATACCAGCATCAAGCGTGCCTAACATAGCAGGGGAAAAGTCAGCAGCAATCACAGGATGCCCAGCCTGAGCAAGCGGAATGGCAATCGACCCAGCTCCACACCCCATATCGAGCACCGACTCACCAGGCTCAAGAGCCAGCAATTTCATAAAATCCCGAGCATAAGGGGCAGTCTCAAGAGGTCGAAAATGTCGAGCTCGCTTATCCCATTCAAAAGAATCATCAGCCCGATGCCGAGCGGCCTGCAGACGCATCCATTCGCCATTCCAATCCGCAGCAAGCAGCTCAGAACGAATCTCCCCATCAACCACGGGCCAACCTCCTAGCAACAAAAAAGCGACTCCCCCCAAAAGAAGAGCCGCAACCAGCATATATCAGAAAAGAACCGTTCCAACGCCAAACCGCCATACCAGCAAAGTGGGGCAGAAGCGAAGCGACTGCCAAAGGGATAGAACCCAACTGAGGTCCCGTTGTGCGGGAGCCCCGGGGAGGGCAAATATATAAGGTCGATCGCGAGTTCCGCACGAGCCGGAGAGCACTTAATGTGCTCTCCGTGCGAG
>CABVDH010000005.1 GCA_902497065.1 uncultured Collinsella sp. | reverse complement strand
TATACTCATGGAAAACCTCCCATTTCCCGATGTCCAAGAAATGGGAGGCAGTTCAGAGATGCAACCGGGGCCGTTTTATTTATTGACCTTAATTTTGAATCAGCTGCTACCTGTCCCATTTTTTACGGCCAAAATAAGGGGTCCTTGCCTCGTGAATCAGACAAGGACCCCTCAAAATATGCTAAGTAATTGTTAGGTACCTAATAGCCTACATTTTCCCATTGGTTACTAACCCAACCTTGATTAATCTTGGGATTCTTCGTTACCTGAGCCGTACGCATGGCAACATCTTCTGTCATAACATCCATTTTCTTCTTGGATGTATCGACAATATCTTGCGCACTACGAAGCAAACGACCTCGAAGTTCATCGTCTGTCGCGATCTTATAGCCAGCAAAGGCACCAGCCGCGACAGTCGTCGCCAATGCAATCGCAGTTATAATCCTATTCCTCATCTTGGCCTCCTTGATCAAACTGAATCATTTCGCCAAGAATACGAGAGAGCTCTTCCTCGTCTTTAAACTCAATCTCAATCTTATTCTTTCCACGCGAGCTCTTAACACGCACGTTGGTATTAAAAACCTGACGAAGCACACGGGCAGCCTTTTTAAAAGACTGAGGCGTTGCAGGCCTCGGCGTCTTAGGTGTCTCTCCGGCAGAAAACAACGGAGCAAGATTTTCTGTCGCTCTTACGGAAAGGCCCTCTGCAACAACCTTCTCTGCAAGTCGAATTCGAGCGTCCTCATAGGGAACTGCAAGAATCGCACGTGCATGACCAGCAGTAAGTTTGCCCTCAAAAATCATCTGCTGAACAACTTCAGGGAGATCGAGAAGGCGCAGCGAGTTTGTAATTGCAGAGCGTGACTTGCTGACTGCCTTCGACAATGCCTCCTGGGTCATACCGCTGGCATCGATAAGCTGGCGATAGCCCTTAGCCTCTTCGACGGGATTCAGATCAGAACGCTGAAGGTTTTCGATCAGAGCAAGAGCCAGCATCTCTTCATCATTAACATCTTTAATGATGACAGGCAGCTCCTCAAGACCAGCAAGCTTTGACGCTTGGTAACGACGCTCACCAGCGATGATCTCATAGCCGTTTCCATGCTTGCGAACCAAAAGCGGCTGCAAGACGCCATGTTCTTGGATTGATTCGCTCAACTCACGAAGTTCAGTTTCGTTAAAGTGAATTCGCGGCTGATTAGGGTTGGGAACGATATCCTCAATAGGTAGTTTTGTTTCAGATGCGGCATTCGAAGCCGATGCAGCCGAACCACCGGTCTCATACTCGGCCTCTGAGACCAAAGCATTGAGTCCACGTCCCAATCCGCCACGTTTCTTTACACTAGGCACGCTTGATCACCTCTTTTGCAAGGTTCATATATGCTTTTGCACCCTTATTTTGAGGTGCATAGGTAATTACCGGTTCCCCAAAAGACGGAGCTTCGGAGATTTTAACCGTACGGGGGATCAACGTCTTAAATGCCTTATCACCAAAGTACGATTGAACCTCCTCAACAACCTGATTCGATAGAGAAGTACGCGAGTCATACATGGTCATAAGCACACCGTAGGTGTCTAAGCCCTTGTTCAGACGAGATTTGACCATCTTCATTGACTCAAGCAGCTTCGTAACGCCCTCGAGTGCGTAATACTCGCACTGGATCGGAATCAAAACGCTGTCTGCTGCGGTCAAAGCGTTGATAGTAAGCAGGCCGAGCGAAGGAGGGCAGTCAATGAAAATAAAATCGAACTCGTCCTGAATCGGCTCAAGCAAATCTTTGAGACGGGTTTCACGAGCAATTGCGCTTACGAGTTCAATTTCCGCGCCTGCAAGCTGAATTGTAGCCGGAATTACGAATACCTTTTTGCAATTTGTATCAAGAACAAGCGATTCTGCCGGCACATCATTCAACAATGCATCATAGATGCAGTGATCAAGGTCTTCTTTTTCAATTCCGAATCCACTGGTGCTGTTTCCCTGCGGATCAAAATCGACAATCAGTGTCTTACGACCCTGCTCACCCAGTGCTGCTGCAAGGTTTACAGCCGTCGTTGACTTACCGACGCCGCCTTTTTGATTGATGATTGCAATGATACGCGTGTCTTTTGCGCTCTTAGAACGCTTAACGTCGCGAAATCCCACGGTCCCTCCTGGTGTGTATTAAAGCTGTCAAACGGAGGATGTTTCACGTGAAACATTCCGAATCGATAGCAACTGCTATGTTTCACGTGAAACACTGCAAGCTGTTAGTATCCATTATGTTTCACGTGAAACATCTAGGCAAGCGGATTCTTCTTTGCCATGCCATTTGCACGAGGCAATGAAACGGATGCTGAATGACTCTTCTTAAGAACAATGAACTCCCTGTGACCCAAGCCTTCAGGCAAATCAATTGCGTCATTCAGAAGCAAAGTGAAGCCGCAAATCTTAGCTGCTGACATGCCGGAAGCAAGCTCCTCATCCGAAGGATTGCCCTTGGTGATAACAAATAGCCCTCCATCATTCAGGTACGGAGCCGCATACTCAACAAGAATCGGTAGAGGGGCCAGTGCGCGGGCGGTTACAACGGAGAACTGCTTCTTATGGCTTCGAGCATATTCTTCAAGACGATCATGAACCGCATGAGCATGTTTCAATCCAAGAGCATGGACAAAGGAATTAACCGCATCAACCTTCTTGCCAACAGAGTCAATATAAGTAGCTTTACGATGCGTGGTTATGGTTAATGGAATACCAGGGAAGCCCGCACCTGTTCCCATATCGAGCAAAGCTCCCTCAGGAGCCTTATTGATATAGGGGAGCAAAACAAGTGAGTCGAGGATATGAAGTACGGCAGCATCTTCTACGTTAAGAATACGGGTGAGATTGGTTGTCTTATTTGTTTCTAGAACCAAATCCAAATGCTGGATACATTTCCTCAGCTCAATATCAGTTACGCTCAAGGAATATTCTTTGCAATAGGAAGTTAGGCGACTCAACATCTCGTCAGCCTGCTGATCGGTAAGTACAAACAACAGAAGCTCCTTTCTGACAAAAATCAGCGTATCGAGAACTTTTGACAAAAAAAGGGGACGTGGAAACCACGTCCCCCTAGCATAAGCTCGAGTAGATTATCGAGCAACAATCACCACATGGCGATCAGGGTCAGAACCCTCAGAATGAGTATCGACTGCATCGTTGCCACGAAGTGCAATGTGAACCAGTCGGCGCTCGTAGGCATTCATGGGCGGAAGCGAAACACTCTTATGAGTGCGGATGGCACGCTCGGCAGCAGACTGAGCCATGGAGGCGACCTTATCCTGACGGCGACTCTTGTATCCCTCGACGTCCACTACAACCGGATACCTAAAGCCAAGCTTGCGGCTCACCAGCAAAGAGAACATAACCTGAAGAGCATCAAGAGTGCGACCATGACGGCCAATGAGAACAGCAAGGTCGGGAGCCGTTACATCCAAAATCAGCTCACCCTCGTCGCCCTCATACTCATCGATAGGAGAGTTGGCGGCATCGAAGTGCGAAAGGATGGAACGCAGGATGGAAATCGCAACATCGGCAATGGTGTCGAGCTCCTCATCGGTCAGCTCTTCACCAGCCTTGTAGCGCTGTGCAATCTCGGGATAATCGCCCGCGACCTGCGGGGCAACCTCCTCAAGCATATCCTCGATGATCTCTTCAGACATAACGTACTCCAAAAGTTAGGTACCTAAATAAGATTGATATCCCACTACTTCTTCTTGTGCGGGCGCGGCTTCTTCTCGCGACGAGTGACCTCAACCTGCAGCGGAGCGTTCTTAAGACGCTCCTCCTCATCGGCCTTCGCCTTGTCGATGACCTTCTGCGTCACAAAAATCTGCTGGATAACCTGCCAAGCAGACGAGACGTCGTAGTACAGCAGAACACCAACGGGAAGGCTCCAGCCCATCCAAAGCATCATGACCGTCATGACAACGGCCATCATACGCATGCTCTGAGCCTGCTGGCCGGTCTGGTTGCGCGACATATAGAGCTGCGGAATCAGGGTCAGGACGGCAAACAGGATCAGGCAAACCAGCGCAGGCAGTGCAACCATAAAGCCATCGGCAAAGGAAGCGCTCGGCGTGGTGGTCAGGTCGGGCAGGATGTTGAAGAACGAGAACGTGCCGTCGTTAAAGTACTGCGGCAGGTTGCGCAGCAATGTAAACAGGGCGAACAGGATAGGCATCTGAATCAGCAGCGGCAGACAGCCAGCCATGGGGTTGAACTTGTTCTCGCTGTAGAACTTCTGCATCTCCTCGGCCTGACGCTGGGGATCGTCGGCATAGCGCTCCTGGATCTCGAGCATCTTGGGCTGCAGCACCTGCATGCGAGCCGTCGACTTGGTCGACTTGAGCATAAGCGGCGTCAGCAGCAGACGGATGATGACCACCAGGATGATGATGGACAGGCCCCAGTCGACCGCAAAGGTCTGGATGAGCTTGAGCAGCTCGAAAAGGATGTTAACGATCCAATCCCACATGTAAGTTTTCCTCCGATAGCGAGTGCCCGCTAGGGCACAGGGTCATAACCGCCGACGTGCAGGGGATTGCAGCGAGCGATGCGCCTCACGGCAAGCCAGCAGCCTCTCAAAACACCGTGCTTCTCAATCGCCTGGATGGCGTATTGCGAGCACGTTGGGTAATAAATGCAGGCGTCAGGCAATAAGGGCGAAATAACCTGTTGATATATGCGAATAGGAGCGATGGCAACACGTCGCAAAACGTGATTGCTCATCGCTCCTCCCCGGCAACGCCGGCGCGCTTCATAAGCGAACGCAACGCCTTGTCCATCTCCTGCGGCGAGGAAACCCTCGTCTTGGGAGTTGCAAACAAGATGATGTCATAACCCGCAACGGGAAATCCGCAGCTGCGGGCGGCCTCGCGCATCACACGCTTAGATCGGTTGCGCACGACGGCACAACCGAGTCGCTTAGCACCAACGAAGGCGACCCTTCCGGAGTCGCCTTCGCCAACCGATTCACATATGGTCATTCGAATCAGAGGGTGATTGAAACGACGCCCCTGACTGAACACATGCTCGAAATCTTGCCGAGACTTAATAGTCTTCATGCGAGATGTGTGTATCGCTGCTAGACAGTGAGACGCTTGCGGCCCTTGGCACGACGACGGGCGAGCACGGCACGACCACCCTTAGTGGCCATACGGGCACGGAAGCCATGGGTCTTGGCACGCTTACGCTTATTAGGCTGATACGTACGCTTCATCTTAAGTTCCTCCTGCTGCATTTCGAGTGTCCGCGGGGACGCGGACGCAGATATAGACACGTGAGCTTGAAGATTGTAGGGAAATCAATGTTCAAATGTCAAGAAATCAAAGGTAAAAGGTTGCGCAGTTCACACGGTTCCCCCATAAGCACAACCGAAATTTGCGCCTCATGGCAACCTTTCACGATATTTCATCGAGTTTTCAACAGGTCATGTTGGCAATGTTGAGAACTTTTCGCCCGTTTTCCAAAGTTTTCAACAAGTTTTGAAAAGTTGTCGAAAGATGAGAAACGTTGCACGGTGAGCTACTATTTGTTCGAAACCTTTTGAAAGATTGCGAGCGGCATGTCTGACGACTTTTACACCATGGTCGATTCCGGAGACCCGGCACCCGACAACGAGCACATCACCGGCGTGCGCGAAGAGCGTGCGGAAGGCGAGCAGACGACCACGCAGGCGCCAAAAGCCATGTACGCCGCGCGCATCGCCGTCTATGACGACATGCTGTCGACACCGCGGGTGATCGTCATTGATCCGCAAGATGTCCGCACGTATTTGGAAGAGACGACCAACACCGTCTACCAGTGCATGAAAGAACAAGGTGGCCACATCTCGCTCATGGTCATCCGCGAGATTGTCGAAAACTTTATCCACGCACACTTTGCCGAGCCCATCATCTCGATTCTGGACGGCGGAGACACCATCCGCTTTGCTGACCAAGGACCCGGCATCGACGACAAGGAACGTGCTTTCGACTTTGGCGTTACCAGCGCAAACAGCAAGATGAAGCGCTATATCCGTGGAACCGGAGCAGGGTTTCCCATGGTGCAGGAGTATTTGGAAAACGCCGGCGGTGCCGTATCCATCGAGGACAACATGGGCAACGGCACCGTGGTTACGGTAAGCCTGAACCCTAAACGCGTGCAGGAAATCGAGCGTGCCGGCGGACGCGGCGCTGCCGTGCGGCCCGAGACGGAGCAGCCCACATATCCCCTGCCGGGAGCTTTTGCGCAGCAGCCCGTGGCAACGCAGCAGATGCAGCCCCCCGTGGGACAGATGCAGCAGCCCGGAATGCTTCCCACACAAGAACCCCAGGCGGCATCTATGTCGATGCCGCCAAACATGCCAGAGGCCATGCCGCTGGCTGATCAGGATGCAGCAGCAATGCAGCAGGCGACGGGGGCGCCGGGTGGCCAGCAAATGGGCTATCAGCCGTACCAACAGGGATATCCATATCAGCAGATGCCGCCACTGGGGTATGGCCAGCAGTTCCCGCAGCAGTACCAGCAGGGATATCAGCAGCCGTACCAGCAGATGCCGCAGCAGCAGTACAACCCTTGGACCCAGCAGATGCCTCCACAGCCTTACCAACAGTGGCCTCAAAGTTTTCAACAGCAAATGCCGCCGATGCAGAGTTCTCAACAACCAGCAGCTCAAATGATGTATCCTAATGCAGCAAATCAGTATGCGCAGCCACAACCGGACGTGTTCGTAAGCGATCGCGGCAACGCCGCGCTGGGCTATCTGGCGCAAAATCAAGCGTGCGGTGCAACCGATCTGGCGAGGACGTTTGGAAACTCGGCCCCCACTTGGTCACGCACGCTCAATGACTTGGCGCAGGCCGGCTTGGTCATCAAGCATGGCCAGAAATACCATCTGACCGAACTCGGCGCCGCTCGCGTGCGAGCTCAGAGCTAAAGAACGGGAGAGACAGTGGACGAGGAAGCAAGCATCATCCTGGGGGATGCCATCGCCTTTTGTCAGCGCGACGGCCAAGATGCACGCCTCATCAACATGCTGGGGCAATCGCGCGCCATAAGCCTGACCGAAGATACGCTCACGATCGAGGCCCCCTCGCGCTTTGCCATCGCGCAGCTCAAAAAGCATCAGCCGACTATTGAGGCCTATCTGGAAGAAATCGCCTTTGCACCGATTGCGCTCGACATCGTGGCACCGCAAGGCGCCGCGACGGAATCCGCTGCCGCGACGGCGCCCGCCACGGCTCCCGCTGCTTCCCCGGCGGTGCCGGCCTCCGCAGGCGACGTGCCGACAATCGAGCACCAGCACAGCGATGTTTCCCGTGAAACCATGGCACCGTTGCCGACCGCGGCAGCGACGTCAACGAATGCACCCGTCACGCACATGCCCATCGCTCACGACGCAGCGGCGGGCTCGGATTCGGGCATTGCAATCAAGAACACGCTCTCGGCCGATGATTTTCGTCGCATGATGAACCAGATGAAGGGCGGAGCGCCGACTAAATCCACGCAAGCTGCGGCCCCCGCTTCACCCATGCCAGCGCCGACCGTGCCGGCCGAGCAGAATACGGATGGAGCCCCACTCGCCGCGAACTCAAAATTCACCTTTGAGAACTTTGTCTACGGCCCCGAGAACAGCCATGCCTATCGCTCGGCACTAAAGTTTGCCGCCCTCGCGGACGAGCGCGGCACGTGCACATCGCTGTTCATCTACGGCAAATCGGGCCTGGGCAAGACGCACCTGCTGCTTGCCATCAAAAACGAGCTCGCCGAGAAGTCGCCCGAGATCAAGGTCAAGTATGCCAACTCCCAGGCATATCTGGACGACCTGATGACCGAGTTCGACCGCCAAAAGAAGAGCAACGCCCCCATCATGCAGGCGTACCACGGCGTGGACGTGCTCATCATCGATGACATCCAAAACATCATCGGCAAGCGCGCGAGCGTGGACTACTTTTTCCAGCTCATGGACGAGTTCATCCGCAACAACAAGAAGGTCGTCATCGCGGCAGACCGCGCCCCCAAGGACCTGAGCATGGATGAGCGTCTGACCAGCCGCTTCAACGCCGGCATGCTCTGCCTGGTCGCAGAGCCCAGCTACGAGATGAAATACAAGATCTTGCAGCGCTATTACGAGAACACCATCGTCGCCGCTCCCGAGGCAGGCGACGACTCGCTGCTGGCGGCCTATGGGGGCGACGGCGGGCACCTGACCGACGAGCACTTTAAACACATGGCCGAGGTCTCGGGCACCAACATCCGCGAACTCGAGAGCTTTTGCGAGCGCTGCGCCGGCGAGGCGGGCGACCGCGAGCGCGAGGGCGGAGAGCTCACCTTTGACGATATCGACGCCATCGCCAGCCAGTACTTCGACACATCGGCCAAAAAGATCAACGTCCAGACGGTTCAGTCCGTCATCGAAGAGCAGTACGGCGTGACGCACGAGGAGCTCATCGGCCCGCGTCGCAACGCCAATATCGCCAAAGCACGCCATATCGCTATCTACCTGGCCATAGAGATGTGCGAGATGACGACCACGGCGGTGGGCGCCGAATTTGGCAACCGCAACCACTCGACCGTCAGCACGAGCTACAAAAAGGTCCAGAAGATGATCCAGGAAGACCGCACCGTCACCGAAGACCTCAAGTCGCTGCGCGATAAAATTACACTGCGCTCGTAGGGAAATAGAGACACCTGTTGAAAACTTGTCGAAACCACGGGCATAAGGTGTCTAAAACCCAACCCGCGGTGATGAAAAGTTTTGCGCAGGTTTTGAACGTGGAAAACCACCCCTGTTGCACACAGGTTGCTGTCGATTCTCTTTCTGGGTCTGACCTGCGTCTTTGGGAGTAATCAACAGTTTCGTCAGTGCTATTACTATTATTAAGATATTTATATCTATAGAAAGGTATTAAAAGATGAAGTTCACCGTCAGCCAGAGCTCGCTTACACAAGCCATCGGCGTCGTTATGAAGGGTGTCGCTTCGGCATCCACCCTTCCCATCCTGTCGGGCGTGCTCGTCAAGGCGCAAGACGGCATCTTGGAATTCCAGACCTCTAACTACACCATCTCGATCCGTCATCGCATCGCGGCGCATGTCGAAGAAGAGGGTGAGATGGTTATCCCCTGTAAGATGCTCTCCAATATCACCAAGACTCTCCCCGATGCCCCGGTCACCTTTGAGCTGTCCGAGCGCCAGGTGCTGATCAGTTGCGAGAAGAGCTCGTTCCGCCTGAACACGCTCGATGCCAATGACTTCCCTGAGTTTCCGGCCTATGCCATCGAGAGTGCCGTGGAGCTGCCGACCGATATCTTGTCCGAAATGGTCGGCCGCGTGTGGCGCGTCACCTCGACCGACAAGGCTCGCCCCATCCTGGGCGGCGTGCACATGAAGGTCGAGAACAACACCGTTCGCCTGGTGGCGACCGATTCTTTCCGCTTGGCCGTGTGCGATACGCAGGTCGAGACCTCGACCCTCGAGGGCTCCTTTGAGCTCAACGTTCCGGCCGACGCCTTTAACGACGCGCTGAACATCATGGCCAGTCAGGCGACCATCATGATCGGAGCTACCGACACCCAGGTCGTCTTTGAGGCCGGCAACACCACCTACGTGTCGCGCCGCATCGAGGGCGTGTACCCCAACTACAAGCAGCTCATCCCCGATTCGTGCGTGACGAGCGTCAAGATCGACGTCGCCGCCTTTAACGCCGCCCTCAAGCGCGTGGCCGTTATCGCGAGCGCCAACCCCGCTGTCAAGTTCGAGATCGATGTCGAGAACGGGCAGATGGGCCTGTCCTCCATTTCCAATGACCAGGACCTTGCGCAGGAGACGATCGATGTCGAGGCCGAGGGCGAGTCGGGTACCATCGCCTTCAACTACCACTACATCTTCGGCTGCCTCAATGCCCTGTCCAAGGAGAAGGAGATCACGCTGGAGCTCAAGAGCTACTCGCAGGCGGGCATCTTCAAGTCCTACGACAAGATCAACTACCTGTACCTGGTCATGCCGGTCCGCATCTAGCAGCCGCCCTATGACCATATTCGCCCGCGATCTTTCCGTCGCGCACTACCGCAGCTTCGATAGCTATCGCCTTGCTCTGAACGAGGGTGTGACGATACTTGCGGGGCCCAACGCGGCGGGAAAGACCAATCTCATAGAGGCGCTGCAGCTGCTGACGAGCGGCGCCTCGTTTAGGCATCCGACCGCAGCCGAGCTCGTCCATGACGGCGTGGGCTCGTGCAAGGTCGAGCTGAGGCTCGAGGGCGACGGCCGCGTGCTTGATATGGGATTGAACGCGGAGGACGGTAAGCGCTCGTTTAGCCGCAACGGCAAGAGATGTTCTGCCGCCGGTGTGCGCGGGGTTCTGCCGAGCGTGCTGTTTTGCCCCGACCATCTGGACATGGTTAAGCGAGGCGCCAGTGTGCGCCGCGCCGCCCTCGATGACTTTGGCATGCAACTGAGCGCACGCTATGCCGATCTTGCGAGCACCTATGGGCGCTGCGTGACCCAGCGTAACGCCTTGCTCAAGGAGACCTGGTGCTGCCGCGAGATGCTCGGCGCGTGGAACGATTCGATTGCCCGCGCGGGCTCGGCTCTGCTTGTGCACCGGTTGGCTCTGCTCGACCGGCTGGCGGGCCATGTGCACACTGCCTACGGGCAAGTGGCGTCCGGCGAGGCTGCCAGCGTGACCTATACGTCCACGCTGGGGGATTTGCCCCAGGTCGATGATCGCGAAGAGCTGAAGGGCTGGGCGTACGAGCGCATGCTGGCTGCCCTTGATGAGCACGCCGACGAGGAAATTCGCCGCCGCGTGACGTTGGTGGGACCGCATCGCGATGAGATTGAGTTTACCGTGGCGGGTCGCTCCGCCCGTTCATTTGCCAGCCAGGGTCAGCAGCGAACGTTGGTTCTGGCCTGGAAGGTGGCGGAGGTGGCCGTGGCTCGCGATGTCCTGGGCACGGCCCCATTGCTGCTTTTGGACGACGTGATGAGCGAACTCGACGGCGAACGCCGCGGTGCTTTCCTGCGGCTGATCGGCGATGATATCCAGACGGTCATAACCACGACCAACCTGGGGTACTTTACCGATGATCTGCTTGATCGAGCCAAGGTGGTGAGCATGGGTGAGACGTGCTAATTACGAGCGCGAGAGCGAAACGGTCGCCTTCAGTGGGTTTTTGAACGCAGAGCGCCAGCGCATCCTGGCGGCCGCGACACCTGAGCGCCGCGCGCAGATGGAGGCTGCAGAGGAATCTCGTGCGGTCTATCGCGCGTGGAATGCGGTGTGCTCGGGCACGCGCGAGGGGCGGCATGTGACGGGTCTGCGCTACCTGCCCGAGTCCAATGAGCTGCTGGTATATCTCGACTCGCCCTCGTGGACGCAGGAAATGACGCTGTTGCGCGAGATCATCCGCGCGCGTATGGAGCGCGCCGGTGCGCATGTGGACGGCCTGGTGTTCAAAACCACCGCACCCGGTCACACGCCATCCGCCGCCAAGGAGCGCCTGCGCCCGGCGACGACCGAGCGCCCGCCGGCCCCGCACGCCGACCTAAGTGAGGCCGAGCGCACCGAGATCGAGCGCCAAGTGGCACCCATCGAGGACCAAAAACTGCGCGAGGCCCTCGAGAACGCCATGAGAGCCAGTGCCGAGTGGGCCAAGGGCGTGCAAAGCAAAAAAGAGCCTTAAATCGCATCTGGTGGCCTTGTAGAGCCAAATACCCTCGTTCCCGAGGGTATTTTTTTACGATAAACTAGTAAGGCTGTACACATTTTCTTGACTGAAGGAGGACGTGTGGCAAACGAAAACGATTACGATGGCGGCGAGATTAAGATTCTCGAAGGTCTCGAGGCCGTTCGTAAGCGCCCGGGCATGTATATCGGCTCGACGAGCGCCAGCGGTCTGCATCACCTGGTGTGGGAGATCGTTGACAACTCCGTCGACGAGGCCATGGCCGGTTTCTGCACCGAGATCCAGGTGACGGTCCACGCCGACAACTCCATCACGGTCGTCGACAACGGGCGCGGCATCCCCGTCGACGAGCACCCTGTTAAAAAGATCCCGACGCTCGAGGTCGTCATGACGATCTTGCACGCCGGCGGTAAGTTCGATAACTCGGCCTATAAGGTTTCGGGCGGCCTGCACGGCGTTGGCATCTCCGTCGTCAACGCACTGTCCAAGCGCGTGGTCGTTCAGGTTCGTCGCGACGGCAACACCTACGAGATGGAGTTCTCGCGCGGCAAGACCGTCAAGAAGATGGAGGTCGTGGGCACCTCGGATTCGACGGGCACCACCGTCACCTTCTGGCCCGACGACGAGATCTTCGAGACCTGCATTTACGATTTCGATACGCTGCACAACCGTCTGCAGGAGACGGCGTTCCTCAATAAGAACCTCAAGATCGTGCTGACCGACGAGCGCGAGGCGACTCCCCACGTGGAGGAGTTTTGCTACGAGGGCGGCATCATCGACTTCGTCAAGTTCCTCAACGAGGGCAAGGACGTCCCCGAGGCCTTTAAGGAGCCCATCTACATTGAGGGCAAATCGGACCCGGACGCACCTGTGGCCAAGATGGGCGAGGTCGAGGTATCCCTGCAGTGGAATAGCGGTTACGGCGAGAACGTCATGTCGTTTGCCAACGACATCTACACCCCCGAGGGCGGCATGCACCTTGAGGGCTTCCGCACCGCGCTCACCCGCGTGATCAACGATTACGCGCGCAAGCAGAACCTGCTCAAGGAAAAAGACACCAACCTGACCGGCGACGATGTGCGCGAGGGCCTTTCGGCCGTTATCTCGGTCAAGCTGCCCGATCCGCAGTTTGAGGGCCAGACCAAGGCCAAGCTCGGCAGCTCCTACATGCGTGCGCTCACGCTCAAGATCGTGACCGACGGCCTTGCCGATTACCTCGAGGAGCACCCTAAGCCCGCTCGCGAGATCGTCAAGAAGGCGCAGCAGGCCTGCAAGGCGCGCAATGCCGCCCGTAAGGCGCGCGAGGCGACCCGCCGCAAGAGCCTGCTCGAGACGGCGTCCCTGCCCGGTAAGCTCGCCGACTGCTCGGTGCGCGATGCCGAGCTGACCGAGCTCTTCATCGTAGAGGGCGACTCGGCAGGCGGTTCGGCCAAGGACGGCCGTCGCCGAGACATCCAGGCGATTCTGCCCCTGCGCGGCAAGATTTTGAACGTCGAACGCGTTGGTGACCATCGCGCGTTCTCGAGTGACACCATCCAGTCGCTGATTACCGCGATCGGCTGCGGCGTCACGACGAGTGCCGGCGACGGCGGCGATTTCGATATCACCAAGGCGCGCTACCACAAGATCATCATCATGACCGATGCAGACGTCGACGGTGCGCATATCCGCATCCTGCTGCTGACGTTCTTCTACAAGTACATGCGTCCGCTGATCGATGCCGGCTACGTCTATGTTGCCTGCCCGCCCATCTTTGGCATTAAGGTGCGCAACAAGATCCACTACGTGTATCCCAACGGCCGCCAGCCCGAAGACGAGATCCTGCGCGACACCATCCAGAGTCTGGGCCTGAACCCCGACGATAACGACGAGGACGGCAAGGCCAAGGACGGCAAAATCACCAAAAAGCGCAAGGGCTATACCGTC
The DNA here is from genome assembly GCA_902497065.1 of uncultured Collinsella sp. Classification (GTDB taxonomy): domain Bacteria; phylum Actinomycetota; class Coriobacteriia; order Coriobacteriales; family Coriobacteriaceae; genus Collinsella. Next base: position 84,790 of record CABVDH010000005.1, on the reverse strand, counting down.
CAGCGCTACAAGGGCCTGGGCGAGATGGACCCCAAGCAGCTTGCCTCGACGACGATGGACCCCAAGACCCGCATTCTGCAGCGCGTGTCGATCGAGGACGCCGTGGTGGCGGACCGCGCCGTGCGCGAGCTGATGGGTTCCGAGGTCGGCTATCGCCGCGAGTACATTGAAAAACACGCACATGATGCACGATTCCTTGATGCTTAAGAGGAGGTAACGTGGCAGACGATATCAACAATAGCGAGGGTATGGACGAGGCCGGCGATGCCGGTATGCCCGATGATCTGAAGCGCCTGCTTGCCCGTGCTGAGCAGGGCGAGGACGGCGATCCGGACGCCTATAACCCCGATGCCGATGATGATGAGGAAGAGGACGACGACGGTGAGCTCGAGGAGAGCTTTGGCGAAGTCGACCGTGGTGCCTCGGCCGGCGAGGATATCAACGGCGGCCAGCTCCAGATTTCGGAGTTCGGTCGCGAGATGAAGCAGTCGTTCATCGAGTATTCGATGTCGGTTATCACGGCGCGCGCCCTGCCGGACGTGCGCGACGGCTTAAAGCCGGTTCACCGCCGCATCCTGTACGCGATGAACGAGAGCGGCATCTACCCCAACCGCCCACATAAGAAGTCGGCCTGGACGGTCGGCGAAGTTATCGGTAAGTACCACCCGCACGGCGATTCCGCGGTCTATGAGGCCATGGTCCGCCTGGCGCAGTGGTTCTCCATGCGCACGCCGCTCATCGACGGTCACGGCAACTTCGGTAACATCGACGGCGACGGCGCGGCGGCCATGCGTTACACCGAGAGCCGCCTGGCAAAGCCCGCCATGGAACTGCTGCGTGACTTGCAGAAGGATACCGTCGACTGGCAGCCCAACTACGACGAATCACTTGCCGAGCCCGTGGCGCTGCCTGCGCGCTTCCCCAACCTGCTGGTCAACGGCAGCCAGGGCATCGCCGTCGGCATGGCCACCAACATCGCCCCGCATAACCTCACCGAGGCGATTGAGGCCACCTGCTACCTGATCGACAACCCCGACGCCACCGTCGACGAGCTCATGCAGATCATGCCAGGTCCGGACTTCCCCACCGGCGCCATCATCATGGGCAGCGCCGGCATTAAGCAGAGCTACGAGACCGGCCGCGGCTCCATTACCGTGCGTGCCAAGGCACATGTGGAGTCCACCAAGACCGGTCGCAGCCGCCTGGTCTTTACCGAGATTCCCTACATGGTCAACAAGGGCACCCTGCAGGAGAAGATCGCCCAGCTCGTCAACGACAAGCGCATCGAGGGCATCTCGGATATGCGCGATGAGTCCAACCAGAAGGGCATCCGTCTGGTCATCGAGCTCAAGAAGGGCGTCATTCCGCAGGTCGTGCTCAACAACCTGTATAAGTACACCTCGCTGCAGACGACCTTTGGCGCCAACAACCTGGCGCTCGTCAACGGCGTGCCCAAATGCCTGAGCCTGCGCGAGATGCTGCAACACTACATCGACCACCAGGTCGACGTAGTCACCCGCCGCACCCGCTTCGACCTTAAGAAGGCCCAGGCGCGTGCCCATATCCTCGAGGGCTACCTGATGGCCCTTGACCATATCGACGAGGTCATTAGCATCATACGCTCCTCGCAGACCGACTCCGAGGCCAGCAGCCGCCTGATTGAGCGCTTTGGCTTTACGCCCGAGCAGACCACGGCCATCCTCGAGATGAAGCTGCGCCGCCTGACCGGCCTGGAGCGCGACAAGATCCAAGAAGAGTTGGACGGCCTGCGCCGCGCCATCGCCTACTACGAGGACCTGCTGGCGCACGAGGAGAAGATTCTGGGCGTCATCAAGGAAGAGATGCGCGAGATCTCCAAGAAGTTTGGCGACAAGCGCCGCACCGAGATCAGCCAGGTTGAGAAGGACCTGGATGTCGAGGACCTCATCGCCGACGAGGACATGGTCGTGACCATCACCCACACCGGCTACGTTAAGCGTATCCCGGTGGCCGCCTACCGCGCCCAGAAGCGCGGCGGCAAGGGCGTGTCGGGCGTCAATCTCAAAGAGGACGACGTTATCGATGAGATGTTCATCGCGTCCACGCACGAGTACGTGCTGTTCTTCTCGAGCAAGGGCAAGGTCTATCGCCTGAAGGTGCACGAGCTGCCGGTGGGTACGCGCCAGGCGCGCGGTACCGCGATCGTCAACCTGCTGCCCTTCGAGGAGGGCGAGAAGATCGCGAGCGTCATCAGCTGCCGCGATTTCCCGGCCGACGAGTACCTGATGTTTGCCACCAAGAACGGCATGGTCAAGAAGACCGTGATGAGTGCTTACGATCGTAGCCGCCGTGATGGCCTGATTGCTATCAACCTGCGTGACGACGACGCGCTGCTGAACGTGCGCCGCGTGCGCGAGGGCGACAAGATTATCCTGGCCACCACCGCGGGCAAGGCGATCATGTTCTCCGAGGAGCAGGTGCGCGCCACCGGCCGCGATACCAGCGGCGTTCGCGGTATCGGTATGAAGGACGGCGTGAGCGTTCTGGGCATGGAGGTCACTAACGGCAACGGCGATCTGTTCGTCATCACCGAGCGCGGCTACGGCAAGCGCACGCCGGTCGCGGACTACCCGGAGCAGAATCGCGGCGGCCAGGGCGTCTACACCATTCAAATGACCGAGCGTAAGGGTAACCTCGCGGCCATGAAGACGGTGGGCCCGCAGCACGAGCTGTTCATCGTGACGGAGGGCGCGACGGTCATTCGCGTCAAGACCGACGAGATCAGCCAGACCGGCCGCGCCACCCAGGGCGTCAAGATGATGACCGTCGACGACAACGACCGCGTATGCGCTGTCGCCCGCATGACGGCAGCCAAGGAAAAGCCCGAAGGCGAAGCCACAGAAAACGGCTCTGCTTCCGAAGAAACCCCTGTCGATCTAGGCGACGGCAACGACATGCCAGAAGATCTCCTAGACGAGTAAGAGGCCCTAGCTGGTAGAAAATATCAGACCCCATATATCGGCGGTCGGCGCACTGCGCGCCGACCGCTTTTTTGAAAACCTTGGGACCCCATGGTCGCTGGGCTGGCGAGGTGGTTTTGGTTTGTCGCGAGTTCCGCACGCAAAGAAGGCCACTTAATGTGGCCTTCGTCTTGCGCAGGACTGTCCGAGCAGCAAACCAAAACCATCTCGCCAGCCCAGCGACCACCCCTCCCAAAGATTTTCAAAAAAGTTGTTGACGCGCGCGTAACGACTCGTCTAATATATCCCTTGCGCGATGGACCTGTAGCTCAGTTGGTTAGAGCGTCCGGCTGATAACCGGGAGGTCACAAGTTCGAATCTTGTCAGGTCCACCACTTTCTTTCGCAATAAACACCCCAGCGAGAGCCGAGTCGCCGCTGGGGTGTTTATTACTGTCTCCGTGGGGGTTTAGCTCAGCTGGGAGAGCGCGGGCTTTGCAAGCCTGAGGTCAGGGGTTCGATCCCCCTAACCTCCACCATGATGGACCTGTAGCTCAGTTGGTTAGAGCGTCCGGCTGATAACCGGGAGGTCACAAGTTCGAATCTTGTCAGGTCCACCATCAAAACTGTGAAGAGCCCTGGGGCATTGCCTCGGGGCTCTTTTCTTGTCTGCGATAAATCTCATTTTGGTTTTGTGTGCTGTGCGAAAGATTGGGTAGTATAGCTATTCAATGCGGCGGACTGCCGCGTGTTAACCGCTACGTACCGGAGGTGTTCCATGGTTCGTGTCGACATAGAGACCATCGTCATGGCCGCCGGTCCCGTGCCATCGCTTATCGTGCTTCGCGAGCGCTGCAGCAAATCGGACTCGCCCGCGCCGCTGCGTTCCCTTTCCATTCAGACTGGTTCGTTTGAAGCCGCTGCCATCAGCCGCGGCATCGATAGCGGCCGCGCCGAGCGCCCGATTACCCATGACCTGTTGCTCGATACTGTTGGCGCCCTGGGCGCCAAGCTCGAGCGCATCGAGATCGTTCGCGCCGAGCCGCCGGTGTTCTACGCGACGATCGTCGTACTGGCCGATGGTGACGAGCGCAAGATCGACGCCCGCCCCAGTGATGCCATTGCCCTTGCCGTGCGCAGCAATGCCCCCATGTTTGTGGAGGACGACATCATGAATCGCCTGGGCACTGTTTCTACCCACGCCGAGGAAGTCGACGACGAGCAGGAGTTCGAGAAGTTCGACGAGTTCGTCCATACGCTCTCCCCCGATGACTTCTAAATGCGGGGCGTCCAGGTTGCGGAGCGTTCGCTGATGGCCGGCGGTATGTCGGCTGAGGCGGCTGCAATCGTCCGCGAGGCCCAGATGCGCTCGGAGGCTTCTGAGGCGGCTCGCATTGCCTATGTGACGCAGGCCCGCACGCTTCGCGAACGCCGCGGCTCGTTTATCAAGATGGTTGTCATCTCCGCCCTTGTTGCGGCAATCTGCCCGCGCCTTCGTGGTACAGTTGGTGCGCTTGGGTTTTCGATCTCTACGGGCCTTGTGATCTGGGGTGTGGTCGATGCGGTAATGCTGACCAGTCAGATCAAGGTGCTCGACAAGCGCGCAGCGGACATGATGCGCGCCCGCGACGCTGCCGCCAGGATCGCCGCCGAGGCACAAGAACTGTAACGACGCCAGACTCGATGGGAAGGTCTAAAGATGGCACAGGATATGCAGGACGCCGGTAACGTCTCCGCCGAGCTCGACGCCATGGTGTGCGATCTGATCGGCGCGTTCTTGGATGACCTTGCCGCCGGTGAAAACCCTGGCGTGGTCGTGGCAATTGAGGACGCCGCTTCCAACCGCTATCTGGCGGCGCTCGATGAGGATGGCGAAGAGGCGTGCCTCGAGGCGGCCACCAACTTTATCTCCGAGCACAAGATGGGTCTTAAGGACGAGGGCCTGGGCCGTATCGCTCGCTATGCCATCGGCTACACCGGCTGCGTCGAGATTGACGGCGGCTATCACGATGCTCTGCTCGTGAGCTTCTTCGAAACCACGCTCGAGAGTGGTTTTTCGGCATATGTGCTGTATGAGGGCATGGGCGCCGGCGATGGTTTTATGTGGAGCGACCCTGAACCTGCAGGTGAGGAAACCCCTCTCATCTAAAATCGCTAAAATAAACGAGTTTTCGGTAAAAGGCTCAATATTCCCGCCGAGCGTTGCGTTGCTGGGTGGGTCGCATACGCGTGCCGGTTGTATATAGATAGAAGATAGGGGAACTACATGCGCGTAGACAATCTGAGGAACATCGCCATCATCGCCCACGTCGACCACGGCAAGACGACGATGGTCGACAAGCTCCTGCGTGCCACGGACGCCTTCCGTGCCAACCAGCAGGTCGAGGACCGCGTCCTGGATTCCAACGACCAGGAGCGCGAGCGCGGCATTACGATTCTCGCCAAGAACATCTCTATCGAGTACAAGGACGTCAAGATCAACGTCATCGACACCCCGGGCCACGCCGACTTTGGTGGCGAGGTCGAGCGCGTGCTGCGTATGGCCGACGGCGCCCTGCTGCTGGTCGACGCCTTTGAGGGCCCCATGCCCCAGACCCGCTTCGTGCTGCGTCACGCTATCGACACCGGCCTTAAGATCATGATCGTCATCAACAAGATCGATCGTCCGGGCGCCAATCCCGAGAAGGCCTACAACGACTGCCTGGACCTCATGGCCGACCTGGGCGCCACCGACGACCAGCTTGAGTTCGCCATGGAGCACGTGGTCTACGCCAGCGCCATGAATGGCTTTGCCCGCCTTGACCCCAACGACGGCAACATGGACATGTACCCGCTGCTCGACATGATCATCGACGACATGCCCGCCCCCGAGGTTGACGAGAACGCCCCGCTGGCCATGCAGTGCGTGACCATCGACCACTCAAACTTTGTCGGCCGTATCGGCATCGGTCGAGTGTACTCCGGCACCATCCACCAGGGCGACCAGATCCTGGTCGTCAAGAACGACGGCTCCAGCGCCACCGCTACCGTCAAGCAGCTCTTTACCTTCGACTACCTGGGCCGCACTGAGTGCCAGGAAGTCGGCGCCGGCGACATCGCTGCTGTCGTGGGTATTGACCGCACCGATATCGGCGATGTCTACACCGACCCCGAGAACCCCGTTGAGCTTGAGCCCATCGAGATCGACCCGCCAACCCTGTCCATCGTTTTTGAGGCTTCGACCTCCCCGCTCGTCGGCCGCGATGGCGACATCGTGGGCGCCCGTCAGCTCAAGGAGCGCCTGTTCAACGAGGCCGAGAACAACGTGACTATGAAGATCGAGGAGCTCGAGGACAAGAGTGGCGTCGAGGTCTCGGGCCGCGGCATCCTGCACCTGTCCGTCCTGATGGAGTCCATGCGCCGCGAGGGCTTTGAGTTCCAGGTCGGTCGTCCCCGCGTTCTGTTTAAGAAGGACGAGAACGGCAACAAGATGGAGCCCGTCGAGCAGGCCGTCGTCGAGTGTCCGGACGAGTACTCGGGCAAGGTCGTTGAGGTCTTCGGCACCTCCGGCGGCATCATGACGAGCATGGATACCTCGGGCATCGTGACGCACCTCGAGTTCAAGATCCCGACCCGCGGCATCATGGGTCTTAAGAACCGCATCATGAACGTCACCCACGGCGAGGGCGTGTTCTACCACACCTTCCTAGAGTATGGTCCTTACGCTGGTGAGATCGGTAACCGTCAGAACGGCGCCATGATCTCCATGACCACCGAGAAGGCCGTTGCCTACGCTCTGGGCACGCTGCAGGAGCGCGGCCAGCTGTTCGTTGAGCCGGGCACCGAGTGCTACGAGGGCATGATCGTGGGCGAGCGCAGCAAGGCCGGCGACATGGTCGTCAACATCGCCCGTACCAAGAACCTGGGCAACCAGCGTTCCTCGACCTCCGATATCTCCGTCCAGCTGGTGCCGCCCCGCACCTTCTCGCTGGAGGAAGCGCTGGAGTACATCGCCGACGACGAGCTGGTCGAGATTACTCCCAAGAACATCCGCCTGCGCAAGCGTCTGCTCAACGCCACCGACCGCAAGAAGGCTGCCGTCCGCGCCGGCCAGGTCAACAAATAAGCGCTGGGCTTTATAGCGTCTAACGAGAAAGGGCGTCGACCGCGATGGTCGGCGCCCTTTTTTGTGCACAGGGACTGAGCTGGTCTGCACCACCACAAAGGTGCCTGGCCCCTTTATGGTGGTTGGCGGCTAAGCGGTGGGGAGTCCTGGCGTGTTAGCTGGCTGCTGCGGTTTGAGGTGGGCGTTGCGCCAAATGATTTGGATGATGTAGCCGAGTGTAAAGACGAAGGCCACGCCGCTGATGAAGTCGCCTACGAGGGGAAGCCCCGTGAGGGCGCCTGCGATCACGCCGCCCACAGCCGCCATGGCGTAGCGGTTCTGGTTGTGTCCGACCATGCGGACGATCGCACACCCCGCAAAGGCACTCGACACCAACGCGATGCCGATAACGCCGCACAAGAGGGCTCCGGCAAGCGACAGACCAGCGATAGAGATAATCAGCAGCAAGACGGCGGGGACGACAGCAATCGTGCTCAGAAGACCGCTCACCCACAGGGGCATGGGGCGCTGGTGGAGCATGCCGGCGGCGCTGGCGGTCGCGCGCGGGAAGACGAGCTCGAGAAGCAGAGCGACAAAGCAGGTCGAGAGTGCCGCGGCGACGATACCGCCGATGACATCGTTAACGGTGGAAGTATCCTCGTTCTCGGTGCGGTCGATCTTGAGCGCGCCGACTTCGGCTCCCGCGGCACGCTCAGGGTCCTCGGAGACGTGCGCGTTCACGGTGCCGGTGATGTGGGCGTTCTTGCCCAGGATGAGCTTGTCGGCCCAAACCTCAACATCGCCCTCGACGGTGCCATCGATAGTCACCGTATCGCCCGCAAGCGCTGCCGACTTGGTAGAGCCGCGCAGGGCAACCGTCTCGCCTATCGCGTAAAAACAGTTGGCAGAGCTGTCGGAATTGAGCACGACATGCTGGCCGGCAACGGTCACACTGCCATCAACCGTAGTCTTGGCAATGTCGATGGTGCGCGCCGCCAAGCGGACGGCGCCGCCCACCGTGCAGTCGCGGATGGAGAGGCTCTCGCCTGCTGCAATTATGTCGCGGCCGATGGACGCATCGTCCAAGTTGAGGGCCTGGCCGGCCCAGTACAGGTCACCCTCGACGCCAGACGGATCGACGTCATTGTCGGTCGCAAGGACATTGCCTGCCGTGTCCGTGCCAGCAAATGACGCCGTGGGAAGAGCGGTGAGCGCGAGCGCGATGAGCGCGAATGCCATAAGCAGGCAGCGACGTATCTTGTGTGACGGCGCCGTCGCGGTTTGATTGAAAGCCATGGTTGATCCTTTTGTTAAGTGTTCGGCATATACCTAACAGGGTACCCAACGCGTGGGCGCTCTAAAAGAACCTCTCGGTTGCATTTCGAAGGGTCGTGCCGCGCTGTCTACTTTTTGCGATGCAAAAAGCGTGCGATGTCTTCCTCGGTGGGGCTTTTGATATCAAAGCGCAGCGACAGCCAGCGCAGACCCATGGTCACGACAACGCACACGACCAGCGCGGCGACATTGCTCATGATGCCGCTCATAACGAGACACACATAGCTTGTCGATCCGGCGATGGCGGCGATGGCATAAAAGTTAGTACGTTGGAAAATGCCCGGAACCACGCCCATAAAGCCGTCGCGCAGCATGCCGCCGCCTACCGCGGTGAAAAAGCCCATCATGATGCACACCGCCGGCGCAAAGCCGTAGACCAGCGCCTTGTCTGCTCCAGTGGCGGCGTAGATGCCGACCGAGATGATGTCGAGCAGGGGAATGAGTTTTTCGGGTTTGTCGACGATTGCCGGGAAAATATAGATGATGGCCGCCGTGGCAATGGAAAGCGGGAGTGCCATCGGCTGGTTGAGGATGTAGACGTTGCCCACCTGCAGCGTCATGTCGCGCAAGAGACCTCCGCCCAGACCGCAGACCACCGCGAGCGCGACCGCGCCCACCAGGTCAAGCTTGTGCTCGCGCGCGACCAACACGCCCGAGATTGAAGCCGCGACGACGGCGAACATTTCGAGCCAAAACGGGATGGCGACCATGGCATCCGTGGCGTGTGAGGTAACGGTCATAGCGGCGACGACGGGCAAGATGGGGTCCTTTGGATTACGGATTTGGACAATGCCCGTACATAGTACATGTTCGGCGCCGATTGCGACCCTATTGCTCGGCAAACGGTCGGGACTGGGTACGGTCATAGGTTCCATGTTTGGGGATCCGGGTTGATGCTGAACACGATGGGGGCGTGGTCGAATAGGAGGGATGTCCAAATTTTGAGCGGAGCTCAAAATTTATCCGGTCGGCTTACGCCGACCGCGCTGCGCTAAAAACGCGCCACGGGCGCGTTTTCTTTACGCTCCGCGCCCTGGCGGGTTCGAATCCCTCCTCCTCCGCCGTATTTGCTTGTTAGGGACTCAAAACAAAAAAGCTCCCGTTGCTGGGAGCTTTCTCAACCAAAATGGCGGAGGAGGAGGGATTCGAACCCTCGTGACCTTATACAGGCCAAACGGTTTTCGAGACCGCCGCATTCAACCACTCTGCCACCCCTCCGCGTGGGGTAAAAACAAAGCAGGCTCGAAGGCCTGCTTTGGAATTAACTGGCGGAGAGTCAGGGATTTGAACCCTGGAGACGCTTTTGACGCCTACACGATTTCCAATCGTGCTCCTTCGGCCACTCGGACAACTCTCCGTTAAATGCGAAAGTCAGTATACACGAGGAATCGCAAAGTGCAAACAGAAAAGTTGGCATTTTTTAAAACGCTTGGCCGCGCTTGGCGTTGCAGTGGGGTTTGAGGTGCCAAAAAACGGCTTCCGACCAGCCTGGTTGATCAACTCAATTGTTCAAAAGGGGTATTCATAAGCGACTTGGCAATGAATATAAAAATCTTTGGGTGGTGTTGTGGACCACTGGTATGCATTTTGCGACCACAGCCTTGTGCCCGTTGACCTGTGGCTTGGCTCAGCTTGTCCCCACGGCACCGTATCTTGTCCACAGATTCGTCAAGCTTTTGGTCGGCATTTGGTTGGAATGCGCATGAAACGTCGTGCGAGTATGGGCATATGTGGAGGTCATGAGGTTGTAGCTGCAAATTCTTGCAGCCTAGGAGGTTGAAAGATATTATTACTAAGTCTTTTCCTGCTTCAGGCGCACCTTCACGACCTGAAGCCACATTTGCCCAGAGGAGGTGACAATATGAAGGCTTATGAACTGCTGTTCTTTGTTGACCCGTCGCTCGACCCCGAGACTCGTCTCGCTGTTATGAAGCGTATCGATACCACGATCGCTGAGGGCGCTGGCAAGGTCGACTCCGTTGACGAGTGGGGCAAGCGCAAGCTCGCCTACGAGATCAACGACCTCACCGATGGTGACTACACCCTCATCAACTTCCACGCAGATCCTACCCAGATCGCCGAGCTTGATCGCGTCCTGCGCATCACCGACGCTGTGGTCCGCCACATGATCGTCCGTCGCGACGACCAGGAGTAAGACTGTCGTTTTGGACTGGGCTTGTGCCCCAAGAGGAAGTAGTGAGTTATGAGCATCAATCGAGTGAACATCACCGGTAACCTCACCCGCGATCCCGAGCTGCGCGCCACCGCCGGCGGAACCCAGGTTCTGTCCTTTGGCGTCGCCGTGAACGATCGTCGCCGCAACGCGCAGACTGGCGAGTGGGAGGACTATCCCAACTTTGTCGACTGCACCATGTTCGGCACCCGCGCCGAGGCCGTGAGCCGTTTCCTGGCAAAGGGAAACAAGGTCGCGATCGAGGGCAAGCTGCGCTACAGCTCTTGGGAGCGCGACGGCCAGCGCCGGAGCAAGCTTGAGGTCATCGTCGATGAGATCGAGTTTATGAGCTCCCGTGGTGGCCAGGGTGGCTACGATCAGGGCGGTTACGCCCCCGCAGCCCCCGCGCCCGCAGCACGTCCTGCCGCACCGGTGGCTACGCCGCCTGCGGTCGACGTCTACGATGAGGACATCCCGTTCTAAGGGTTGTTCACCTATTTTTGAGTGAGAGGCGGCTTCGGTTCGCCGAAGTTGCCAAATGAAAGGTATTTTGACATGGCTAATGATTTTTCTGCACGTCAGCCGCGTCGTAAGTACTGCCAGTTCTGCAAGGAGAACACTGAGTTCATCGACTATAAGGACACTCAGCTTCTCCGTAAGTACATGACCGACCGTGGCAAGATCAAGCCCCGTCGCGTCACTGGCGCTTGCACGCAGCATCAGCATGACATCGCCAACGCCATCAAGCGCGCCCGCGAGATGGCTCTCCTGCCGTACACCGTCCCCGTGGTTTCCTCTCGTGGCAACCGCGACCGCGGCTAAGAAGGGAGACGCATCATGAAGGTTATTCTTCTCGATGAGATCAAGGGCAAGGGCGGCGAGGGTGACGTCGTAGAGGTCGCTCAGGGTTACGCTGAGAACTTCCTGTTCCCCAAGAAGCTCGCTGTTGCCGCCACCAAGGGCAACCTCAAGCAGCTTGACGAGCGTCGCAACAACATCGCCAAGCGCGAGGCCGTCCGTCTGGCTACCGCCAACGAGACCAAGGCTGCCTTCGAGGGCAAGACGGTCACCGTTGACGTCAAGGTCGGCGACGAGGGCATCCTCTTTGGCTCCGTTACCGCCGCTATGATCGCTGATGCCATCAAGGCTCAGCTCGGTATGGACATCGACCGCAAGCGCGTCGAGCTCGGTAAGCCCATCAAGGTTGCCGGTGCCCACACCGTTGCCATCTCGCTGTACCGCGAGATCAAGGCCGAGGTTGTCGTTCTCGTCGGCGTTACCGCCGAGGAGCTCGCTGCCGAGGCTGAGGTCGAGGAGGCCGCTGAGGTCGCCGAGGCCGAGACCGCCGAGGTCGAGACTGAGGCTGCTGTCGAGTAGCATTTGCTGCAACGCAACAATCTTGTTCTAAGAAGGGCGCTCTGGGAAACCAGGGCGCCCTTTTGTTTTTTTGCGCTGAGTGAGTGTCATGGCGAACGTTGCGCCGAAGTCCTATATACAGGACCGTTCATCCGTTTGGTTCGGTGATGATTGGCGGCGCGCGGCGCGTTTTGGGACCATGGCTGATACTATGGATGCTCGCAAGCGATATGAATGAGGATGCTCATGGCATATGACGATAGGGAGACCGGGCTAACGGTTGAGGACCGCGGCTCAAAGTTGGGTCTTCCCCAAAACCAAGATGCAGAGGCCAATGTACTGGCCGCTATGCTGCTATCGCCCGAGGTGGTCGAGGAGGCCCAGGTCGAGCTGCAGCCCGATGACTTCTACCGGCCCATTCATAAGACCATCTATACCGCGATGGTCGATATGTACAACAGCCGCATTCCCATCGACTCCATCTCGCTGATCGATTACCTGCGAAGCATCAACAAGCTCGATGCCGTGGGCGGCGAAGCGTACATTTTGGAGTTGATGGGTCAGACCCTGTCGCTCGTCAACTGGCAGCACCATGCCGCCATCGTTCGCCGCGACTCGATGCTGCGCGAGCTGATCGGCGCCACTAACGAGATCAACGCGCTGGCATATAACGCCCCCACCGACACCAAAGAGGTTGTCGAGCTGGCCGAGAGCAAGCTGCTCAAGGTTACGGCACGCGAGGTCAAGTCGAGCTACAAGACGTTGACCGAGTTTATGGTCGAGGCCTATAACGAGGCCGAGGAAGTGTGCCAGGCCGGTGGCCAGGCTGCGGGCGTGCCCACGGGCTTTCCGTCACTTGACCGCATGCTCATGGGTTTTCGCGAGGGCCAGCTCATCATCATCGGCGCCCGTCCTGCTGTAGGTAAGACGTCGTTCGCACTGAATCTGGCACTCAACGCTGCCGCTGCCGGTTATACTGTCGGCTTCTTCTCTCTGGAGATGTCGGGCAAGGAAATTGCCCAGCGTCTGATTTGCGCCTACGCCATGATCTCGATCAGTGACTTCCGCATGGGCCGCATTAGCCCCGAGCAGTGGGCCAATATCAACGAGGCCACGCAGACCTTGTCCAAGCTCGATATTCTGATTGACGATACGCCCGGCACCACAGTGACCGAGATTCGCGCCAAGAGCCGCCGTATGCTCCATAACAAGGAGAAGGCAATTATCATCCTGGACTACCTGCAGCTGGTGAGTCCTCCGCCGGGACGCCGCTCCGAGAGCCGTACCGTCGAGGTCTCGGAGATGTCGCGTGGTTTGAAGATCATGGCCAAGGAGCTCAAGATCCCGCTCATCGCGCTGTCGCAGCTCTCACGTCAGGTCGAATCCCGTACCGGCAAGCGCCCGCAGCTTTCCGACCTTCGTGAATCGGGCTCCATCGAGCAGGACGCCGATATCGTTATGTTCTTGGACCGTTCCGCCGACGAGGCCGAGGCCTCGCGCGACGATCGACCCGACGAGGGCGTTACGCGTATCGTCGTGGCCAAGAACCGTTCGGGCCCGATCGGCGACGTCGACCTGATGTTCCTGCCGGCATCCACCAAGTTCTATGAGCTTGATGGGGCGCATGCCGAGGAGTAGGACAGGCGCCCGTTGCACGGGTATACTGGGAATGTTTTGTGCTTCTGCGTGCCGGCGTGGTGCGTAGACAGTCCATGAATGTAAGGAGTAAACATGCCGTCAACCGTTTTGGTCGGTGCCCAGTGGGGCGATGAGGGCAAGGGTAAGATTTGCGATCTGGTCGCCGGCGACTTCGATGCCGTCGTGCGCTACTCGGGCGGCAACAACGCCGGTCACACCATCGTCGTCAACGGCAAGAAGTACGGCCTGCACCAGGTGCCCTCCGGCATCATGTATTCCGACCACGTGTCGGTGATCGGTAACGGCTGCGTCGTCAACCCCAAGGTTGTCCTTGAGGAGATCGACATGTTCGAGGCCGACGGCATCACCACCAAGAACCTCAAGATTAGCGGAAACGCGCATGTCATCATGCCGTACCACATCGATCTGGATGGTGCCTTTGAGCAGAAGCTCGGCAAGAAGAACATCGGTACCACCAAGCGCGGTATCGGTCCGTGCTATCAGGACAAGATGGCCCGCATTGGTCTGCGCATGCAGGACATGCTGGACGAGACGCTGTTCCGCGACAAGCTGGAGACCGCTCTCGCCCGCGTGAACCCCGAGCTCGAGCTCATCTACAATCTGCCCACCTACACCGTGGACCAGATTTGCGACGAGTACCTGCCGATGGCCGAGCGCCTGCGTCCCTACATCACCGAGACGAGTCTGCTGCTCAACAACATGATTGACGAGGGCAAGGACCTGCTGTTTGAGGGCGCCCAGGCGACGCTGCTCGACATCGACCACGGTACCTATCCGTACGTGACGTCTTCCAACTGCACCGCCGGCGGCGCCATCACCGGCTCCGGCGTGGGCATGAAGAACGTCGACCGCGTGCTGGGCGTCATGAAGGCCTATATCACCCGCGTCGGTTCGGGCCCCATGCCCACCGAGCTTTCCTATGAGTCCGAGGCCGGCCACACGCTGACCGAGGAGGGCTACGAGTACGGCGTGACCACCGGTCGCCGTCGTCGCTGCGGCTGGTTTGACGGCCCCATCGCCAACTACGCCTCGCGCGTCAACGGCCTCACCGATATCGCCATGACCAAGCTCGACGTGCTTTCGGCCTTCGACACCATTAAGGTGTGCGTTGCCTATGACGTCGATGGCGAGCGTTACACGAGCGTGCCCGAGCATCAGGTGCGCTTTGAGCATGCCAAGCCCATCTACGAGGAGCTTCCTGGCTGGAAGTGCGATATCACCGGCTGCCGCAGCTTTGAGGAGCTGCCGCAGGAGGCCCAGGACTACGTGGCGTTTATCGAGGATCTGGCACACACCCGCGTGACGTTCATTGGCGTTGGCGCTGGTCGCGAGCAGATCATCAACCGATTCTGGAAGTAATCGGGACTATTTGGTTATTGCGATATACCCCTTTGCAGCCCGGACGGGCGGCCGAGGGGTATATTTGCTTGCAAAGGGCTCGCGCGGAGCGGGCCGTTAATCCATAGAGGAGGCACCCTTGAAGGCGGACACTCAAACCATCGACATCCTGTTGTTGGGCAGCGGCGGCCGCGAGCATGCTTTGGCAGCTAAGCTCGCAGCATCACCGCGCGCCGGCAAGCTCTACATCGCGCCGGGCAACGGCGGCACCGCGAGCTGCGGCGAGAACGTTGTTCTCGACGACTGCGATCCTGCGGCCGTGGCGGCGTTTGCGCAGAGCCACGGATGCGGACTCGTGGTAATTGGCCCCGAGGCTCCGCTTGTGGCGGGCGTGGCCGACGCCGTGCGCGCGGCGGGTATTCCCTGCTTTGGCCCGGGTGCCGAGGGTGCCCAGATGGAGGGCTCCAAGCTGTTCTCCAAGCAGCTCATGGAGCGTGCGGGCATTCCGACGGCAGCCTATGGTTCGTTTACCGACGAGGCTTCGGCTCTCGCCTACGTGCGCGAGCAGGGCGCACCGCTGGTCGTGAAGGCTGACGGCCTGGCCGCAGGCAAGGGCGTCATCGTGGCGACCGAGCTCGAGCAGGCCGAGGAGGCCGTGCGCGAGTGCTTTGGCGGCACCTTCGGCGATGCCGGCAACACCGTGGTCATCGAGGAGATGCTGACCGGCCCCGAGTGCTCGCTGCTGGCCTTTACCGACGGCAAGACCGTGCGCCCCATGGCCACCTCGCAGGACCACAAGCGCGCGCTCGAGGGCGACAAGGGTCCCAACACCGGCGGCATGGGCGTCTACAGCCCGGTGCCCATCGTGACTGACGAGGAGCACGCCACCATGGTGGCGGTCATGGAGCAGACCGTGGCCGAGCTCGCTGCCGAGGGCATCGACTACCGCGGCTGCCTGTACGGCGGCTTTATGCTCACACCCGCCGGCCCCAAGGTGCTGGAGTTCAACGCCCGCTTTGGCGACCCCGAGACGCAGGTCGTGCTTCCGCGCCTTAAGAACGACCTGGTCGAGGTCATGCTGGCTTGTGCCAACTGCGAGCTCGATCAGATTGAACTCGACTGGCGCGACGAGTGGGCCGTGGCCGTTGTCCTGACGAGCGCGGGCTACCCCGGCAGCTACGAGAAGGGCAAGGTCATCACCGGTATCGCCGATGCCGAGGCCATGGAGAACGTGACCGTGTACCACGCGGGCACTGCCGTGGTGGACGGCCAGCTCGTGACCAATGGTGGCCGCGTGCTTGCCGTGACCGCTCTGGGCGACACGTTCGAGAACGCTCGCAACCTTGCCTACGAGGCCTGCGAGAAGATTGATTTTGAGGGCAAGACCCTGCGTCACGACATCGGCCTGCGCGCGCTGCGCGGCCGCGACGCCTGGGATGCCTAAAGTCCGAGAGGAATGAGACGGATGGACGAGAAGAACGAAGAGCTCGTGGACGCGCAGATCGTCGAAGAGGACAGCCGCATGTATGGGCACGCCGAGGGCGAGCCTGGTGGCGAGGTCTCTGACGAGCCGGCGCTGGTGCTGGGCGATGACGACCCGCACGATGCCGAGCTGCACGAGAAGATTCTTTCGGAGGAATGCGCCTGGAAGGGCAAGATCCTCGACGTCCACCGTCTTGAGGTTGAGCTGCCCAACGGTCGCCGCAGCGCCCGCGATATCGTTCGCCATCCGGGTGCGGCGGCCGTTGTGGCACTGACCGAGAGCGGCAAGATCGTACTGGTGCGTCAGTACCGCACCGCCATCGACCGCGTGACGGTCGAGATTCCCGCCGGCAAGCTCGACCCAGGCGAGGACCCGCTCGATTGCGCCAAGCGCGAGCTGCATGAGGAGACGGGCTTTAGGGCCGGTCGCATTCGCTTTTTGACGTCGATTGTCACGTCCTGCGGCTTCTGTGACGAGATCATTCACATCTACCTGGCCACCAAGCTCGAGTTCGATGCACCCAACCCCGATGATGACGAGTTTGTCAACGTGGACCTCGTGCCGCTGCACGAGCTGATCGACGCCGTGCTCGACGGCAAGATCGAAGACGCCAAGACCGTCGTGGGCGCCTTGGCCTGCGATAGCATCGCGCACCGCCTTGGGGGCACGGAGCTCTAGGTTACGCGGTTTTACCAAACCGCGTAACGAGTCGACGCTGCAAACGCCCCTAAGCGGCAATCTGCCTTTCAATCGTCGCTCGCGTACCGAAGTACGCGTCGCTCCTCTTTCAAGGCACCTTGCTCGCTTAGGGACGTTTTCGCTGACGTTGCTAGAACATCGGCGTTATGTTTGTTGGGACGCTTTGTTTTCAGCCCGACCGGCTCAACCGGATTTATCACGCTATTTATTTCTCTTCGAGGACTGCATGTTTAAGAGGTTTCTTTCGTATTACAAGCCCCAGATGGGGCTTTTTGTTGCTGATACTGTTTGTGCTCTGGTGCTTGCCGCCATTGACCTGGCGTTCCCCATTATCCTGCGCAATTTGACCGGTGGGCTATTTACTCAGGGTCAGGCTGCCATTATGCAGGCGCTCGGCATGATCGCGGTGGGCTTGGTGCTGATGTATGTCATCCGCTGCGCCTGCCGATACTTTGTGAGCTATTGGGGCCACGTGATGGGCGCGCGCATGGAGTCCAAAATGCGCGAGGACCTGTTTGACCAGTACGAGCGCTTTAGCTTTGCGTACTTCGACCGCAACAGTTCGGGCGACATGATGAGCCGCGTGGTCAACGACCTGTTCGATATCTGCGAGGCGGCGCATCACGTGCCCGAGTGGTTCATCATCTGCGGCATCGAGATCATCGGCTCGTTTGTGATCCTCTTTGCCATTGCCCCGGTGCTGGCGCTCGCCATGGCCGTGGTGACGGCGGCGTTTGCGGTCATCATGTTTTGGCAGAACATGCGCATGCGCGAGGTCTTTAGCGACAACCGCAAAAAAATCAGCGGCATCAATGCGCAGCTGCAGGATTCGCTGGCGGGCATGCGTGTGGTCAAGAGCTTTGCCAATGAGGAGACCGAACGCTTCAAGTTCCGCGCCTCAAACAATCGCTATCTTTCGTCCAAGGAGAACATGTACCACGCCATGGGCGTCTATACCGCGACGTATGGCCTGCTCTCGGGCGTGCTCTATGTGATCGTGGTGCTGCTGGGTGGTTGGCTCGTTGCCCAGGGTCAGCTGCAGGCGGTCGATATGGCAACCTTCGCTCTCTACATTTCGCTGTTCTGCACGCCGCTCGAGACACTCGTCAATTCGGCCGAAACGTATCAGAAGGCTATCGCCGGCTTTAAGCGTATGGACGAGGTGCTCTCGACCGCGCCGGATATCCAGGACAAGCCGGGCGCTACGGATCTGCAGGTAACTGCCGGCGCCGTGGAGTATCACGACGTGTGCTTTGACTACGAGGATGTCGAGCTGGGCGAGGGCGATGCCGACGAGCGTCCCGTTATCGACCATATGGACCTGTCCATCAAGCCCGGGCAGACCATCGCTTTGGTTGGCCCTTCGGGCGGCGGCAAGTCCACGACCTGTTCGCTGCTGCCGCGCTTTTATGACGTGGCTACCGGATCCATTAGCATCGACGGCCAGGACGTGCGCGATGTAACGCAGCAGAGCCTGCGTCGCGCCATCGGCCTGGTGCAGCAGGATGTCTATCTGTTTGACGGTACGATTGGCGAGAACATCGCCTACGGCAAGCCGGGTGCTACGGCAGAAGAGATCGCCGACGCCGCCCGTCGCGCCAATATCGATACCTTTATCGAATCGCTTCCACAGGGCTACGACACCGTGGTGGGCGAGCGCGGCAGCCGTCTTTCGGGCGGACAGAAGCAGCGCGTTGCCATCGCGCGCGTGTTTCTCAAGAATCCCAAGATCCTCATTTTGGATGAGGCGACGAGTGCTTTGGATAACGAGAGCGAGGAGGCGGTGCAGGAGTCGCTCGAAGAGCTGGCACGCGGCCGTACCACGATTATCATCGCCCATCGTCTTTCGACCATTAAGCATGCCGATGAGATTGCGACCGTTGAGCATGGTCGCGTTGTGGAGCGTGGCACGCACGAGGAGCTTCTCGCCCGTGGCGGCACCTATGCCCGTTACTATCGAATGCAGTTCGAAGGTGCGCGTGCGCACGAGCTCGACTGATTGATATGACAGGAAGTTTATGGCTGACAAGAACCCTTTGACTCCGGAAGAAGTGACGGAGTTATTCTCCGAAATCGATGCATCCGGTGTCTTGGATCCCACGCTTGCCAAAAAGCGAACCGAGCGCATGCGTGAGAAGGAGGCTGCGGCCAAGCGCGGTGACAAAGCGGCGCTAGCGCAGCTGCGCAGCGAGGACCGCGCGAGCCAGGCAAAACATATCGACCCGCTGTCCGAGGACGATCCTTCGGGCTCGCAGGTGAGCCATACCATTACGAAGACCGCGATGGCCGTGGTCATCGGTATTTTGGTGCTGATCGTGGGCATGCAGATTGGCTACGGCGTGATGCGTCGTCTGAACACCGCCAACCTGTCCGAGAGCGTTTCGGTCGATACCGTTTCTACAGCACTCAAGGGTGGACTCGAGTGGGGCAACGGCTTTACGCAGTTCCCGCTCGACTTTACCGTCGATGAAGCCGATGAGCGTACGGGCACGGTCGAGGTGACGGTGTTGGACACATCGTCTGCCAACGAGCTCGAGCTGCTGTCCAACGGGCAGATTCAGGCCGCGGCGCTTGCGACCAACGCGTTGCTCAACGATAAGATCGACCGCGTGGTGTATAACGTTCACGCCTATATCGACGAGGATAGCAACATTCAGCACGATTCCTTCTTTGGCATGTTCCCCGCGTGCGGCCACCAGAGCGCCATTTTGACGTTCGTGTGGACCAAGAGCTCATCCAACGCCACGAGTATCGACTGGAAGATGCGCATCGTGAGTATGGATGACACCATCGCCGAGCGCATTCAGAAGCAGGTGAACTCGGTATCGTCGTTGATTGAGGACCCGGTGGTGAGCCAGACCAAGATTGACGAGGAAAAGGCCGAACGTGACCTGGAGCATCGTCTGCATGGCCGCGAGATTTTCCGCGGCGGCAAGCCCGATCGCACACCGTCCGAACTGCTGGAGCAGGACAAGAAATAATAAGACGCCATCATCCCGCGTGAGCCACAAGCCCGCGCGGGATGATTTTTCTGGGACGGGGATTAAAAAATCATTATGCATAGAAAGTCATAATTATCATTTCGTAAACATTTCGATGAAATTAACGCCATGAGGCATGCTTGCGGTTACAATACCGCGAGGCCTAACTACACACCTTTAAGCCGGTCCTGTGAGACCGGGAAGGAGAATTATGGCGAACAACCATACCGCGGGCGCTGCCGCCCGCACCTTCGCGCCCAGCGAGCTTTGCCAGCGTATGCTGGCCAAAACCAGCAAGGGCACCTGTGGTCCCTGCATCCTGTATCTTGAGGATGGGACCATTTTTTATGGACGTGCATGCGGCGCCGAGGGCACCGCGACCGGCGAAGTCTGCTTCAACACCTCGCTCGAGGGCTACTTTGAGGTCATGACCGACCCGAGTTATGCCGGCCAAATCGTAACCATGACCTATCCGCAGATCGGCAACTACGGTATCGACGAGACCGACGTCCAGTCGGCCTTCCCCGGCGACGCCGTGCGCCCTGCGAGCGCTCCGGCTATGCGCGGCATGATCGTTCGCGACATGTGCGCCACGCCTTCTAACTGGCGCTCGGCCGTCAGCGTGCCGGAGTATCTGCGCGCCCACGGCATCGTCGCTATCGAGGGCGTCGACACCCGCGCTCTTGTGCGCCACCTGCGCGACAATGGTTCCAAGATGGGCATTATCTCGACCGAGATCTTCGACGTCGACGAGCTTGCCGAGCGTCTGGCCGCAGCGCCCACGCTGGTAGGCGAGAACCTGGTCAAGACCGTAAGTTGCCCCGCGCCTCATGAGTTTGTGGCTGCCGACCTGCCTGCCGCGCATGACTTTGCGCTTTCGGCTGCCGCTCCTGCCCGTCACAAAGTGGTCGCCTACGACTGCGGTGTGAAGCGCGGCATTCTGGAGGGGCTGGTCCGCGCCGGCTGCGACCTTACCGTCGTGCCGTGGGACACGCCTGCCCAGCAGGTGCTCGACATGAATCCCGACGGCGTCTTTTTGTCCAATGGCCCCGGCGACCCCGACGCCGTGGTGGAGACCTACGAGCAGGTGCAGCAGCTGATCGGCAAGGTGCCGGTCTTTGGAATTTGTCTTGGTCACCAGATGATCAGCCTGGCCTGCGGCGCCCAGATGGAAAAGCTTAAATTCGGTCACCGCGGTGGCAACCAGCCGGTCATGAACCTGGTAAGCCGTCGCGTGGAGATTACCGCGCAAAACCATGGCTTTGGCCTGCTGTTCCCCAGCCTAGGCAAGCTTGTCCCCGAGCTTTCCGGCGGCGAGACCGAGCATGCGGCCGATGGAGATCTGCGCGTCTGGGTGCGCCGCGGAATCGCGCCGGTCGTGATGAACGAGCGCTTTGGCCGCATTCGTCTAACACATGTGAACCTCAACGACGGCACCGCCGAGGGCATCCAGCTGCTCGACGCCCCGTGCTTCTCGGTCCAGTACCACCCCGAGGCTTCGCCTGGCCCCACCGATGCCCACTATCTCTTTACCGCCTTTACGCGACTCATGGACGGCGAGGAGAGCTACCTGGACATCGACACCGCGAAGGACCGCCTTGCCGGCTGGAACTTTGCTGAGTCCGAGACCGCTGAGACCGAGGAGAACTAACATGCCTAAACGTACTGACATCAAGCGTATCCTCGTCATTGGTTCGGGCCCCATCGTCATCGGCCAGGCCTGCGAGTTCGACTACTCCGGCGCCCAGGCCTGCAAGGTGCTCAAGGAGGACGGCTTTGAGGTCATCCTGGTTAACTCCAACCCGGCGACCATCATGACCGACCCGGGCTTGGCCGACCGCACCTATGTCGAGCCCATCACCGCCGAGTTTATCGAGCGCGTAATCAAGAAAGAGCGCCCGGACGCGCTGCTGCCCACGCTGGGCGGCCAGACTGGTCTGAACGCCGCCGTCGAACTGGCAAAGGACGGCACGCTCGACAAGTACGGCGTCGAGATGATCGGCTGCGACCTGGCCGCTATCGAGCGCGGCGAGGACCGCAAACTCTTTAACGAGGCCATGGCCGAGATTGGCCTGGAGGTCGCGCGCTCGGGCTATGCCTACAGCGTGGCCGACGCCGAGGCCATCGCCGAGCGCGTGGGCTATCCCTGCGTACTGCGCCCGAGCTTTACCCTCGGCGGCGCCGGTGGCGGCATCGCTCATACTCACGAGGAGCTCGTCTCCATCGTGAGCCAGGGCCTCGAGCTCTCGCCTGCCCACGAGGTGCTGGTCGAGGAGTCCATCGAGGGCTGGAAAGAGTATGAGATGGAGGTCATGCGTGACCACGCCGGCAACGGCATCATCGTGTGCTCCATCGAGAACCTCGACCCCATGGGCGTGCATACCGGCGACTCCATCACCGTGGCACCGGCGCAGACCCTCTCCGACCTTGAGTATCAGCGCATGCGCGTGGCCTCGCTCGCCATTCTGGAGAAGATCGGCGTCGAGACTGGCGGCTCCAACGTGCAGTTTGCCGTGAACCCCAACACCGGCCGCCTGATCGTCATCGAGATGAACCCGCGCGTGAGCCGTTCGTCCGCGCTGGCCTCCAAGGCCACGGGTTTCCCCATCGCCAAGGCCGCCGCGCGCCTTGCCGTGGGCTACACGCTCGACGAGATCGTCAACGACATCACCAAGGCTACACCCGCCTGCTTTGAACCCACGATTGACTACTGCGTCGTCAAGGTGCCGCGCTTTGCCTTCGAGAAGTTCAAGGGCACTGATCCTACGCTCACCACGCGCATGAAGGCCGTGGGCGAGATCATGGCGATCGGCCGCACCTTTGAGGAGGCCTTTGGCAAGGCCATGCGTTCGCTGGAGGACGGGCATCAGGGCATTTGTGCCGGTGGCAAGGAAGGTGCCGACAAACTGAGCGACGATGAGCTCGCTCAAGCCGTGGCAACGCCGACCGAGCACCGCATCTTCTTTGTGGTCGAGGCCCTGCGCCGTGGCTGGGACATCGCTCGCATCCATGCCATCTGCGGTATCGATCCGTGGTACCTCAACCGTATCAATGACATGGTGCAGGTCCAGGAGAGCATCCGCGGCCTGCGTGTGGAGGATATCGACGCCGACGCGATGCGCCTGCTCAAACAGTACGGCACGAGCGACGCCGAGATCGCCGCGCTGACCAGCTCGGACGAGCGCTTTGTGCGCGCCTATCGCAAGGGCCTGGGCGTGGTTCCCAGCATGAAGACGGTCGATACCTGCGCTGCGGAGTTCTCGAGCGCCACGGAGTACCACTACAAGACGTACGAGAACATCTACCGCACGAGCCCGGATGCCAAGAAGTGCGTGGCTCCCGACGAGACCACGCCGGCGGACAAGCCCAAGGCGATGATCCTGGGCGCCGGCCCCAACCGCATTGGACAGGGTATCGAGTTCGATTACTGCTGCGTGCACGCGAGCTACGCGCTGGCGGCCCGCGGCTTTGAGACCATCATGGTCAACTGCAACCCCGAGACCGTCTCGACCGACTACGACACGTCCGACCGCCTTTACTTTGAGCCGCTCACCTACGAGGACGTCATGGACGTTATCGATGTTGAGCGCCCCGATGGCGTCGTGGTGACGCTCGGCGGCCAGACCCCGCTTAAGCTGGCGCGCATGCTCGAGGAGAGTGGCGTCAACATCATGGGCACCAAGCCCGATGCCATCGACTTTGCCGAGGACCGCGAGCGCTTCGCTGCTCTGCTCGACAAGCTGGGCATCATGTACCCGCCGGCGGGCCAGGCAACCTCGTTTGAGGAGGCCGAGGCCGTGGCCGCGCATATCGGCTACCCGCTGCTGGTGCGTCCGAGCTACGTGCTGGGCGGCCGCGGCATGATGATCGCCTACGATGCCGAGCATCTGCGCGATTACATGGCCGAGGCCGCGCGCATTAGCCCCGACTACCCGGTGTATCTGGACCGCTTCCTGGAGGGTGCGATCGAGTCCGATGTCGACGCCTTGTGCGATGGCGAAGAGGTCTACATCGGCGGCATTCTGGAGCATATCGAGGAGGCCGGTATTCACTCCGGCGACTCTGCGACCTGCATCCCGCCGTTCAGCTTTAGCGAGAGCCTGCAGGCAAAGCTTCGCGAGACCACGCGCCGCATCGCGATGGCGCTGGGCGTACGCGGCCTGGTCAACGTGCAGTACGCCATCAAGGGCGAGACCGTCTACGTGATCGAGGCCAACCCGCGTGCCAGCCGCACCGTGCCGTTTATCTCCAAGGCCACCGGCGTGCCGCTGGCCAAGTGCGCGGCGCGTATCATGGCGGGCGATTCCATCGCGAGCCTGGGCCTGCCGAGCGACGAGCGCCAGCTGGACTGGTTCTGCATGAAGGAAGCCGTTATGCCCTGGGGCCGTTTCCCGGGCGCTGACGTTATCCTGGGGCCCGAGATGAAGTCGACGGGCGAGGTCATGGGTATCGCCAAGAGCTATCCCGAGGCATACGCCAAGACGCAGCTGGCGATTGACTACAAGCTGCCCGACCCGAGCGCCGGTAAGGTGTTCATTAGCGTGTGCGACCGCGACAAGCGTCATATCCTTTCGGTCGCCCGTATCCTGCGCTATCTGGGCTTTGACATCTGCTCCACCGAGGGTACGGCGCGCGTGCTGCGCGGCGGCAACGTGACGTGCGAGGTCGTGGAGAAGATTAGCGGCCCGCACGACGGCGAGCGCCCCAACATCGGCGACCTCATCGCCGATGGCAAGATTGCGGTAATCATCAACACACCGTACGGCCCTGGTTCGCGTGGCGATGGCTACCTGCTACGTACCGAGGCCGTGCGCCGCGGCGTGACCTGCGTGACCGCGATGTCTGCCGCCAACACCTACGTGAGCGCCATCGAGGCGGTGCGCGAGGACCAGCAGGGTCACGGCAGCGCCAACGACATGGGCATGGACGTCATTGCCCTGCAGGACCTGCCGCAGCACACGGTGTAGTTGACCTGGCCGGCCGGGGCGGCAGCCGGACACTTTCTCTCGGAAACTGGGCTTCGCGAAGTTTTCCGAGAGAAAGGTCCGCCTCCCGCCCCGGCCTGCGGTGACTTGGCTTCACCGCGTGCTGCCGAAGGGGCTTTGCGCGATGACTAGGGCTGAATAGAAAATGAGTGTGGGCTCTGTCGTTCGAATGAACGACAGAGCCCACGTTAATATTTCAGCCAACGTACGTCATAGCAATCCCCGGCAGGTCGCAGGGTGGCGGCTGAGCCTTTCTCTCGGGAAACTTCGCGAAGCCCAGTTCCCGAGAGAAAGGTACGGTCTGTGTGATACCAGATAAACAGTACATTTTTGCTTAATTGATATTTGACTGAAGAACCAATTGGTATGGCTTATTTAGCCCACCTTGCCATTGACGATCATTTTAATACCGCTGGGAGAATTCCGAACTTGGTTGCGTAACTGCTCCCGTATGCTGATTTAACCTAATAGGTGGATATCTGGTTACTACCAGTTGACCCCTTGGTAACGGGTGGGACCACTGCGCGGAATGTACCGAACACCCCCCGTTTGATGCGTTCGCCCATGCTGCAGGGCGTGCGTCCGCGACGTTTCCGCATGTCGGAGGGAAGGAGTCCAGGTGCGTAGGAATTCCATTTTTACGAAACGGTGGGTGAAGGGAAGCGCGGTCCTCGTTGCCACTGCAGCGACGCTCGTGTTTGCCAATCCCCAGCAGGCGATTGCCACGCCACTCAAGGGCGTCGACTCAGCTACCGTGTCTCAGTCTGCCTCGAACGTCGTCGACATCGATTTCGCTGACGGCATCAAGGGCCGTATTACGTTCCTCGAGGACGGTATTTTCCGCTATAACGTCGACCCCAAGGGTGAGTTTTCCGAGTACGCCACGCCGCGCAGTAAGTCCCACACGGCTAAGATCCAGGCTCAGCCCGATACTTCGGACGCCTACAGCAAGCCGAGTGCGACGGTTGCCGACAAGGGCGACGCTATCGAGATCACCGGCGGAAAGGCGACCGTGATCCTGGACAAGGCGACTGGCAAGATGAGTATCAAGTCAGGCGACCGTGGCGTGGTTTCTGAGTCCGCGCCCCTCGACCTTGATAAGAAGGGTACCGTCCAGACGCTCGCCAAGGAGAAGTCCGAGAACTTCTTTGGCGGCGGCACCCAGAACGGCCGCTTCCTGCACACCAACCAGACCATCGCCATCTCCAACACTAACAACTGGACCGATGGCGGCGTTGCCTCGCCCAACCCGTTCTATTGGACGAGCGACGGCTACGGCGTGCTCCGAAACACGTTTGCAGAGGGTTCCTACGACTTCGGTTCCACGGACTCATCGACGGTCACGACTTTGCACAACGAGAATGAGTTTGATGCCTATTACTTCGTGGCGACCAACGAGGGCGCCTCGAACGTGGCAACCGAGATGCTGCAGGACTACTACAAGGTGACCGGCAATCCGGTGCTGCTGCCCGAGTACGGTTTCTACCTGGGTCATCTTAATGCCTATAACCGTGATGGCTGGTCAACGACCTCGGGTCAGAAGAAGTGGGAGACCAAGGGCAGCAAGTCCTCGAGTGAGAAGGGCGACGTTAAATACGAGTCCGGCATGTCGACGGGCTACAAGCTCGACGGCACGCTTGCGGCCGAGACGCTCAACGGTGAGGGCCCTACGGTTGATACCGAGAACATGAAGGCGACCGATTTCGACCGCCAGTTCTCCGCCCGACAGGTTATCGATGACTACGAGGACAACGACATGCCGCTCGGCTGGTTCCTGCCGAACGACGGTTACGGTGCTGGCTACGGCCAGAACGGTTACTACAAGACCGGCGGCGTCAACTCCGACGGAACGAGTTCTGCCGAGCGCCTCAACGCCGTGCGCGCCAACGTCGACAATCTTAAGAAGTTCACCGAGTATGCCAACTCCAAGGGCGTGAGCACCGGTCTCTGGACCCAGTCGAACCTCGAGCCCGATAGCAACTCCGAGACCCCGTGGCATCTGCTGCGCGATTTCGATTCTGAGGTCAAGACTGGTGGCATCACCACGCTCAAGACCGACGTCGCTTGGGTCGGCTCCGGCTACTCCTTTGGCCTCAACGGCATCAAGACGGCCTATGACACCGTGACCACCGGCGCCAACAAACGCCCCAACATCATCACGCTTGACGGCTGGGCCGGCACGCAGCGCTTTGGCGGCATCTGGACCGGCGACCAGTACGGCGGTAACTGGGAGTACATTCGCTTCCATATCCCCACGTATATCGGCCAGAGCCTCTCGGGCAACCCCAACATCGGCTCCGATATGGACGGCATCTTTGGTGGCGATCCCATCATCTCCGCTCGCGACTACCAGTGGAAGACATTCACGCCCTCTATGCTTGACATGGACGGTTGGGGCACCTACCGCAAGTCGCCCATGACGCACGGCGATCCCTATACGGGCATCTCGCGCTTCTATCTCAAGCTCAAAGCACAACTCATGCCCTATATCTACACGAGCGCGGCCTCGGCGGCCAACATCGACACGGGCAACGGCGATACCGGCCTTCCCATGATCCGCGCCATGCTGCTTTCCGACAACTCCGAGTACGCCGCAAGCACCTCGACGCAGTACCAGTACATGTTCGGTGAGAACTTCCTGGTGGCACCGGTGTATCAGGATACCCAGGCAGATGAGAACGGCAACGATGTCCGCAACGGTATCTACCTGCCCAACTACGGTACCGACGAGAATCCCACCATCTGGATTGACTACTTCTCGGGCAAGCAGTACCGCGGCGGTCAGGTCCTCAACAACTACGAGGCTCCGCTTTGGAAGCTGCCACTCTTTGTTAAGGCAAACGCCATCGTGCCGATGTACGCCGAGAACAACAACCCCGAGGCCGTGACCGAGACCAACACCAAGGGCACCAATCGCAGCCAGCGTATCGTCGAGTTCTTCGCCACCGAGGGTGAGGGCAGCTTTACGCAGTACGAGGATGACGGCTCCTCCATCGAGAACAACACGACCGAGGACGATTCCTACGGCACAATCGACAATATTTCCTACGGTGAGCATGTGAGCACCGTCTATAAGTCGAGCGTGGTGGGCGGCACGGCGACCTTTACCGCCGAGACATCGCGGGGCGGCTACAGCGGCTACGACTCCAACCGCACCACGACCTTTGTGGCCAACGTCTCCGCCAAGCCCACGAGCGTCTCCGCCAAGAACGGCGGATCCGCGCTCAACGTGGTTGAGGTCGACTCGCAGGAGGCCTTTGACGCCGCGACCCCCGAGGCCGGCCAGGCGGTCTACTTCTACAACGAGACCCCCAACCTCAACCACTACGGTAGCGACGCAGGCAGCACCGAGGCCGAGCAGGGCGAGAGCTTCAACAACACCAAGATCACCACGAATCCCAAGGTCTACGTCAAGTTCGCGAAGACCGATGTCGCCACGGCAGCGCAGACGCTCGAACTGGGCGATTTCGTGAACGCCGATGCCACGCTCGCGGCCGACCGCTTCAACGAGAACCTCTCCGCACCCGCGAACTTTGCTGCCCCCGAGGACGCCACGACCCCCACGAGCATTAAGCTCACTTGGGGGAAGGTCGATGGTGCTACCTCCTACGACCTTAAGGTCGACGGCACTGTGTTCGCCGTGGGCGATGCGGCAGAATTCACGCATACCGATCTTGCCTACAACAGCAAGCATACCTACCAGATTCGTTCGCGCAACGCCGATGGCTACTCCGCATGGAGCGACGTGCTTGAGGCGAACTCTGCGCTCGACCCGTGGCGGAACGTGCCTGAGGCCGAGGAAATCACTTGGGAGGGCTCGCTCTACGGTAGCCATAAGGCCGAACTCGCCTTCGACCATGAGTTCCAGTCGGGCGACGGCGGTTTCCACTCCGGTGGCAACGATCTGGGCAAGGCGCTTACCGTTGACTACGGTCGCGCTTACAAGCTCGACAAGCTCGAGTACTATCCGCGCGATGATGCCGGTAACGGCACTGTGACCAAGATGCGCATCGAGACGAGCCTCGATGGCGTGCATTGGACGACGCAGGAGGTCGACTGGGATCGCTCCGCCGCTTGCAAGACGGTGGCGTTCGACGGCGCCGTGGCCGCGCGCTACGTGCGTATGACGCCGCTCGCGTCCGTGGGCAACTTCTTCTCCGCCTCCGAGATCGCCATCTACAAGACCGACGGCACGGACGGCTTCGCTGTGGGCTCCAACCTCAACAAGGCCACGGTCTCCGACGGCGACTACTCCAACATGAAGAATTACCTGGGTCTTGAGAACCGCGAGCCCGACACCTCGACGTTCGACTCCCAGATCCGCGCCCACTTCGCCGACCTCAACGGCAACGGCGTCTACGACGTGTACGACTACTCCTTCACCATGGCGGCGCTCGACGGCGGCACCAAGCAAAAGGGCAAGGCTGCTGGCACCCTCGCGGTGATCCCGAGCAAGATGGAGGTCGAGGCCGGCGACGAGATCACGGTCGACGTCTACGCCACCGATGCCGAGAACATCAACGCGCTCGGTGCGCTCGTCAACTTCAACAGCGACCAGTTTGAGTATGTCTCCGAGAGCATCGCGCAGGATGCGTCGACGGCGGGCATGGAGAACCTCTCGCGCGAGAAAGTGCAGTTCACGGATGGCCACCAGACCATCAACCTGGCCTTCGCCAACCGCGGCGACGCTAAGCTCTTCAACAGTACTGGTGTGGTCGCGAGCTTCAAACTCAAGGCTAAGACGGCCGGCAAGGTCGAGCTGCCCTCGACGTCTTGGCTCGTCGGCCCGGCGTGCGACGCGCTCGAGTTCGTGAGTGATGGCACCGTGACGATGCCCAGTGTCCCGCAGCCCACCAAGTCCGAGTACGGCCGCGACGCCTTTGACATCACGATGACCAACGACGAGCTCCCCACCGACGACGGCACCAACGTCGAGAAGCTCATCCAGCAGAAGAGCTATGACGGACTGTTCGACAACAATGAGGGCGGCAACGACTTCGAGTTCCTGTGGAACTATGGGCCCAACTGGATCGACGGCAAGATGCCGACCTACGTCAAGCTGCCCGCCACGATGACGTTCGCCTTCAAGACGCCGTCGAAACTCGATAGCGTCGAGGTCGTTAACCGCAACGGTGGCAACGGCACCGTGCAGAAGATTAAGTCCGTCGTGACGTTCGAGGACGGCTCGACCCAGGAGTTCTCGGGCGGAAGCTTTGATTCCTATCAGGCTCGCTACGCCTTTGGCCTCTCTGCCGAGAACAAGGGCAAGAAGGCGACCAAGGTCGAGATCACGCCGCTTGAGGCATTGGGTGACCAGATGCTCACGCTGCGCGAGATCAACTTCAACTACACACAGGGTGTCGAGGCCATCGAGGGTGTCGAACTGGGCAAGAACCAGACCGAGTTCTTCGAGGGCGATGTGACGCTCGTCGACGCCAAGGCCACGCCCGAGAGCGCCGGCTACCCCTATGTGACGGTCGAGAGCTCCGATCCTTCTGTGGTGAGTGTCTCCGCTGTCCAGGCCGGCGATAGCGTGAGCTACTACCTGCGCGCCAACAAGGCCGGCAAGGCAACGATCACGGTGGCGTCGGTGCTCGATCCCTCCAGGACCGCATCCTATGGGGTCGAGGTCAAGGCTGGTGTCGACACCTCTGCGCTCATGGCAGCGCTTTCCAAGGCCGCGGGCTACAGCGAGTCCGTCTACACCAAGGATTCCTATGCAGCCCTCACCGCTGCGGTCGAGGCGGCTCAGAAGCTCCTCGATGGCGGCCAGGGCAGCTATAGCAAGAAGGATGTCGCAGACGCCACGGCCAAGATCGAGCAGGCAATCGACGGCCTCAAGATGCGCCCCGTCGATGAGAAGAGCCTCATCAACACGCCCGAGAACCGCGAGAACGTCAAGGTGACCGGCTTCTCGAGCGAGGCCGACTATGAGGGCAGCAACGCCGTCAACGCTCTTGACGGCGATGAGCAGACGCTCTGGCACAGCGACTATGCTAATAAGACCGGTATGCCCCAGCACCTGACCGTCGACCTGGGCCGCGACTACGATCTCACCGACGTCACGTTCCTGCCGCGCCAGGACGGCGGCATGAACGGCGATATCTTTGAGGCCGAGGTGCTGGTCTCCGACACTGCCGACGGTTATGAGATGGGCACCGCCACGTCGATGGGTACGTTTACCTTCGACAACGACGGCCGCGTGCTCACCGACCGTGGCGACTGGAAGCAGATGAGCTTTGGTGCCGCGCGCGGTCGCTACGTGACCGTCAAGGTGCTCCACGCCGGCGGTGGCAGCGTTGACGCCTACTGCAGCATGGCGGAGCTCAAGTTCTACGGTACGGCCGTTCCCAATCCGGTGGCGAAGGACGACCTCACTGCCGCGATTGAAAAGGTTGATGCCGAGGTTGCAGCCGGCGACCTTAAGGCCAGCGACTACACCGAGGCTTCCTGGACCGCGTTCCAGAATGCCTTGGCGAGCGCCCGCGCCATCCTGAGCGACGAGAACGCCACGCAGGACGAGGTCGACCAGGCACTCAAGGCACTCGAGAGTGCTCGCGACGCGCTTGAGAAGACTCCGGTGACCCCGGTCGAGAACCCGACCAAGAAGCAGCTCAAGGCCTTGGTCAAGCAGGCGAAGGAGACTGACACCAAGGGAAAGACGGCCGAGTCTGTCAAGGCCCTGACGGATGCCATTACCTACGCCGAGGATGTCTTGGGTGATGAGAATGCTTCCGACGCCCAGCTCCAGGCGGCCTATGACCAGCTCAAGCTGGCCATCGAGGGCCTTAAGGATGCCGACTCCGGCAACCAGGGCGGCTCGGGCAACCAGGGTTCCGGCAACGGCTCGAACGGCGGCGGCCAGGCGGGCAAGCCCGCAGGCGACAAGGCCCAGAGCGGCAAAAAGAACGGTTCGGCGATCCCCAATACTGGCGACCAAACGGCGGCAACCGTCGCGACCATCGGTGGCCTTGGAGCCATCATCGCCGCGATCGGTGCCTTCTTCCACCGTCGTAATAAGGCTGAGTAGTCCCAGCGACAACTAAGCAAACGTGCCCGCCGCTCCGTCAAGGACGGCGGGCATTGCTTTATTATTTCAGCCAACGTACGTCATAGCAATCCCCGGTAGGTCGAGGGGTGCTTTGCGGGCGGGCCAGGCTTTATCTGAACGACTTTGCGAAGCAACCGGAGTGAAGATAAAGCCTGGCCCGCCCGCGAAGCGCCACAAAGACCGCAGGGACGGGAGCAGCTATACTACTCTCAGTAGTTAAGGGTCGCGGATTCGCCGCGTCACCGCTCTCAACAGGAGGTCTTTGTTTATGGCAGATCAGAAGCCGGTTGTCGGGATCATCATGGGCTCCAAGTCCGATCTGGGCGTTATGGAAGGTTGCACCGCCGAGCTCGAGGAGCTCGGTGTGCCCTATGAGCTCGTCATTGCGAGCGCACATCGCACGCCGGCGAAGGTCCACGAGTGGGCTTCGACTGCCGCCGATCGCGGTATCAAAGTGATTATCGCCGCCGCTGGCAAGGCCGCTCACCTGGGTGGTGTCGTGGCTGCCTTTACGCCGCTGCCGGTTATCGGCGTGCCTATGAAGACGAGTGACCTGGGCGGTATGGATTCGCTGCTGTCGATGGTGCAGATGCCTTCGGGCGTGCCCGTGGCCTGTGTGGCCATCAACGGTGCCAAGAACGCTGCCATTTACGCCACGCAGATCCTGGGCGCCTGCGACCCCGAGTACCGCAAGGTTATCGAGAAGATGAAGCAGGAGATGGCTGACGCCTAAGCGCTCTGCCAGTCCATTTACAGCATAAGGAGAGCCATGTCCGACTATCAGGGAAAGCGTTTTTCGGCTTCTCGGATTTCCGATCCAGCCAAGTCGGGAGCAGCCCGCGCGCCGCAGCAGGGTCGGACATCCTCTCCTCAACAGCCGCGCGCGCCGCGCCCCGTGACGCCGGCGAAGCATCGCCGTCAGGATACGCCTGCTGCATATCGCCCTTCGTCATACAGTACGGCCAAGAAGTCACCTCGCTCTTCGGCGCATACCGCGCCATCGAGCTATACCGAGCCGCCGCGCAAAAAGCGCCGCTCCGTCATTCCCATTCTGCTCATCATCATCGGCATTGGCCTGATCGTTGCTGCGGCCGCCATCTTTATCAACGCGCAGATTGGCTACAAGCAGGCGAGCGAGTCGTATCAAAAAATCGAAAAGCAATATGTGAGCGACAAGGACGCCAGTGGCGTGCCAATTGTCGACTTCAATGCGCTGGCCCAGACAAATCCCGAGGTTGTGGGTTGGATTTACGCGCCCGGCACCAACATCAACTACCCCGTGGTGCAGACCAACAACAACTCCAAGTACCTCAACACGCTGTTCGACGGTACGGCCAATGCCTCGGGAGCCATCTTCCTGGATAGCGACGACAACGCGCCGGGCATGGTGGATCAGCAGACCACGATTTACGGTCATCATATGAACGACGGTTCGATGTTCAACGTGATTTCGGATACGACCGATCAGGCGACGTTCGACAGCATGGAATACGTGTACTACATCACGCGTGATGCGACGTATAAGTTGCGCCCGCTGGCGACCAAGGTGGTCGAGGACACGTATGCCAAGGCGCGCACGCCCAACTTTGAGGGCGATGACGGACTGAAGAATTACCTGTCCGAGATGCTCGACGGCGCCTCGGCGGTGGCGAGCGATGCAGGCGACCGCGCCGCCTCGGCAACGAAGGTCGTGACGCTCGTGACCTGTCGCTCGCTGTCATTTAGCAATACGCGCGCTGTCATGGTGCTCACGCCGGTCGAGGAATAAAGTGTCCGGGAGCCCCGTCCCAAAAAGACTACCCTGGAAATCAAAAGGAGAAATGATGCTTGAGAACGGCAAATCGATGCCTTCGGTTGATGCTTGGCTGCGCGAAGCCAAGGCCGATGCTTCGGCGGCTGATTGTGGGATGTACCTGACACACAACGGCGTGGTGCGTGCGACGCCTAAGTCCGAGGTGCGTGGGATCGAGACAAATGGTGTGGCGCCTGGACATAAGGTGGGCGGCATGGTGTTCGGCTTCGATGCCGAAAAGGTGCAGGCCGCCATCGAGGCAACGCGCGCGATGCCGGGTATCGGCTATGTGCGCGTGTGGCTGGCGAGCGGCGAGCTTGCCGTGGGCGACGACATCATGCTCGTACTCATCGGCGGAGACATTCGCCCACATGTGGTCGACGCACTGCAGGCGCTCGTCGGTACCATCAAAAATGAGTGTGTGAGCGAGGTCGAGCGCGAGGCGTAAGGCCGGCAGCAGCACTCGCCAACAAAAAGCCCACTGGCAGTTCATCAGTCTACCAGTGGGCTTTTCGGTGTGTTGGAAAATCTCGGCATTGCATGGCGCTACACGCGCGTCGCATCCTTGGGGCTCATGGTCATGCTCTGGAAGCGGTTCTCCATGTAATCGTTATCGAAATACTTGCCGTAGAACTGCGCGACGGGAATATCCGGCTCCGTGCCGTTGACGCGCTGGTACCAGTAGTCGAGCGACTGTAGCGTCATGACGCCGTCGACCAGCATAATGACGGTAAAGATGACGGTAGCCGAGTAGCGACTCTTCCACGGAATCATGTTGATGAGCTTGAGCAACCTCGGCAGCAGCAGCTTGATCCAGATAAGGCCACCCAGGCCCCACAGGCAGGCAAAGCCCGTGCAGGTGCGTCCGCCCGTAAGGACGGCGAGTGGGTCGGGCATGCCGAACAGCTTCATGTGCGAGTAGCTCCACGAGACCACGCCAAATGAGGTCTGCATAAACCAGCCCACGAACACCTCAAAGCTCGCGCCGAGCACAGCGCTTACCAGGAAAATGATGATGGGGTTCTTTTTATAGAAGCGGTTGAGCACCATGGTCATGAGTACGGCGCCAAAGCCATAGATGGGGCTGAAGGGACCAAACAGCATGCCGGCGCGGTCCTGGTAGACGCCTGGGTCGTCGACCGTCATGTGCCAGATGTCCTCGGCGATCAGGCCGAGCACGCAGCAGACGAGGAATACCCAGAACAGGTTGAAGTAGTTAAGTTTGATGTAGCCCTCGCCGGTTTCATCGCGGCCGAGCATGCCCTCGGCGGCGGCGTCGCGGTCGAGCATCTCCTGTAGGCGGCGCTGCAGTTCGCGCTCCTGGCGAAGCGTAGGGTCGACGGTTGCCGAAAGCGCGATGAGGATACCGAGCTGAATAGCGGGACGAAGCAAGAAGAGCCCGATACCCTGGAGCATCACGTCGACCAAAAGCTCGACGACGGTGAATGCAATAAGGATGTAGGACAGGCGGGCGGCGTTGCGGCGCTGGTTTTTGATAAGGTCCAGGCCAAAGATGATCAGGATGACGGCACTTGCCGCAGAGAGCATGATGCCGGCGACAATGAGTCCAACCGAGACCAGCATATTGTCGCCGAGCTTGGCGGCGGCGTTGCCGTTAATGAGCGCGGTGATGACCTGCCACATAAAGGCGGCGACCGACGGGAGTGTGCCCACGCCGGACAGGATGCACAGGACGGCGTACACCTTAATGATGAGGGGAATCTTCTTGACCTCCGTGGCGCTGGGGACGCTGGGGTCGAGTCCGTTTCGATCCATACAGAACCTTTCTCGCTTTGTCCTAGATTACAAGGATACGCCGCCGACCTGCCAAAAGACAGGACGAACGTCCCAATTGCAACAATGCAACCCTCAACGGTGGACGCGGCGGCCATCTGGGGGCGTGGGCGCTTGCACTGGACAGACCAATAAAATGTTAGGCCGCAAAACGGATTATTAGCTCGGTGGGCTTTTAAAAAGCGCTGCTCATGCGCGGGGGAGCGCGTCGCGCCGTGCGTATAATAAGGCGGGTAACGCCAAAATACGAGGCTCTGAGGGGATGCCATGTCTCAAGAAACCATCCGCGCGGCCGAGCGTGCCGCGGGACAGGTGAACGCCATGTCGACGTATGATCCGGACTCTGACCAGCTGCATGAGGAATGCGGCGTTTTTGGTGTCTGGGCGCCCGATCGCGACGTGGCTCGACTGACGTACTTTGGCCTGCGTGCACTGCAGCACCGTGGCCAAGAATCGGCGGGAATCGCTGTTGGTGACGGCGGTACGGTTATGGTCCGCAAAGATCTGGGCCTGCTCGACCGCGTGTTCTCCAATGCCGACTTGTCGACGCTCTCCGGTCAGCTGGCCGTGGGTCATGTGCGCTACGGCACCGCCGGCGCCAAGAGCTGGGAAGCCTCTCAGCCGCACCTCTCTACCATCAATAGCGTCATTATCGCGCTCGCGCACAACGGCACCCTCGTCAACACCGACGAGCTGCGCCGCCAGCTGATCGAGCTGGGCGTGCCGTTCCTCTCCAACTCGGATTCCGAGGTCGCGACCAAACTCATCGGCTACTTTACTCAGCGTACAGGCCATCTGCGCGAGGGCATTCGCAAGACCATGGAGCTCGTGCGCGGCGGCTACGCCATGACGCTCATCAATGAGCAGGCGCTCTACGCTTTCCGCGACCCGCATGGCATTCGCCCGCTGGTGTTGGGCAAGCTGGTGGACGAGGGCCTGGACCAGGCCGACGCCGCATCCGTTTCGCAGCTGCCGTCGCAGGACGGCGCCGCGACGGTCGACGCCACCACCCATGTCACGCGCGCCGGCGGCTGGGTCGTCGCCTCCGAGACTTGCGCGCTCGACATTGTGGGCGCCGAGTACGTCCGCGACGTCCGTCCCGGTGAGATTTTGCGCATCAGCGCCGAGGGCCTTGTGTCCGAGCAGGGCGTGCCTGCCGCCGAAGAGCCTGCCAACTGCATCTTTGAGCAGGTCTACTTCGCTCGCCCCGATTCCATCATGAACGGCAAGAGCGTCTACGCCTGCCGTTATGACATGGGTCGTCAGCTGGCACATGAGGAGCCCGTCGAGGCCGACCTGGTCATCGGCGTGCCTGACTCCGGCCTGCCGCCCGCGGAGGGGTATTCGCACGAGAGCGGTATTCCCTTTGGCGAGGGCCTTATCAAGAATCGCTATGTGGGCCGTACGTTTATCGAGCCTACGCAGGAGCTGCGTGCCATGGGCGTGCGTATGAAGCTCAACCCGCTGCGCGACAACATCGAGGGCAAGCGCCTGGTTGTCATTGACGACTCCATCGTCCGCGGCACCACCATGGTGCAGCTCGTCAAGATGCTGCGCAACGCCGGCGCCAAGGAGATTCACATTCGCATCAACTCGCCCGAGGTCATCTGGCCGTGCTTCTACGGTATCGATACCGACGTGCAGTCGCAGCTTATCAGCGCCAACAAGACGGTCGACGAGATTTGCGAGTATATCGGCGCCGATTCGCTGGCCTTCCTTTCGGTCGAGGGCCTGCTGAAGGTCATGCCCAAGGGCGGCTACTGCGACGCGTGCTTTACCGGCCGCTATCCCGTGGCGATTCCCGAGAGCTTTGGCCGCGACAAGTTCATGGAGGGCTTTAAGCCCCGCAACCTGGACAAGCCGCTGCACTTTGACGACGACGCCGTGGTCGAGAAATACGACGACCGCAGCTGGGAAGAGGAGCACGGCGAGGCCTAAAGCCTGCCATGTAGGGACAGGTTTATTTTGGTAGGTTTTACCTGCTGTTTTGTTGATATGACGGCGTGTGCTGTTATGGCGCGCGCCGAAATGAACGCAACTATGAGCACCGTTTGGCGCCCGGGCGGCGCCACGGTAGTGGGAGAGGAAGGCTCAGATGAGCGACAGCAAGCATGTGACGTATGAGGATGCCGGCGTCGATACCGCCGAGGGCGGCCGCGCCGTCGACGCTATTAAGCAAATGGTTAAGGACACCAATCGCCCCGAGGTCATCGGCGGTATTGGTGGCTTCGGTGGCCTGTTCTCGGCCGCCGCGCTTAAGGATATGGAAGACCCGATTCTGATTAGCGGTACCGACGGCGTGGGCACCAAGCTCGTGCTCGCCCAGATCATGGACCGTCACGAGACGGTGGGCCAGGACCTGGTTGCTATGTGCGTCAACGACATTCTGGCTTCGGGCGCCGAGCCGCTGTTCTTCCTGGACTACGTTGCCATCGGCCACATCGAGGCCGAGCACATGGCAAAGATCATCAAGGGTGTGGCCGACGGCTGCAAGCTCGCGGGCTGCGCGCTCGTGGGCGGTGAGATGGCCGAGCACCCCGGCGTCATGGCTCCTGCCGACTACGACCTTGCCGGATTTACCGTGGGCGTCGTCGACCGTCCCAAGATGCTCGACCCCGCGAACGTCCGCCCCGGCGACGTGATCCTGGGCCTGCCTTCCACTGGCGTGCACTCCAACGGCTACTCGCTCGTGCGCAAGGTCATTGGCGTCGACGGCATTAAGCCGGGCACGCCCGAGGCCGCCGCTAAGGCCGAGGAGCTGAGCCGTCCGCTCGAGGAACTCGGCGGCGCATCGCTGGCAGACGCCCTGCTGGCTCCCACGCGCATCTACGTCAAGCCGATTCTGGAGCTGCTGCGCGGCGGCGCCAACGTGCACGCTATCGCCCACATCACTGGCGGCGGTATTACCGAGAACCTCAACCGCGCGCTTGCCGACGACGTCGATGCCGTGGTCACCCGTAACGGCGTCGAGATGGGTTGGGACGTTCCGCCCGTCATCACCTACGTCTCGCGCCAGGCCGAGCTCGCGCCCAATGAGGCATGCAAGACCTTCAACATGGGCGTTGGCCTGTGCCTGATCGTCGCCCCCGAGGACGAGGCCGCGGTGACCGAGGCTCTGGTCGCGCTGGGCGAGAAGCCGTTCCGCGTGGGCGAGTGCGTCGAGGGTTCCGGTAAGGTCGTGTACTCCGATGAGCGCTAACGAGCAGATGACTGCTGCCGAGGGCCTGGATTTTGTGCCCTATACCCGTCCGACCGGTACCGATACGGCCGAGCCGCTCAAGATCGGTGTACTCATCAGCGGTTCGGGTACCAACCTGCAGGCGCTGATCGATCTGATCGCTGCCGGCAAACTCAACGCTTCGATTGAGCTTGTGGTGTCGAGCCGTCCTTCGGCTAAGGGTTTGCAGCGCGCTGAGCGCGCGGGCATCCAGACGCTTACGCTGTCCAAGGATGTCTATGCCAACCCCATCGCCGCCGACGAGATCATCGCGCACGAGCTGCTCGAGCGCGGCTGCGAATATGTGGTCATGGCCGGTTACATGCGCATGGTGCACACGCCGCTGCTGGCGGCGTTTCCCAACCGCGTGGTCAACTTGCATCCGGCACTGCTGCCGAGCTTTACCGGCGCGCATGCGATCGACGATGCCTTTGCGCGCGGCGTCAAGGTAACTGGCGTGACCGTGCATTTTGCCAACGAGATCTACGACAACGGTCCCATCATCGCCCAGCGTGCGCTGGCTGTTGAGGAGGGCTGGGATGTCGACACGCTCGAGGAACACATCCACGCGATTGAGCACGTGCTGTATCCCGAGGTCGTGCAAATGCTCGCCGACGGCCGCGTCCACGTGCTGGAGAGCGGCAAGGTCGCAATTGACGCGCCTCGCGGCTAGCGGCGCACAGTACAATTTAGCCGAGTAGTCAGGGTGGTCATTGGCGCCAAGGCGCACGTGGCCACCCTTTGTTTTGGGTAGTCACCTGCGACGTTCTTTAACGACTAGTCATTTAAGAACGTCCCCGATGGCTAGGTGAGAGAGAGGTGAGCGCATGGCGGATAACGAAGCGCTGTTTACGCCTGAGCTGGTGTTTTTTGATTGGGAGTGTGCGACGCCGGATGAGGTGTTCGCGCGGCTTGAGGGCGAGCTTGCACCACGTGGCTACATTGCATCCGGTTGGCTCGACGCCGTCCGCACGCGTGAAGATGCCTATCCCACGGGCCTTGCCATGCCGGCGGCCAACATCGCTATCCCGCACACCGACCCGGGGTTTGTGGCCAAGCCCTATATCGCGGTGGTGAAGCCCGCCGCGCCCGTGACATTTAACGCTATGGCTGGCATGGGCGCTCCGGTGCCGGCGCAGATCGTCATTAATCTGGGCATTGCCGAGCCGGGCGGCCAAGTCGAGGCCCTGCAAGCGCTCATGAATATCTTTATGGATGCCGATGCCGCAGCCGACGTGCTCGGCCAGACCACGCCGCAGGGCATGGTCGACGCCATCCGCCGCCACTTCTAGGGTGGGGCTGAGTCGGCACTTGGGGGACGTTCCTTTTCTGTCGGCACTTGGGGGACTGTCCCTAACTGCCGGCACATAAAGAACCTCCCCAACTGCCAAGTGCCGCATCTGCCCCCTTTGCACCAAAATGGTGCAGATTAACCTGCCCCCAATGTACCAAGCGTGCCGCGGGGGCCGCGTTGTGACACAATGGCGTTTGTTCGATTCGTTATGCGAAAGGCCGACTATGGCAAATAAGAAAAAGAACTCCGAGGCCGCGCCGACGCCCGAGCAGCAGGCTCGCGCTGCCTCCAGCTCTCGCAAGAAGCAACGCAAGACGTACGTGTCTAAGACCGTCAAGATCGTCCTGGTGGTCATCGGTGTGCTGGCGATGCTGCTTTCCGTCTCGGCGATGGCGTGCTCCGGCCTTATGTCGCAGGCCGAGGACACCTCGGGCTACAAGCTGACCGGCGGTGTCGCTGCTACTATCAACGGCACCAACCTTACCGAGGACACCGTGACCAAGCAGATCATGAGCATGCGTACGTCCTACGGCTACACCAAGGACAAGGACTGGGCACAGTACCTGGTCGACAGCGACCTCACGCCCAAGAAGTACCGCAAGCAGCTTATCGACTCCTACACGCAACAGATTCTGCTTCAACAGGCACAGAAGGAGAACGGCGTGACGGTGTCGGACGAGGAGGTCGAGAAGGCTTGGAAGGACGCGTGCAAGAGCGCGGGCGGTGCCAAGGCCTTTAAGAAGACGCTTAAGACCTATGGCTACACCGAGGACACCTACAAGGACTCGCTCAAGGAGAGCCTGGCACAGCAAAAGCTCAAGGATGCCGTGGCGCCCACCAGCAAGCCCAAGGACAGCGAGATCGTCGATTACATCAATGAGAACCTGTCCAACTATAACGATGCCCGTCGTTCGTCGAATATCCTGATCAAGGTCGATTCTGACGCTTCCGACGAAGACAAGGCTGCCGCCAAGGCCAA
This sequence comes from uncultured Collinsella sp., assembly GCA_902497065.1. Classification (GTDB taxonomy): domain Bacteria; phylum Actinomycetota; class Coriobacteriia; order Coriobacteriales; family Coriobacteriaceae; genus Collinsella. The sequence goes on along the minus strand of CABVDH010000005.1, from coordinate 43,632 downwards.
GGCGCAGGAGTGTCTGGACAAGATCAACTCCGGTGAGCTGAGCTTTGAGGACGCCGTTGAGCAGTACTCCGAGGACACCGGTTCCAAGGAGAAGAAGGGCGATGTGGGCTGGGATAAGCTCACCACTTTCGTCGACAGCTACCAGACGGCGCTCGAGGGGCTCAACAAGGGCGATGTGAGCGACGTCGTCGAGTCGACCTATGGTTATCACATCATCAAGTGCACTGACTACTTCCATGTCGATAATCAGGTTGATGACATCAACCAGGTGCCCAAGGACATCAAGAAGTACGTCTCCAACGTGGTGAAGACGCAGGCGGCAAGCACTGCGTACAGCGAGTGGCTGGAGCAGTACAAGAAGGACGCCGACATCACCGTTAACCCCATGCCCAAGGACGTGCCGTATAACGTCAGCCTGAAGGGCGTCACCAAGAGTTCGACCGACGATTCGTCGACGACTAAGTAATCATGGGGCGGTGCACGCGTGAGTACCGCCCACGCTATTGAGGAGGATATGCAGATGACCAACGAAGAGCTGCAGAAGGAAATGATTGCGGCCATGAAGGCCAAGGACAAGGTTCGCCTGTCTATCATTCGCCAGGTTAAGGCCGAGGTGAAGAATATCGAGGTCAACGAGCGTCGCGATGTGACCGAGGAAGACGTCAACAACATGATCAAGCGTCTGATTAAGCAGACGAGTGAGACACTGGAGATGTCCATTAAGGCCGGTACCGACCAGGAGCGTACCGACAACCTGACCGAGCAGGTCAAGATTCTGGAGAGCCTGCTGCCCGCGCAGGTTTCGGGCGAGGAACTCGAGGCCCTGATCGAGCAGGTCATCGCCGAGCTGGGCGCCACGTCCAAGAAGCAGATGGGCCAGGTCATGGGTGCACTCGGCAAGGCCACCGGCGGCAACTTCGATAAGCCGGCCGCAGCAAAGATCGTCGGCGCAAAGCTGGCTTAAGGGCCGAGCGGTACATAGTTGATGCTGAGGGGGCGTGGCCGTCATGGTCGCGCCCCTTTTTGCTGGGCTGGGCACTCATTGGGGACAGACTTAAATGAGTGCCCAATGAGCAGGCACTCATTTAAGTCTGTCCCCAATGAGTGCCAACGAGCAGGTGGAAGGTTGCGGGTTCTTTACGGGAATGTAGTGTGGGCTGCGGAAACGCGGTTCTTTCCGTACAATAGTTCAACTCGTGTAAACGCAGGGAAGGGACATTCATGGCAGACATGATCGAGATCAAGCATCTCAACAAGTACTTTGGCGACCTGCATGTGCTCAAAGATATCAATCTCACCGTCAAACGCGGCGAGAAGCTCGTAATGATCGGGCCTTCCGGTTCGGGTAAGTCGACGCTCATCCGCTGCGTCGATTATCTGGAGGAGCCCACGTCGGGCGAGGTCGTCATCGACGGTAGGCCGCTCACCAAAAAGAATCACCTGGAGATGGCTCGCAAGTATAGCTCCATGGTGTTTCAGCAGTTCAACCTGTATCCCAACATGACGGTGCTCGGCAACCTGACGCTCGCGCCCATCAAGCTACAAAAGAAGAGCAAGGAGGAGGCGACCGAGATCGCCATCGCTGCGCTCAAGCGCGTTGGCATGGCGCATAAGGCCGGCGAGTATCCGCAGAATCTCTCGGGCGGTCAGCAACAGCGCATCGCCATCGCCCGTGCCCTGTGCACCAAGCAGCCCATCATCCTGTTTGACGAGCCGACCTCGGCGCTCGACCCCGAGATGGTCCAGGAGGTTCTGGACGTTATGATTGAGCTCGCGCAGGAGGACATCACCATGATCTGCGTGACGCACGAGATGGGTTTTGCGCGTCAGGTGGCCGACCGCGTCATCTTTATGGAGGACGGCCGCATTCTGGAGGAGGGCACGCCCGAGCACTTCTTCGATAACCCCGAGAACCCGCGCTGCCGCGAGTTCCTGTCCAAGATTCTGCACTAGGCGCGGTGATGGACATGACGGATATGACGAGGGCGGCCGTGTCGCGCCGTCACTTTTTGCAGCTGGCTGGCGCCGGCATGCTTGCGCTGACGGGGACCGCGCTTGCCGGTTGCGGCAACTCCACCAGCGGCGAGGGCTCCGACAAGGGGTCTAAGCTTGCGGCCATCAAGTCGCGTGGCCATCTGAATGCCGGCGTTAAGAAGGACGTTCCCGGTTACGGCTATTACGACACCGCCAAGGGCCGCTTTGAGGGCATGGAAGTCGATTTGTGCTACCAGATCGCCGCTGCCGTCTTTGGTGTGAGCTACAAGGATGCTCGCGCCCAGGAGCTAGTCGAGTTTACCGACGTAACGCCCAAGACGCGCGGCCCGCTGATCGACAACGGCCAACTCGACGTGGTCGCGGCGACCTACACCATAACCGACGAGCGCAAGAAGAGCTGGGATTTCTCGACGCCATACCGCACCGACTACGTGGGACTCATGGTCAAGAAGCGTTCGGGCTTTACTTCGATTGAGGATTTGGATGGCAAGGTCATTGGCGTGAGCCAGGGTGCCACCACGCAGGGCCTGATCGAGCAGATGATCAAGGACAACGGCTTTAGCTGCAAGCCCGAGTTTAGGGCCTTTAGCGGCTACCCCATCATCAAGAGTTCGCTCGACGCCGGCAATATCGACGTCTTTGCCATGGACCGCTCCACGCTGGCCGGTTACATGAACGAGACCGTTGAGCTGCTGCAGCCCGAGGTCAAGTTTGGCGAGCAGGGCTACGGCGTGGCAACCAAGAAGGGCTGCGACCTTTCGGCCGTGGTCGATCAGGTGATTTGCGATCGCCTGGCCGACGGCTGGCTCGACCAAGAGATCAAGACCTGGGGTCTTGTATAGGCGCATCGTCCAAGGAAGGAATCAAATGCTCGAAGGATTATTTGACGCCGACCGTTGGTCGACGACATTTCAAAACATGGGGCCCTTCTGGGAGGGCTTTGGCGTGACGCTGCAGGTGGTCGTTGCCGGTCTGCTGCTGTCGCTGGTGCTGGGCACGCTGCTGGGCGTGTTCTCCACCACTCGTTCGCGCGTGCTGCGCGCCATAAGCCGCGTGTACGTGGAGTTTTACCAGAACACCCCGTTGCCCGTGCAGGTGCTCTTTATGTACATGGCCGGTCCACAGTTTTTGCAGGCCATAACCGGTGCCGACCAGCCGGTGCGCATCGCGCCGTTCGTGCTGGGCTTCTTGGGCGTGGGCCTGTATCACGCGGCCTACATTTCGGAGGTCATCCGCACCGGTATCGAGGCGGTTCCGCGCGGTCAGATGGAGGCGGCCCAGAGCCAGGGCTTCACCCGTGCGCAGGCCTACTGGTACATCGTGCTGCCCCAGACGTTCAAGATCATTCTGCCGCCGCTGTGTAACCAGGCGCTCAACCTGGTCAAGAACACGTCGGTGCTGGCGCTTGTGGCCGGCGGCGACCTTATGTACCGTTCCGACAACTTTGTGAGTCTGTACGGTTACCTGCAGGGATACATCGTCTGCTGCCTTATGTACTTCATCATCTGCTTTCCGCTCGCCATGCTGGTGCAGTGGCTCGAGCGCCGCTCCAAGGAGCGTCCGCGCGGCGTGAGCCTGGCCGAGCTGGGGCTCGGCAACGTAGAGGAGGCCTAGCGCATGGAAATCTTCAACGCGACCAACCTGCTCTACATTTGGGGCGGCTTTGTTAAGACAATCGAGATCTCGGCGCTGTCGATCTTTTTCTCGCTCATCTTTGGCACGGTGCTGGCGCTCGTTAAAAGCTATGCGCCCCGCCCGTTCCGTATTTTGGTGAGCGCCTACATCGAGCTGTTCCGTTGCACGCCGAACCTGCTGTGGATTCTGTTTATCTACTTTACGGTGCAGGGTTTGGACATTGTGATTTCGACCATCGCCTTTACGCTGTTTACCAGCGCTGTTATGGCCGAGATTGTGCGCGGCGGCCTCAACTCGATTCCGCGCGGCCAGTTTGAGGCAGCGCAGAGCCAGGGCTTTGGCTTCTTTGCCACCATGCGCTACATCATTCTGCCGCAGACGTTTAAGACGATCATTCCGGCGCTGTTTAGCCAGTGCACGACCGTCATTAAGGACAGCTCGTATCTTTCGGGCATTAACGTGGCCGAGCTCATGTACACGGCAAACGTCGTGATGGCCCACGCGATCGACCTGTCGCAGGTGCTTATGCTCTACGGCCTGGTGTTTGCGATGTACTTTGTGCTCAACTTTGGTATCTCGCTGCTGGTCCGAGCGTATCAGAGGCGAATGGTGGCAGCGTAGAATGTGGCAAAGGGACAGCCCCTTTGTCACATAGAGAAAGGAATCGCGATGAGCGATCTGGTGAATAAGAAGAGTCCTGTGGTCATTACCATCGCGCGCGACTTTGGCGCCGAGGGCCACGAGATTGGTCGTATCCTCGCCGATGAGCTGGGGATTCCGCTGTACGATAACGAGCTGCTGGTGCGTGCTTCGCTGCGCGCGGGCGAGTCGCTCGACAAGATGGCCGCCTACGACGAGCGTCTGGCCGTGGAGAACATGGCGTTTCTGCCCGACCGCTACGATGCGCGTTCGTACTCGGACAAGTTGTTCCAAAAGATGAGCCAGGTGATTTTGGATCTGGGTGAGACCGAGAGCTGCATTATCGAAGGCCGCCTGTCCGATTATCTGCTGCGCAACAACCCCAACCACATTGCCGTGCTGGTGACCGCACCCTTTGAGGACCGCGTCGAGATCGTGCGCAAGAAGCGTGGCCTTAACAAAAAGAAGGGTGCCAAGCTGGTCAAACAGCAGCAGAAGGCGCGCGAGGCGTTCTATAAGCGCTACAGTGCCGGAAAGTGGAAGATGACGAGCGGTAAAGACATCGTCGTCAACCGCGCCAAGCTGGGCCGCGAGGGCTGCAAAGACGTTATCGCCGCTGCCTACCGCTACAAAGTGGCCCAGCTCGAAGGCTAACCGACCAAAACCATCACAAAGGTGCCTGTCCCCATCGTGGTGGTTGGGTGGTCGGCATAGAAAAAGTCCCCGCCGGGCGTGTGCTCGACGGGGACTTTGCCGTTTGATGGCTAGCGCTGTAGGTGATTACTCGCCCAGCAGGCTCTTGGTGATGGAGGCAGCGGCCTTCTTGCCGGCGCCCATCGCCAGAATGACCGTAGCGGCACCGGTGACGATGTCGCCGCCAGCCCAGATGCGGGGATCGGTGGTCTGGCCAGTCTCCTCGTCGGCAACGATGTAGCCCCACTTGTTGAGCTCCATCTTGCCGCCGATCTTCTTTGCGAAGGGGTTGGCGTTGGTGCCGATAGCCGAGATTGCGACGTCGCAGGGAATCTCCTCGATGGCGCCCTCGATGGGCACCGGGCGACGACGGCCGGACTCGTCAGGCTCGCCGAGCTCCATCTTCTGGACCTTGACGGCGCACACGGAGCCGTCCTCGCCAGCGACAAACTCGAGCGGGGAGACGAGCGGCAGAACCTCGACGCCCTCGGCCTTAGCATGGTGCAGCTCGGCGCGACGGCAGGGCATCTCGTCCTCGGTACGACGGTAGGCGATGATGGCGTGCTCGGCGCCCAGACGCTTGGCGGTACGGACGGCGTCCATAGCCACGTTGCCGCCACCAAAGACGACGACGTTCTTGCCGTGCTTGGTGGGGGTGTCGTACTCGGGGAACTTGTTGGCCTTCATCAGGTTCACGCGGGTGAGGTACTCGTTCGCGAAGAAGACGTTGGGCAGGTTCTCGCCGGGGACGTTGAGGAACTTGGGCAGGCCAGCGCCGGTCGCCACATAGATGGCGTCGAAGCCCTGCTCGAACAGCTCCTCGGCCGTGGCCATGTTGCCCACGACGGAGTTGTACTCAAACTTGACGCCCATGTCCTCCAGGCCGTCAATCTCGCGCTTGACGACCGCCTTGGGCAGACGGAACTCGGGGATGCCGTAGACCAGCACGCCGCCGCCGGTAAAGAAGGCCTCGAAGACGGTGACGTCAAAGCCGTTGCGGGCGAGCTCGCCGGCGCAGGTGATGCCGGACGGGCCGGAACCGACGACGGCGACCTTCTTGCCATTCTTGGGAGCCATCTTGGGCGTGGAGGCGAGCTCGGGGCGGTCACCCAGGAAGCGCTCGAGCTGGCCGATGGCCACGGGCTCGGACTTCTTACCACGGATGCACTTACCCTCGCACTGGTTCTCCTGCGGGCAGACGCGACCGCAGATGGCGGGAAGCATGGAGTCCTCGCGGATGGTATCGAGAGCGCCGCCGAAGTCCTTCGCGCGGATCTGCTCGATAAAGCGGGGGATGTTGATGTTGACGGGGCAGCCCTCAACACAGAACGGCTTCTTGCAGTTGAGGCAGCGCTCGGCCTCGGCCAGCGCCATCTCCTCGGTGAAGCCCTTGTCGACGGGGCGGAAGTCGCAGGCGCGCTCGGCAGCCGGCTCCTCGTTATCGGGGGTGCGGGGCGACTTCATATCGGCAACGAAACGACCGTTAACTAGTGGCATGCGCAGCTCTTTTCCTCATAGGCCTTGAGGGACTCGCCCTCTTCGGAACGGTAAGCGGCCTGGCGGGCACGAAGGTCATCCCAGTCGACCAGGGTGGCATCGAAGTCGGGGCCGTCGACGCAAGCGAACTTGGTCACGCCGCCCACCTCGACGCGGCAGCAGCCGCACATACCGGTGCCGTCAACCATGATGGGGTTGAGCGACGCGGTGATGGGGGTGTCGTACTTTTGGGCGGTGAGGGTCGAGAACTTCATCATCGGAACGGGGCCGACGCAGAAGACCTGGCTCACGGCCTTGTCCTGCAGCAGGCGCTCCAGCGGAGCGGTAACAACGCCCTGCTCGCCGTAGGAGCCGTCATCGGTAGTGATGTGGATGTGGTCCTCGTCGAGGAGCTCGCGGAACTGGTCCTCCATGAGCAGGAGGTCCTTGGTGCGGGCGCCCATGATGGCGTGGACCTCATGACCGGTCTCGACCAGGTGCTTGGCGACCGGGAAGGCAATTGCCAGGCCGACGCCGCCGCCAATGACGGCGCAGGGGCCCTCGGCCATCTCGGTAGGAACGCCCAGTGGGCCCACGACGTCGCGCAGCGACTCGCCGGCCTCGTAGGTGGAAAGCATCTCGGTGGTCTTGCCGATCACCATGAAGATGAACTCGACCCAGCCCTCGTCACCGTTCCAGCCGGCCAGGGTAAACGGGACACGCTCGCCCGTCTCGTTGGCGCGAACCATGAGGAACTGTCCAGCGTGCGCATGCTTGGCGATTGCAGGCGCCTCGATGCGGAACTTGAACACCTTCTCCGAGAACTGCGTCTTCTCCAGGATCTTATACATAGAACCCCTCTCTTGTTAGGGCCGCCGAACCGTGCCTCCACGGAAATGGACGGTAGCCCGAATAAAACCGTACGCGCACAGGCGTTGTGCAGACATACGGTGCAAATTATACCCTCATGGACATGTCACTTACGTGTGTCTTCGGCGGTTGGGAGCAGGGTTTATCCACTTTGGCCTACCAAAGGGGGAGAGGTTTATTTTGGTCGGTTTTATCAGGTAAAACGGCAATTGGGGCCGGCCTCGGGTTGTGATGAGGCCGGCCCCATTTGGGGTGCTATGCATGTATGTCGGCGCGCGGTTGATTGCGATGCCGCAACTGGGACGTTTCCGCAGGTAAAACCTGCCAAAATAAACCTGTTCCTAAATGATAGGTTTTAGTGCTTGCCGTTGGCGGAGGCGGCGCCGTTGACATGGTCGCGGGCATAGACCACGCCGTGCACGATCGCCAGGCCGGCGGCGTCGGCCGCGCGGGCGCAGGTGTCCTGGAAATCCTCGGCCTCGCGGGTGCGCAGCTGCTTAAGAACGTAGTCGGCGACGGCCATCTTGCCGGGAGGGTTGCCGATGCCGGTGCGGATGCGGCTGAAGTCGCGGCTGCCCATCTTGTCGATGATGGAGCGCAGGCCGTTGTGACCGGCGTGGCCGCCGCCCACCTTAACGCGGACGTCGCCGGCGGGAATATCGAGCTCGTCGTGGATTACGAGCAGCTCCTCGGCCTTGATCTTGTACTCGCGGCAGAGCTTGGAGATGGGGCCACCCGAGGTATTCATATACGACTGCGGCTTGACCAGTACAATCTGGCGCTTACCGCCCTCTTCCTCGGGATCGTTGATGTTGATGAGCGCGACCTCGGCGCCGGCCTGGTTTTTCCAGTACGTGACGCCGGCCTGACGGGCCAGCTCGTCGATCGCCTTAAAGCCGGCGTTGTGGCGGGTCTCGGCATATTCCTCGCCAGGGTTGCCAAGCCCGGCAACCATGCGAATCTTAAGCGGCTGTGCAGCTGCCATATTTGTCCTTCCGTTACATAAAAAGTTAAATCAACGACAAAGGCTACCACGCCCGCCGAAGGCGAGACTTCGTTTCAGCGAAATCCCACCAGACAAAAGCGCGGCCGCGGCAGGGCGAGCCGTCGGAACAGAAGAAACCCCCGCGCGACCTTTGCGAAGCAAGGGGGAGCGCGGGGGTTTCTTCTGTTCCGACGGCGATGCGCCGGGTTACAAGGACGATGCGATTACAGTGCGAAGTCGCCGCCGACGAGCGTGGAGACGGGCTCCTCGTGGTAAACGGCGGAGATGGCCTGAGCGAACTCCTCGGCGACCGAGATGGTCTTGATCTTGCCGCCGACCTCGACGGGAATGGCGTCGGTGACGAGGCACTCGACGATCGGGGCGTCGTTCAGACGCTCGATGGCCGGACCGGAGAAGATGCCGTGGGTGGCGCAGACGTAGATGTCGCCAGCGCCCATAGCCTTGAGCTCCTTGACGTTGGCGCACAGGGTGCCAGCGGTGTCGATCATGTCGTCGTTGATGATGCAGGTCTTGCCCTTGATGTCACCGATGATGCCCATGACCTCGGCGGCGTTGTGGCGCGGACGGCCCTTGTGGGCGATGGCCAGGTCGCAGCCGAGCATGTCGGACAGCTTCTTGGCGGCCTTGGCACGGCCCACGTCGGGGGAGACGACAACCAGGTTGTCGGTGTCGAAGTGCATGTCGTTGTAGTACTGGCCAAACAGCGGCAGTGCGGACAGGTGGTTAACCGGGATATCGAAGAAGCCCTGGATCTGGCCCTGGTGCAGGTCGAGGGTGATGATGCGGTTGACGCCGGCGCGCTCGAGCAGGTTGGCGACGAGGCGGGCGGTGATGGGCTCGCGCGGGCCGGCCTTGCGGTCCTGGCGGGCATAGCCGTAGTGGGTGATAACGGCGGTGATGGAGCGGGCGGATGCGCGCTTGGCAGCGTCGGTGGCGATGAGCAGCTCCATGAGCATGTCGTTGACGTTGCCGCCGGCCACGGACTGAATCAGGAAGACGTCGGCGCCGCGGACGGTCTCGTCGTAGCGGGCGTAAATCTCACCATTGGCGAACTGCTTTAGCGTAAGGCCCGAAAGCTCGACCCCAAGGTACTCAGCAATCTTCTGAGCGAGGGGACGGTTGGAGGAACCGGAATACACGCGGATGGACTTGCGCATATTCTCCGACTTCTCGGGATCATTAATCGGCATTACCCTTCTCCTTTATATATCGAATGCCATATAGATGCCTTTTTGCATTGTAACCGCGCAACGGGGTTTATCGAGTCTTGATAACGTCTTTACCGTCAACGGACACGAACCGACCACTCATCCGGTTGCGCAGGTCACGATAGAAAAAGGAGCCGCCCCCATGGGAACAGCTCCTTAGATGCTTGGTAAAACGTTATACCTCGTCGTCCTCGTGCAGACGGCGGCGATAATCGGCGGCCCAGCCCTCAATGTTTACCTGACGGGCACGACCCAGGCCGAGTGCGTCTGCCGGGACCGGCTCGGTGATGACGGAGCCGGCGGCCACGAGCGCGCCGTCGCCGATCTGGGCGGGCGCGACCATCATGGTGTCGGAACCGATGAAGGCGTCCTTGCCGATGACGGTCTTGTGCTTGTGCACGCCGTCGTAGTTGCAGGTGATGGAGCCCGCGCCCACGTTGACGCCGGAGCCCATGGTGGTGTCGCCGATGTAGGACAGGTGCGGCACCTTGGAGCCCTCGCCGATCGTGGACTTCTTGATCTCCACGTGCGTTCCGGCCTTGGATCCGTCGAGCATGTGGGTGCCCGGGCGCAGGTAGGCGCGTGGGCCGCAGTCGACGCCGTTCTCGATGACGGCCTCGATGGCGATAGTCTCATCGATGACGCAGCCGCTGCCGACGGTGGTGTCGGTGAGGCGGCTGTTGGGGCCAAGCTGGCACTCCTCGCCCACGGTGACGTGGCCGATCAGGTGCGTCTGCGGCCACACGACGGTGTCACGGCCGATAACGGCGTCGGGGCCGATCCAGGCCTGCGTGGGATCGATGAACGTGACGCCCTCGGCCATCCAGTGCTCGTTGATGCGGTCGCGCGCGATGGCGGTGAGCTGCGCGAGCTGAATGCGGCTGTTGACGCCCAGGCCGTCGCGGTAGTCATCGCAGTGGAAGATGGAGACCGCCTGGCCGTGACCCTTGAGGATTTCGAGCATGTCGGGCAGGTAGTACTCGGACTGCGCGTTGTCGTTGCCGATCTCGTTAATGTGGGCGGCGAGCTGCGCGCCGTCAAAGGCGTAGCAGCCGGCGTTGCACTCGAGCAACGTGGCGGCCTGCTCGGGCGTGCAGTCCTTCTGCTCGATGATACGCTCGATCTGACCATCGGCGCCCAGCTTGATGCGGCCGTAGCCGAAGGGGTCGGGCGGGGTCATGGTCATGACGGTGCAGGCGAGCTCGCCGGTGGCGACGGTTTGCGCGAACTTGGCGACGGTGTCGGTGGTGATGAGCGGCAGGTCGCCGTTGAGCACCACGACGGGGCCTTGCGCGATGCCGCAGGCCTCGAGCGCGACCTTCACGGCGTGGCCGGTGCCCAGGCGCTCGGTCTGCTCGACGCACTCGACCTTGGTAGCGCTGTTGGCATAGGCGCCGTCGATGAGGGCGCGCATCTCGTCGGCGTGGCTGCCGATGACGACAACGACGCGGCTGCAGCCGGCCTTGATGGTGGCGTCGACGATCCACTGAACCATGGGCTTACCCAGGATCTTGTGCGAAACCTTGCAGTGGTTCGACTTCATGCGGGTGCCCTCGCCGGCAGCGAGGATAATTGCGGTTGCGTCCATGTGATCTCCTGTTACGTTATAGAGAAGTGTGTTTGGAAACGATACACGGCGCAATATGATACCGCAGGCATATGTTGAGCGCGTAGCGATTGGTTTGCGGCGGTTGAGGCTTGTGCCGCCGTCGTGGCGTTTGCGCTGCTTGCGTGCGGCGTTGGCGGTGCTGCGGAGCTGTCTTTTGAGCGAGGGGACGGGGGTGCCCGTGGACAACATACAAGAGGAGTTTGGCGGCGAGCCCGTCGCGGCATTTTCGATGTCGCATCCGGCTGTGCCGGCACTCTATATTGTGTTGACGCTGGGGCTCACCATGTTCTCGATGCAGCCGGTGCTGATCGCGCTGTCGCTTGCGGGCGGGCTGGCGTACGGGCTTGCGACGCGCGGTGCTGCGCGCACGTTGGGGGCGCTTCGCTGGCAGCTGCCGGTGATTTTGATCATCGCGGTGCTCAATCCGCTGTTTAGCGCCTCGGGCTCGACGGAGGTGTTTCGTATTGGCATGCGCGCGGTGTATCTGGAGAGCATGGTTTACGGCCTGTGCATGGGCGGGCTGTTTGTGGCGAGCGTGCTGTGGTTTGAGGTCGCGGCGTCGATGCTTGGCTACGACAAGGTGCTTGCGCTTTTGGGCAACGCCGCGCCGGTGATCGCGCTCATGATCTCGATGTGCATGCGGCTTATCCCGCAGTTTTTGCGCCGCGGCCGCATGGTGCTGGCGGTGCAGGACGCGATCGATGTACCGGGGCGTGCGCCCACCGATCCCGTGCGATCGCGCCTGCGGGCATCGAGCGTGCTGATGGGCTGGGGTATGGAAGATTCGCTTGAGCGCGCGGATGCCATGCGCTCGCGCGGGTGGGGTGCTGTGTCGCGCCGTACGACGTACGCGCGGTATCGGCTAGGGCGCGGCGACGCTGCCGCGCTGGTGGGGCTTGCGCTGTTTGGTGCCGCCGCGGTGGCAGTGGCATGGACCGCGACAACGCAGTATTCGTTTTACCCGCAGCTTTCGGTGCCGGCGCCGTGGCTGGGCTATGCCGTGTACGCTGCCTGGATGGTGCTGCCCTGTGTGTTGCATGCGATCGATGAGAAGAGGTTTGGCTGATGGCTCGGTTGGATAGGGGCCCGGTGTCGGGCGCGGCGTGCGGCCCGGATATGCCGGCGATTGAGGTGCGGAGCCTGAGCTTTGCCTACCCCGGGGCTGATGCCGCGGTGCTCGAGGGGCTCGACTGGTCTGTTCCCCAAGGTGCATTTGCGCTGCTTGTTGGCGGTACCGGATCGGGTAAGTCGACGCTGCTCTCGCTGCTCAAGCCCGAGATCGCTCCGGCGGGCGAGCGCGCTGGCGAACTGCTCGTGCTGGGCGAGAGCGTTGCCGACATGGACGTGCGCGCGTCTGCGGAGCGCGTGGGCTACGTGTTCCAGGATCCCGAAAACCAGATTGTGTGCGAGACCGTGTGGCACGAGATGGCGTTTGGCCTAGAGAATCTGGGTGTGTCGCGCGACGAGATGCGCCGCCGTGTTGCCGAGACCAGCTATTTCTTTGGTCTGGAGGACTGGCTTCATCGCGATACCGATACGCTTTCGGGCGGACGCAAGCAGCTGCTGTCGCTGGCAGCTGTGCTGGCGTTGCGCCCGCGCGTGCTGCTGCTCGACGAACCCACGTCCCAACTGGATCCCGTTGCCGAGAAAAATTTTCTGCATGCGCTGTTTCGCGTGAATCGCGAGTTGGGCCGTACGGTTGTTGTGGCAACGCACCAGCCGCGCCCGATGCTCGAATACGCGACGTGCGCGTATCGGATTGAGGACAGCCGCGTGCGCGAAGTGGCGGACCTGACGAGTTTGGGCGGTCGCGAGGGACTTTTGACTTTGGACTCTTGCCAGCCCGCGCAGGGGGCAGCGACGGGTGCGGCGGCTATCCGCGAGGGCTGGTTTCGCTACGACCGTGCGGCCGGATGGGTGCTGCGCGGGCTCGATGTGGCGTTTTCGGCCGGCGCGGTGCATGCGATCGTGGGCGGTAACGGCTGCGGAAAGTCGACGATGCTCTCGGTGCTGGCCAAGACGGCTAAGCTGCAGCGCGGACGCATGGTGCGCGGGGCGGCTTCGGCGGCATTGCTGCCGCAAAACCCCAAGGCATTGCTGGTCGCCGAAACGGTGCGCGACGAGCTGATGGAATGGGCTTCGACCTGCGGATACGACGAGTCCGCAGCGCGTGAGTTCGCTGTCCGATTGGGGCTCGATAGCCTCGAGGCGCGTCATCCGTACGATCTTTCGGGCGGACAGCGCCAACTGCTCGCGCTGGCAAAGCTGCTGCTGATCGGCCCCGAACTGCTATTGCTCGATGAACCAACCAAGGGGCTGGACCTGGCCAGCCGCCGCATCATCGCCCACGCCCTGTGCGACCACGCGCAGACAGGCGGCACCGTCATCATGGCTACGCATGACTTGGACTTTGCCGAGCAGGTTGCCGACGACGTCGCCATGATGTTCGACGGCGAGATTGCCTGCATGGAGCCGCCGGCAGACTTCTTTGCCGACAACGTGCTCTATAGGGCGTAGATGCATCGACGTCGCCGCGCTTGGGCTTACTGTTTGAGTGCCGTGTACTGCTGAAGGAGCGCCATGAGCCCAACGCGGCTGTTGACCTGCGTCTTTCGAAAGATATTCTCCAGGTGCTTTTTAACGGTGCCGGTGCTGATACAGAGCTCTTCGGCAATGGCCGCGTTGTCCATGCCCGATAGCACACAGCGGCATACGTCGATTTCGCGTGCCGAGACATCGTAGTCGTGGGCGAACACTACCTCGGATGAGCTGCGGTTGGCCCGGACGCGCCATTTGGATAGGCGATTGGTAAGGTGGGGCTCGATCAGCTCCAGAATCTGGACTTCGCGGTCGGTGAAGTCGCCCTCCTCTTTTTTGCGATTGAGATTGAGCGATCCCAAAAAGCCCTCATCGTTAAAGAAACTCACGTTGACGACATGACGGCCGCCAAGGTAGTCCTTCATATAGCTACTCTCGATATCGCCGGGGCTGAGCTGGTCGGATTCGCGCAGCACCGTCGAGCGCGTGAGGTTGCGATGCGCGACGATCGTATCCTGTTGCCAATACTCTTCGGTGTAACGCTCGAGCATCCCGGCGGGGACGTCGATGCCGAGCGGGTCGAGAAAGACGCGCGTCTTCCATTCCTGCGGGGTGGAAACGAGGTCTTTGGAAAGATCGCTCAGGAAAAACGCCGCCGACTCGTAGGGGATAAGAAAACGCAACTTCTTGAGGACGGTCGACCGGAATTCCCGGTCGTTGTCGATGGAATTAATCGAAAGCACAAGATCGTTTAAGCAGAGCCACTCGGAATCGGACAGAAAGCTCAAGATGACCTCCGATGAGATTGCGTAGGGTTTAAGCTGGCGTTTTAGCTATTTAGCGTAGTGATACTACTCCTTTTTTCGCATGATGATAAGCCGGATGCCGAATGGTTTCGGCGAGGGGTCAATCGCAAAATGAGGGCACCGAAGAGCCAGGGCCCGGCTCTCCAAACTGTCTGAATGCTCGACTAACCAAAGGAGTCATCATGGAAGAGAAACTTCCTTCATGGCGCTGGGCAATCGTTTCGGTCGTTTGCTTGCTGTGCTTTATGGCTAACTACATGCAGTATCAGGTCTCGGCGCTTGCCGTCGAGGTCATGCCGATGCTCAACATCGATACCGTTGGCTTCTCGATGCTGTTCCTCGTCCCCATGCTTACCGCCGTTTTCTTCTCGATTCCGCTGGGCGCCCTCGGTGACCGCATCGGTTCCAAGAAGGTCGTTACGGTCTGCACCGCAATTTCGGTTGCCGGCGGCTTCCTCCGCTGCTTTACGCTCGACTCGTTCACGATGCAGATGGCGTCGATGTTCCTGATCGGCATGGGCATCTCGGCGCTCAACGCCAACCTCATCAAGGTGCTCGGCACGTGGTTCCGCGAGCAGACCGGCTTTGCCATGGGCTTGTTCTACGCCGCTTCGTGCGTCGCCATCGTCGTCGCCCAGATCTGCGCCGGCATGTTCGGCAGCGTTTTCAACTCCTACATGGTTGCCGCTGTCGCCATGACCATCTCCTGGGTTCTTTGGATCGTACTCGACCGTGACGTGCCCGAGGGTCAGCCGCTTCCCGAGCCCGAGCCCGTGCTCGACTACCTCAAGGTCGCCAGCAAGAGCCCCGGCGTGTGGCTGATCTCCATCGGCGTTGGCTTTGGCCTCGCCTCCACCACTGCCTATGCCGGCTTCCTGCCCCAGGCGCTTCAGCTTGGCAAGGGCATCGATGCCGCTACCGCCGGTTTCATGGCCGCCATCGTCACCGTCGGCAGCTTCTTCGGCTGCATCGTGGGTCCTGCTTTTTGCGACAAGCTTGGCAAGTTCAAGGGTTTCCTCATCGTCACCACGCTCATCGGCGCTATCTCGATGTTCGTGACGTGGTACACCCCCGTCGGCTTCCTGCTGTGGGCGATCCTGGTCATCAACGGCTTCTTCACTGCAATCAACGGCCCGATCATGCAGTCCATGCCGGTTCTGCTTCCCGAGATCGGTGACACGTACGCCGGTTCCGCTGGCGGCATCGTCGGCACCATCTCCCTGCTCATGAGCTACTTCCTGCCCATCGGCATCTCCGCTGTCGCCGGCGCCGACTACACCATGAACATGGGCCTCGAGAGCCTCTGCTTCCTGCTTTCCGTGGTGCCGGTCTTCTTCCTGCCCGAGCTCGGCCGCAAGGCTATGCAGGCTGCCGCTGCTAAGGACGGCGAGTAATCATGGAGACGGTGGTTCCTGCCGACATCGTCATTAAGACCACGGCGCTGTTTACGGCGGAGGAGCTTGAGCCTCATGCGGGATGCGTCGCGGTTCGCGGCAACGAGATCGTCGCCGTGGGCGCACCCGACAAGGTGCAGCCGTTTGTCGGCCCCGATACCGAGGTGATTGATGCGGGCAACAAGCTGGTCATGCCCGGATTCAACGATTCGCACATGCACTTTGCGCTCGGTTCCATCCAAAAGGACGAGGACTTCTGCTGCGATTTGATGTTCCTGCCGAGCGAGCGGGCCTGCGTCGATGCCGTGGCGAAGTTTGCCGCTGAGCACCCCGACAACCCGTGGATCTACGGCCAGGGCTGGTATTCGCCCGCATGGGAGGACCCGACCGACCCCGACTGTCGTAGCCTCGATGCACTCGACATCGATCGCCCGATTGTGCTTTCGGACTTTTCGATGCACGTGGTTTGGTGCAATACCGCCGCGCTCAAAGCGGTCGGCATCGACCGTAACACCCCGACGCCCGAGGGCGGCCTCATCCGCCACTTTGACAACGGCGAGCCCAACGGCTTTCTGTCCGAGCCCCAGGCGACGAACATTCTGCTTGATGTGGTGCTCAACAAGCCGGACCTCGATGCTTCGCTGCTCAAGTCGATGCGCAAGTTTAACAGGCTCGGCATCACTTCGATCGGCGATATGTACCCCTTGGGCGTGACCACGCCTGGCGTGTACGACATTTACGACCGACTGGCAAACGAGGGCCTCAGCACACTACGCATTAGCTATTACCCCGCGCTCGATGCTCCCATGGCGGAGTCGCAGACTCTGAGGGCGCGCCATCATGGCGAGCGCGTGCGCATGGCGGGCCTTAAGTACATCCTGGACGGCTGCCCCGAGGCCTACACGGCATACATGCACGAGCCGTATCTCAACGCCCCCATGGGCAAGGACTTCCGCGGCGAGCCGGCGTGCAACCAGGAGGTGCTCGACCGCATGGTGCTCGAGGCCGACAAAAACGGCTTTGATGTCCGCATCCATGCCATTGGCGATGCTTCGGCCACGATGATCATCGATGCTGTCGAGCGCGCCGAGGAGGTGTGCGGCAACAAGGGAACGCGTTTTGCCATCGAGCACACCGATAACCTGCAGTTTGAGGACATCGCTCGCATGAAGCGCCTGGGTATCAACGCGGCGATTCAGCCGCAGCATCCCATTGGAGGCCTTGGCCAGGGCGTGTACGAGGGCTCGCTCGGCGAGGAGCGCATGAGCCACATGTGGCGCTACCGGGAGGAGGCCGACGGCGGAATCCATTTGGGCCTTGGTACCGACTGGCCTGCGGTCATGTCGATCGATCCCATCGACACCGTATATGCCGCGGTGACGCGCAGCGAGTTCGATGGGCATCCAGCGGAGGGCTATTTCCGCGAGAATGCCCTGACGCTTGGCGAGACGCTTCAGGCACATACGCTCGGCTCTGCCTACGTCGAGGGATTCGAGCGCCGTCTGGGCAGTCTTGCCGCCGGCAAGCTGGCCGACATCGTTATCCTGTCGGATAACCCGTTTGAGATGGACCCGATGGCGATTCGCGAGCTGGAGATCGAAACGACCATATTCGATGGGCGTATTGTCTATCGCAAGGACGAGGCGTAGTTAGGGTGATTGACGTGAGCAAAGGGACGGTCGAGAAGTACGCGTTGCTGTTTGTGGTGTGCGGCATCGTGTTTGCCGCCAACTATGCGCAGTACCAGGTGTCGGGGTTGGCGCACATGGTTGTGTCGAGCCTGCGGTTGTCGTCTGCCGAGTTTTCGGCCGTCCTGTTTGCCCCGTTTATTCCTGCCGTGGTGTTTGGTATGCCGGCAGGTGTTTGTGCCGATCGCCGCGGCGTGAAGGCGCTCGTGCTTTTCGCATCGGCGGTCTCTGCGGCCGCGGCGGTTGCGCGCGTCGCGTGTTCCTCGTTTACGGCGCTGTTCGCGGCGAGCGTGCTGTTGGGTGCGGCGCCCTGCGTCATCAACGCCATTGCGTTGAAGGTGTTGGGACCTGCTTTTGGCGATGACACTGATCGCGCCATGGGGTGGTTTTATGCGGCGGGCTCCGCCGGCATCGCCTGCTCGCTTGCGACGTCTCCTCTCTTTGCGGCGGCTGGGCAGGCATACGTGCTCGCCGCTGTCTTGTTTGCGGTATTTGGGCTGCTGTGGCTGCTTGTCGCGCCGTCGGCGGACGCCGTGCGTGCAGCAAGCGATGACGCCTCCGGTGACTCCGCGCCGACGGCGGGCGCTTTTGGAACGGTGGCCAAGATGCCGATGATTTGGCTTGTGGCGGTGCTGCTTGGAGTCGCCCTCGCGTCGGCTACGGCGTACTCCGGCTATTTGGTGTCGGCGCTTGAGGTTTCGATCGAGCCGCAAACCGCTGGAGTCCTGGCTTCGTTTGTAACCCTCGGATCGATTGTCGGAAGCGTGGTCGGCCCCTATATGCGCGCACAGTTTAAGGACTACCGTGCATTCATGGCTTTGTCGGCGGTTGTCGGGGGCGTGCTCATGTGGGCTGGGGAAGCTTTTATTTCCCAGTCATCGGTGGGGCTGATGTTTGCGATCGGCATCGCGAGTGCCGTTGCCGGGCCTGTCGTCCAGTCGCTGCCGTACATGCTTCCCGGTGTGCGCGATGGCCTTGCGGGAAGCGCTGGCGGTGTGGTGAGTACCGTCTCGCTGGGATTGACGTTTTTGATTCCCGTGGTGCTTTCTTA
The DNA here is from genome assembly GCA_902497065.1 of uncultured Collinsella sp. Taxonomy (GTDB): domain Bacteria; phylum Actinomycetota; class Coriobacteriia; order Coriobacteriales; family Coriobacteriaceae; genus Collinsella. Next base: position 25,024 of record CABVDH010000005.1, on the reverse strand, counting down.
CTGGATTGGCGAGAGCTACGAAACACTTCTTTTGGGATGCTCCGTCCTGTTTGGCGCCACGGCGCTGGTGTCACCGCTTCTGCCCTCGCCCGATTCGCTTACGTAGTGCCATGCCCCGTTTGTTCGATGCCGGTTGGCAAAATACTAGGAGTTGATTTACTTGACGTTGAAAAAGAGCACCGTCGTGACGATCCTCAATGGTATCGTCAACCCTCTACTCATGTGTTCGTTTTTGCCGATTATCGAGGGAAAGGCTGCACTCGATTTTCAAGGCGTTACCGGCTTTTGGGGACAGCTTGCCTTAGCCATTGCCATTGCACAAATTGTGAGCTTTATGCCGCCCTTTGGTAAAACCGTCGGCATGTGCGTCGAGTTTTTTGGCTTTGAGCCAGGTACTCCCGGCGCGCGCATCTGCGGAACCGTTGTGGGCGCTACACTGCTCTTTTGCCTTATCGGACTGTTTGAGATTGCTTTTCAGACGGGCTTTGGCGTGGTCAATGGCATGCCTTATTTTTCGCGCTGGGCACGTCTTGTGACGGGCGGCTGGGCGTTTGTTGTTGTGGGCGGCTTGTTGTTTGACCCCTTTGCCGCGTCGATTGCCGCTAAGGTGGCGGGCGAATAGAGCTTGGTGCCGCTTGTGCAGCGGGCGTAACAGACGAATGGCTGTCGGGGCCGACCGGGGGACTGGTCGGCTTCTATTTTGCGCGTGCTACCATGTACGGGCATTTGTCTGATGGAGGCTGCCGTTGTCGCGTGCATTGCAACATATGGAGATCCCGCTGCTGCTGGCGGTGCCGGCGGTGATGGCTGCGGCGTTGCTGGCGGGCGTTGAGCAGGCGGCGCTTGCCATGCTGGTTGTGGTGGCGCTCGTGCTTGCGCTGTTCTTTGCGGGCTACGAGGCGTCGCGCCCGGGCCTGCGCCAGATCATGCCCACGCTGGTGCTGGCGGCGTTGGCCGCGGCGGGGCGCATCCTGTTCGGGCCCATTCCCGACTTTAAGCCCGTGAGTGCCATCGCCATTATCGCGGGGGCGACGCTTGGCCGACGCAACGGCTTTATGGTTGGCGCGTTGGCGGCGTTGACCAGCAATTTCTTTTTTGGTCAGGGCATGTGGACGCCATGGCAGATGTATGCCTGGGGTCTGGTGGGCTATATCGGTGGCGCACTGGCGCATGCGGGTGCGTTTGACCGCGCCGATGGCACCGTGCGCATGCCGGCGCTGCTGGCGTATGGCTTTGCTTCGTGCCTGCTCTATGGCGTCGTGATCAACGCGTATGACATTATCGGCTTTGTGCAGCCGCTCACGTGGGCGGGCGCCGTGGCGCGCCTTGCTACGGCAGTGCCGTTCGATATCACACACGGCCTTGCGACCTGCGTGTTTTTGGCTGCCCTGTACAAGCCGTGGTGCCGCCGCATCAACCGTGTTGTCGTGAAATACGGGCTGTAGGGCAGGCTGCGCCGGGACAAGAACCAATACTGCTACGGTGCCATTTCAAAACCATGCCGGTTTACGGGGCCAGATTGGCATAGACCGACCATACCGTCATTTTTCGAAAATAGGCGAGTCGTCTACCTGCGGTTTTATTATTCCCAAGTTGCGTGTGGTTGGAGGTTCACGATTTAGCCCCGTAAACCGGCATGGTTTTGAACGGGCCGGCCTATATGGCTGTCGTCACTGACCTCAGAGGGCCAAAATGATCCGTTCACCCCCCGTCCCTAAGGGGTCGTTGGGGGTGCTCGCCACGAAACCGGGCCATCTACTACGTTTAACCCGATACCCCCAACCACACCCGCATTTCATGAAAAACCGCAGGCTTTCTACCTGCGGTTTTCTTTTTGCATAGTTCGTTGTGGTTGAGGGCGGTGGCCTAAACGTAGTAGATGGATGCGTTTCGTGGCGGGCGGATTATGCGGATGCCCCCACGAGGCCCAAAATCATCCGTTTTCCTCCGTCCCCGAGGGATCAGCTGGGGGCTAGAGCTCCAGGGCGAGGGTGACGGGGCAGTGGTCGCTGCCAAAGATGTCGCCGCGGATGCCGGTGTCGCGTACGTTGTCGGCGATTGCATCGCTTACCAGGAAGTAGTCGATGCGCCAGCCTGCGTTGTTCTTGCGGGCATTAAAGCGGTAGCTCCACCAGCTGTAGACGCCCTCGACGTCGGGGTTTGCCGCGCGCCAGGTATCGGTAAAGCCGGCGTTGAGCAGCTCGGTAAACTTGCCGCGTTCCTCGTCCGAAAAGCCTGCGTTGCCGCGGTTGGACTTGGGGTTCTTAAGGTCGATCTCCTCGTGCGCCACGTTAAAGTCGCCGCAGGTTACGACGGGCTTACCGGTCTCGCGTTCAAGTGCGCTCAAAAAGTCGCGATAGGCATCGTCCCAGGCCATGCGTACATCGATGCGCGCGAGCTCATTTTGGGCGTTAGGCGTGTAGACATCCACAAACCAAAACTTGTCGAACTCGAGCGCGCAGACGCGGCCCTCGGTTGCGGCTTGGGCGACGAGCTCGGCCGCCTCGCCGGCGTAGGGTAGCAGTGCGTCGGCGTGCAGCACGCGCAGCGGTTCCTGGCGGCTAAAGACCGCAGTGCCCGAATAGCCTTTACGCTCGGCGTAGCTCCAGGTTTGGTGATAGCCGGGCAGGTCAATATCAACCTGGCCTTCTTGCAACTTGGTCTCTTGCAACGCCAGGATATCGACGTCGAGTTCTTGCGCGATCTGGATAAAGCTCGGGTCCTTTTTGAGCACGGCGCGCAGGCCGTTGACGTTCCACGAGGCGAAAGTGTAAGTCTGAGGCATGGTGTCCTTTCGACGGGGTTGGCAGGCTTAAGATTAACGCAACAAGAGCGGGGCGGAGTCCGCGAGTGATAGTGCGAACGCCGCCGTCCCGGAGACACGGACGGAGGACTCATATGACGCAGGCAATATCGGACCCCAGGCAGGCCTCCGCCGCGCTGGCGGATCTGTTTGACACCCACAAGCGCGTGGTCTTCTTTGGCGGCGCGGGTGTTTCCACGGCGAGTGGCATCCCCGATTTCCGCAGCGTGGACGGCCTGTATCACCAGCAGTTTGCCTATCCGCCCGAGACCATGCTCTCGCATAGCTTTTACGAGGCACATCCGGCCGAGTTTTTCGACTTCTACCGGACCAAGATGATCGCCCTTAACGCCAAGCCCAACCACTGCCACGCCAAGCTGGCGGAGCTGGAGCGCGCCGGCAAGCTCGATGCCGTGGTGACGCAAAATATCGACGGCCTGCATCAGGCGGCCGGCTCGCAGCGCGTGTTTGAGCTGCATGGCTCGGTCCACCGCAATATCTGTCAGACATGCGGCGCGGTCTACAACGCCGAATGGATTTGCGCGCGCGAGCACGAGGATGCCGCGGGCGTGCCCGTGTGCCCCGCGTGCGGCGGGCGCATTAAGCCCGATGTGGTGCTCTACGAGGAGCCGCTCGACGAGCACGTGCTGACCGGTGCCGTTGCCGCCATCGCCGCGGCCGATGCCCTCATTGTGGGCGGGACCTCGCTCGTGGTGTATCCGGCGGCGGGCCTTACGCGCTACTTTACCGGCGATACCCTGGCCATTTGCAATCTTGCTCCCACCGATCAGGATGCAAATGCCGACCTGCTGATTTCTTGCGACATCGCGGCAGCGTTTGCGTTCTAGCCCGCGTGCGCGGATACAATAGAAAGACTGATTGCAAAGCAACCCCGCCGCCTGTGCCCGAGCGCGGTGGCGCGGGCATTTTAGGAGGATGTTCATGGCGAACGATAGCAAGACATGGCGGTGCGGAAAGTACGAGCTCAGCTTTGACCGCCCGCGCATCATGGGCGTCCTCAACGTGACGCCCGATTCGTTTAGCGACGGCGGGGAACACTTCGACTCGGATGCCGCCATCGAGCACGGCCTGGCGATGCTCGACGCCGGCGCCGACATCATCGACGTGGGCGGCGAGTCCACGCGCCCCGGCTTTACCCCGGTCAACCCCGACGAAGAGGCACGTCGCGTGCTGCCCGTGGTGCGCGCGCTGGCCAAAGAGGGCGCCATCGTCTCGATCGATACGCGCCACGTGGCGGTTGCCAAGGCGGCCGTGCGCTGCGGCGCCTCGATCGTCAACGACGTGACGGGCTTCACCGATCCCAAGATGGTCGAGTTTGTCGCGACGAGCACCTGCGGCGTCATCGTGATGCACGCCGGCGAGGTCGCTGCGCCCGCTCGCACGCATGCAACGGTGCAGCTCGATACCTCTGCCGCGGCGTTTGTTGCCGAGAAGGCGCGCGAGGCGGCCGCCGAGGCTGCGCGCGAGGCCGAGAAGCCTGCCCGCCGCCGTCGTGGCAAGCTGCTGGGCGAGCCCAAGACGGAGGCCAAGCTGCCGGGCGGCGTGGTGCAGCCCTCGTTGCCGTTTGGCGAACCGGAGCCCACGTCCGAGCCTTCAAGCGAGCAGGAGACGCCGGCCGCCGAGCAGGCTACTGCCGCCGAGACCGTCGCGCCCGCGCCCGAGGCCGCGCCCGCAGCCACCGAGGCCGCATCGGAGTCCAATGACCGCCTGGCCGCCATGATGCGGCGCAGCGCCCGCCGCGAGGAAGCCTACGTGCCCACCTCGCAGCTCCGCCGCTTCACCCTGCCCGATTCGGCGCCCATCATGCGCCGCGTTATGGGTTTTCTGTCCGACCAGGCCCGCACGCTCATCCATGCCGGCGTGTCGCGCGACCGCATCTGCATCGATCCTGGCCCGGGCTTTGGTAAGTCGGCTAACGAGGACATCGTCATCCAGCGCGAGACTGCCAAGATGGCGTCACTGGGCTATCCGCTCATGTGCGCCGTGTCGCGCAAGCGTTTTGTGGGCGCTGTCTCGGGCGTGACCGAGGCCGCCGCGCGCGATGCCGCCACGTTTGGCGTGTGCCTGGGTGCTATCCAGGCTGGTGCCAACATCGTGCGCGTGCACGACGTCGCGGGCTTTGCGCAGTTCCTGAACGGTTACTGGGCCGTCGCCAAGCCGCAGCCGCGCCGTGCGTTTGTGGCCGTGGGCTCCAACCTGGGGCATCGTTGCGACAACATCCGCGCCGCGCGCGACATGATCGCCGAGATTCCACTCACCTGCGTGTCCAACTCCTCCAAGATCTACGAGAGCGAGCCGGCCTACGAGACGCGCCAGGACGCGTTTGCCAACGCCGTCATCGAGATTAAGACCGAGCTGGCGCCGTTGGTGCTGCTTGACGAGCTCATGAAGATTGAGGCCGAGCTGGGGCGCGACCGCTCCAAGAAGGCCAAGGCCAACGGCCCGCGCACCATCGACCTGGACCTGCTGTGGATGGACGGCGAGACCCACGGCGGCAAAAAGCTGCGCCTGCCGCATCCGCTCATTGGCGAGCGCGACTTTGTGCTGGTGCCGCTCGAGGACCTGATGCACGACCCGGCGCGGTTCTTCCGCTACAACGGCGTCGAGGTCAAGGAGCCCGAGGATCGCGTGGGCCATATCGTGGGCGAATTGGGGCGTATGTAGATGATCGAGATGAATGCTGTTGTCGCTGGCACCGAGCTCGACGCGGCGCGCGACGCGGGCCGCGAGGGCATGTCCGCGGGCTGGTGCGCGTGGAGCGCGGGCGATGCATCGCTGATGTTTTCGCTGGTCGTGCGCCCCGATGTGAACATGCATGCCTTCCACGGCCTGCCGTTTGTGGCTGCGATGGGCATGATGGACGCGCTCGTGGGCACGGCTTCGACGCCGGGGTTGGGCCTTGCCGGTAAGGTGGGTATCCAGTGGCCGAGCGACATTGTGTGCGGCGCGCCCGCGTTTGAGACGTCGTTCGCGCGCGTCGCCGTCAACGGTGGTGCCGGTGCTGCGGGCATGTTCGGTGCCGTGACGGTGGATATTGAGCGTTCGGCGTTGAGCGAGCTCGGTGTGGATGTGGCTGACGAAGCGCTGGTCGAGGCGCTGGCCGCCGCCATGCTGGCCCGCGTGGACGCCTGGGCGGTTGTTGCCAACACGCCGCAAGGCGCCGCAGGGCCGCTGGCTCCCGTGCTGGGCGAGTACTTCGACATGGTGCCGCTGCTGGGCCGCCAAGTTGCGGCGGTGTCGCCCAACGGTTTGCCGCTTGCGGTCGGTGCGTTTGCGGGCCTGGACATCTGGGGCCGCGCGACCATCAAGACCGATGCCGGCGAGCAGGAGTTTCCGCCCGAGGCCGTACGAATTCGCGGGCTGTAGCGCGGGGCGTTCGCGCCCAAAGATAGACATGACAACAAGACCCTCCTCGGCCTGTGCCGGGGAGGGTTTCGCCTATCTGGGGAATGGGTTGCCAGCGCCCTATTCCTCAAAACTGAAAAATTTTCGTTTTTGAGGAATAGGATTAAGGCAGCTCGGTCTTTCGCGAGGTATATTCGCTATAGAGCCTATTCCTCAAAACTGAAAATTTTTCAATTTTGAGGAATAGCGATAAAAGACCGCGAGGAGGCCCCAATGAAACTCATCAATAGAACGTCATATATGGACACGTTGACGAGCCTTATTGGCGTGCCGGACATCAAGGTCATCACGGGCATCCGTCGTAGCGGTAAATCAAAATTGCTCGAGGCCCTCCGCGATTACGTGGAGGCAAATCTGTCCAATTCGAATGTCATCCATATCAACTACAACCTCGATGAGTTCGAGAATCTGCTCGAGTATCACGCGCTGCTCGCCTATGTAAAAGAGCATCGAGTGTCCGGCAAACAAAACTTTCTGCTTATCGATGAAGTTCAGATGTGCGACGGTTTTGAGCGTGCGATCAACAGCCTCCACTCATCCGAGCAGTACGACATATTCATTACCGGATCGAATGCCTTTTTGCTGTCGAGCGATCTGTCGACGCTCTTTACGGGGCGTACGTTTGAGATCGAGGTTTTCCCATTCTCGTTTGAGGAGCATCGACTCTATGGCGACGAGGGCGAGGTCGACCGCGACTTCGATGAGTACGCGAGAACCGGCGGTATGTCCGGCTCCTACCCTTATCCACTGCAGGAGCAGCGTTATCAATATCTCTCCAATGTCTTCAAAACGCTCATCGTGAGAGATATCGTGCAGCGGCATAACGTGAGAAACGAATCGGCGCTGCTGCGCATTGCCGATTACATGATGGACAACGTATCCAACATAACGTCGGCACGTAACATTACGGATATTTTGAACGCGGATGGGCTAAAGATAACGAACAAGACGGTCGGCACGTACATGGGGTACCTGTGCGATGCGTTTGCCTTCTATAAAGTTCGTCGGTACGACATCCACGGCAAAAAGTACCTTAAGAGCGGCGAGAAGTATTACCTGGCAGACCACGCGTTCAAATACGCGCTGCTCGGTACACGTGATATGGATTGGGGACGCGTATACGAGAACATGGTGGCAATCGAGCTGCTGCGCCGCGGATACGAGGTATACGTCGGCGTGCTCTATAAAAAGGAAATAGACTTTGTAGCAATCAAGCGAAGCGAGAAGCTCTACATTCAGGTGAGCGACGACATCAGCTCGGATAAGACATTTGAACGCGAGATTTCACCACTGCTGAGTATTGGCGACGCGTACCCCAAGATGATTCTCGCCCGCACGCATCACGAGGCCACGGACCGCAATGGGGTGCAGATCGTGGACCTGGCGAGATGGCTGTGCGGCGAGGCCTAGCAGAAAGCCCTATTCCTCAAAACTGAAAATCTTTCGATTTTGAGGAATAGGGCCGATGCGTTGCCTAGTTCGCCGCTCGCGCTCGTGCTCGACTTAAGCCCCTGTCCTATCCCAGCTCCTGCATGCGGCGGTAGATTTCGCAGATACCCTTGATGGTGAGCTGCCCGTCGACCACGTCGAAGGCATCGGTCGAATCGGCGACGATGCTGGCGAGGCCGCCCGTGGCGATAACGGTGGCATCCTCGCGGCCCAGCTCGCGCTTCATGCGCGCGACCAGGCCCTCGGCCATGGCGGCGGCGCCCGTTACGGCGCCGACCTTGATGCACTCCTCGGTATCGCGGCCGATGGCGTGCTCGGGCGCCTCGAGCGGCACGCTGGCGAGCTTGGCGGCACGGGCGGCAAGCGCGTCCATGGAGATGCGGATGCCCGGCGCGATCGCTCCGCCAATGTAATAACCGTCCTCATCGATGACGTCGATATTGGTCGCGGTGCCAAAGTCCACCACGATTGCCGGCGCGCCGTAGAAAGTTTCGGCCGCAACGGCGTTAGCGACGCGATCGGCGCCTACGGCCTGGGGACGCGCCGCGCGCAGCTTGGTCACCGCGGCCGTCTGCGGCCCGATGACGATGGCGTCCGCGGCAATGCGGTCGGCCACGGCGTGCCACTCGCGCGAGAGCTGCGGCACCACGCCGGCAAAGGCGATCGCGTCGACCGCGCCGAGCGAGAGGTCGTACATCTTAAAGAAGCCCATCAGGCGCACGTGGATCTCGTCGGCGGTATAGGAGCGGTCGGTGGGCATACGCCACGACTGCACCAGCTCGTCTCCGTCAAACAGCCCCATGGCCGTCTGCGTGTTTCCCATATCGATAGCGAGCAGCATGTCTACTCCCGGTGTTGGCATAAAAGGACGCGCACCATTGTATACGTGCCGTCGACGGCGCTCGGCTGCGATTCGTTTACGGTGATAGGGGCTGAGGGGTTTAAATATGAAGGAATTATGCTCTACGAGATTTTCCTTGCCGTTTACCGAACTCCCGCGTAATATCCTTTCTTGCGCACATGAGGCGCCCAGACATTGCGGGGTGGAGCAGTCTGGTAGCTCGCCGGGCTCATAACCCGGAGGTCGTAGGTTCAAATCCTGCCCCCGCGACCAAGAACTTGCAGCTCGTCGGCCTAGCCGGCGAGCTTTTTTGTTATTTCGGGACCGTGTTTTCGGTCCAATTCTCGGTCTCTCAAGCAAAATCTCGGTCTGTAACATCTAGACCCGATTTGGGCGACTAGGTGTTACAGACCGAGATATACCGGTGGGTTGGGTCGTGTTTGTCTCGATCTGTAACAGTAAGACCCGGTTTTGTCGCGTAACTGTTACAGATTGAGATAAACCGACGGGCCGCCACGCCCCATCCACCTGCTGCCACCTGATATTCGCCGATTTCCGTTGTGCCGCTGTGCCCCCATGCCATATCCTCTAGACAACTACGCGGCATCATCGCCGTCGCGCCTACAAGAGAGGAATGTTCATGACCGCACCTGCATCCAAGCTGCTCCAGCCCATTACGGTTGGCCCCCTTGAGCTCAAAAACCGCATTATGTTCCCGCCGCTCACCACCGGCTACGAGGAGCGCGACGGTTCCATTGGCGAGCGCAGCCTGGCTTTTTACGAGCGCCTGGCCCGTGGCGGCGTGAGCTACATCGTCATCGGCGACGTTGCCCCCGTCATGACCGCAAGCCCCACGCCCAAGCTGGCAACCGACGCCCAGATCCCCACGTTTAAGGCGCTGGCCGATGCCGTCCACAAGCACGGTGCCAAGGTCGCGCTGCAGCTGTTCCACCCCGAGTACGACGTGCCCGGTGTCGGCCGCATGGTCATGGGTTCCATGGTCGCCGCCAAGGCCGCGCAGGAGGCCAAGGCCGCCGGCGACGAGGAGACCTTTGCCGCCAAGATGGCCGAGTCCAACGAGATCCGCAACCAGGCCTACGCCAAGCTGCACCACGACATGCAGCACTTTGTGAACGAGGCGAGCGTAGAGCAGCTCACCCAGATCAAGGAGGCCATCGCTGCCTCGGCCGCCCGCGCGCAGCAGGCCGGGATCGACGCCATCGAGGTCCACGGCGACCGTCTGGTGGGTTCGCTGTGCTCGGCCATCCTCAACAAGCGCACCGACGAGTATGGTGGCTCGTTCGAGAACCGCGTTCGCTATGCGCTCGAGGTCGTCGCTGCCATTAAGGAAGCAGCGCCGCAGCTGATGGTGGAGTACAAGCTCCCCGTGATCATGGAGAACCCCGACGGCACGCCGCGCGGCAAGGGCGGCCTGCAGCCCGACGAGGCCTGCGAGTTCGCCAAGCTGCTCGAGGGCGCGGGCATCGACATGATCCAGGTCGCGCAGGCCAACCACACCGGCAACATGGGAGACACCATTCCGCCCATGGGCGCCATGCCCTACAACTGGACGCTGCCCGTGGCCGAGCGCGTCAAGGCCCTGGTTTCCGTGCCGGTGGCAACCGTCGGCCGTGTTGTCTCGGTCGAGGCCGGCGAGAAGATTCTGGAAGACGGCGCGGCCGACATCATCGCCTACGGCCGCTCGCTCATGTGCGACCCCGACATTGCGCTGAAGGCCGCCACGGGCGAGCCCGTTCGCGAGTGCCTCAACTGCAACAAGGGCTGCGTCGATGCGATTCAAAATCGCAGGTACATCTCGTGCGTGCTCAATGCCGAGAACGGCGACGAGGCGACCATAGCCATTAAGCCGGGCGAGGGCGACAAGAAGATCGCCGTGGTGGGCGGCGGCATCGCCGGCCTAGAGGCCGCACGCGTGGCGGCCAAGCGCGGCTACGACGTGACCGTTTACGAGGCGAGCGATCATCTGGGTGGCCAGATTGTGCTGGCGGCTGCGCCTCCGCGCAAGGACGAGATCATGCGCTCGGTTGAGTACTACGAGAAGATTCTGCCCGGCCTGGGCGTGAAGGTTGAGCTCAGCCATGCCGCTACCGCTGAGGACCTCAACGCCGCCGACGCTGCGATTGTTGCCGTGGGCGCGCACGACGTGGTCATCCCCGTTCCGGGTGCCGACTCGGACAAGGTCATCTCGAGCTGGGACGTGCTGGCCGGCAAGGTGGAGCTTACGGGCCGCGTCGCCGTCATTGGCGGTGGCCTGGTGGGCACCGAGACTGCCGAGTACCTGCTGCAGCGCGGCTGCGAGGTGGCGATTGTCGAGTTGCTCGACAAGATTGCCGCGGGCGAGTCCGAGACCATTCTGCCGCTGATTATGAGCGACTTTGCAGAGCACAACGTGGAGCAGCACGTGAAGACCCGCCTGACCGCCATTACCGACGAGGGCGTGGAGGCCATTCGCACTACCGAGGACGGCGCCGAGGAGCCGGTAAAGATCGCCTGCGATTACGTGGTGATGGCCGTGGGCTCCAAGGCCAACGCGTTTGACCTGGATGGCGTGACGGTGCCCGTGACCTGCGTGGGAGACTGCTCGGGCGAGCGCACCGCCGACATCGCGAGCGCCATTCGCACGGCATATCACGCGGCCAACGAGCTGTAGTTAACTTCGCGGCCAGGCGGGGCGGTAGCACGGATCCGTCTCGCCCGGCTGTGTCCCGTCGGATGTCAACCGGTGCGGGGCCTGCAAGCGCGCAGGTCTCGCCCTTTTTGTTTTGCTCCGGTGGATGGCAATGCGCGGTAATCATGAGGAGCGAGGACGTCTACTGCCTCGCAGATCACTCAAAATTATTGGGGGAGGGGTTAATAACCATATCATCTATACCAAAGGACATAAAGAGATGCCAATTTTGTTGACAAGCGAATGACGATTAGCCGTGAGTCAGCTACCAGCGTAAATAATCGATAAAGAAATGTCGTAATTTGGTGCCAAATGCCCAGATAACGCCGCGTCTATTTTAATTAACTGCTTTGAGCAAACAGTAAAATGCTACTATCTAACTTGCACGTAAGAAGGCAGATTAACGGTTAAGGCTAAGAAGTGGCAGGTATGTCGGAAGCAACTAGGACTCGCACGCATGCGCCCGAGGTTAGGCAGCGCGCCGTCGAGATCATCCAAGAGGGGGTCGGTCATCGCGCCCTCGCTGCGGAGCTTGGCATTCCCCAGGCCACGGCTCGTCAGTGGGCCCGCGCGTATGCCGTGGGCGGTGCCGACGCCGTTCTCAATGCCGGTTCGCATCATCACACCTATTCGTACGACGTAAAGCTCGCTGTGGTTAAGGACCGTCTGGAAAACGGCTTGACGGTTCGCGAGGCCATGATCAAGCACAAGATTCCCAGCGAGTCTTCGGTCAAGGCTTGGTGCCGTCAGTACCGTGAGAGCGGTGAGTCCGCACTGGTCGATAAGCCGCGCGGTCGCAAGCCGCGCGTTAAAAAGGCGGAATAGCAAACGGGATGGTGCGCCCACGGGGCGCATTTTTCTTGCCGCGCCAACTTTTTGGACCGGCGCGAGCCTATCGGGACATCCTCCAACGTGGTCAATAAACCGCGCGCAGTGGCCCGCGCGTCTGTCGTTGCGGTAAGGGAGCGTCACCCCTCTACTCCAATGCGGACGTACCCTTGCCCCGTACGCCTAAAACTCCCCAGTTGACCGAAAACCTGCCGCCGCTATTCCTCAATTGAGCTATAACGTTAAACAATTGCAGCGTTTTTGCATGGGGGAGTGATGGTATGACGCTACTGTATTTCCTTACCCTGTTTCCGCTGGTACCGGCGTTGGGTATGCTGTTCGCGCGCGGTGACCGCGCCCGCGATGCGGTGGGGCTCATAGGTTCCGGCATTATTATGGCGGTGACAGTTGTAGTCGCCGTCATGTTTTTTGGCATGGGTCCGCAGAGCTTTGAGGTTGCCCCCGGCACCTCGCATGTGCTCTCGATCATCAGCTCCGTCATCGACGTAATTCTGTGCGCCGTCATCCTGTACAACGCGTACAAATATAGGAACGCGCTCACCATGGTGCTCGGCATAGTCCAGCTGGTGGGCTCGCTCGCCTTTGCAGCCATGACGCTGCCCGCGGCCGAAGCCGTCACGGCGACGCCGCTCTACCTGGACTACATGAGCGTGATCATGGTCCTCGCCGTCGGCATTGTTGGCAGCCTCATCTGCGTGTATGCCTTGGGTTATATGAAGGACTTCCAGGCCCACGACGAGCACGAGGCCGCACTGCGCGGGCAGACCGCGCCCGACCGTCGCCCGCAGTTCCTGGCGCTTATGTTCCTGTTCCTCTCGGCCATGTTCGTCATCGTGACGAGCGACAACCTTGAGTGGCTGTTCTGCGGCTGGGAAATCACCACCGTGTGCTCGTTCCTTATGATTGGCTACACGCGCACGCCCGAGGCCATCAAGAACGCTTTCACCCAGATCATCCTCAACATGCTGGGCGGTATCGCGTTTTTGGCGGGCCTTATGTTCTTGCACGTTAACGGCATGCCGCTGACCATCTCGGGCATGATCGAGCTTTCCGGCGCCGGTACCGCGCAATCCGCACTGCTGGTGATGCCGGTCATCCTGTTGTCGCTCGCCGCACTCACCAAGGCCGCACAGATGCCGTTCCACACTTGGCTGTTGGGTGCTATGGTTGCCCCCACTCCCACGAGCGCCCTGCTGCACTCGTCAACCATGGTTAAAGCCGGCGTGTTCCTAATGGTCAAGCTGAGCCCGCTCTATGCTATCTATCCCGTAACCGGCTTTATGGTCACGAGTGTGGGCGCCATCACGTTTTTGCTTGCTGCCCTCATGGCCATCTCGCAGAGCAACGCCAAACGCGTGCTCGCGTACTCCACCATTTCCAACTTGGGCCTCATCAGTGCCTGCCTGGGTGTCGGCGCGCCCGAGGCCGTATGGGCGGCCATCTTTCTGATCCTGTTCCACACGGTGGCAAAGTCGCTGCTGTTCCTGTGCGTGGGCACGGCCGAGCATCATATCGGCAGCCGCGATATCGAGGACATGGACGGTATGTTCAGCCGCATGCCGCACCTGACGCGTCTGATGATGCTGGGCATCATGGGCATGTTTGTGGCGCCGTTTGGCATGCTCGTGTCCAAGTGGGGCGCCCTGGTGGCGTTCGCGCAGACTGGCAACGTGCTCATGATCATGGTGCTGGCCTTTGGCTCGGCCGCGACGTTCTTCTTCTGGGGCAAGTGGCTTGCCAAGCTTTCGGGTGTCGACCCCACGGCTCAAAACGTTGAGGTCAATGTCCATAAGACCGAATGGATGGCCCTCAACACCATCGCCGCGCTGCTGATTCTGTGCTGCGTGGCGTTTCCGGTTATCTCGAGCGGTCTGGTGTCGCCTTACTTGGCCATGGTGTTTGGCCGCGTGCCGTACGTTATCGGCAAGGACGCCATGTATCTGATGGTGGTTATCGTGGCGTTTATCGCCGTGGTGCTGCTGACTTCATTCCGCGTGAGCAACAAGCCGCACGTCAACGTGTACCTTTCGGGTGTGGGAACCGACAAATATCGCCATTTCCGCGGCTCGATGGGACACGAGGTGAAGGCCGAAAAGCGCAATTGGTACTCGGAGGACGCCCTTGGCGAGAAGCGTATTGGCCCCGCGGGTAGCGTCGTGTGCTGCAGCATTATCTTTTTTGCGCTGCTGTGTTGCGCGTGGATTGGGCCCGAGAGACTTGCCATGAGCGCGCCCTCGGTGTTGCGCGGCAAGTATTTTGAAGGTTCGGGCGTCGTGGGCATTTTTATTGGCACCGTGGCATTTGCCTTGCTGGCGCCGCTTGTGGGCGGCCTGATCGACGGCGTTGACCGCAAACTTTCGGCCCGCATGCAGGGCCGCGTGGGCCCCTGCCTGCTGCAGCCCTTCTACGACGTTGCCAAGCTGCTGCGCAAGGCCCCCGCCAGCGTAAACACCATGGACGATACCTACATGGCGTGTGCGCTCATCTTTACCGTCGTGGGCGGCGGCATCTTTGTGTCGGGTTCCAACACGCTGTTGTGCGCCTTTATGGTTACGCTCGCCGCGATCTTTGTGGTGCTGGCGTCCGCCTCGACGCAAAGTCCGTTTGCCCAGGTTGGCGCCGACCGTGAGTTGCTGCAGGTTATGAGCTACGAGCCCGCCGTTCTGCTGATGAGCGTGGGCCTGTACCTTGCCACCGATAGCTTCGACTCTATCGCCGTGACGGGGCAGTCGGCCCCCATCATCGTGTACAGCGCGCCCATCTTCCTCGCGCTGCTCGCGGTGCTTACCATCAAGCTGCGCAAGTCGCCGTTTGACCTTTCGTACTCGCATCACGCGCATCAGGAGATTGTCCAGGGCGTCACCACCGAGATGAGCGGCGGCACGCTGGCCAAGATGACCCTTATGCACTGGTGCGAGACCGTGCTGTTTTTGATGTGGGTGGGCATGTTCTTTGTTTGGGACAACCCGGTGAGCTGGGTGGTCGCCCTGGTCGTGATGGCTGCGACGTATTTTGTCGAGGTGCTGATCGACAACACCTTCGCACGCAGCACCTGGCGCAGCTGCTTTAGGCTCGGATGGGGCGTGGCGCTGGTGTTTGGCCTGCTCAACCTTATGCCCATCCTCGTCGACGTATTTATTTAGGAGGCGGCATCCATGGATCATAAAATGTCGCGCTCGCCGTGGGTTATTCATTACGACGGCTCGAGCTGCAACGGCTGCGATATCGAGGTGCTGGCCTCGCTTACCCCACTGTTTGATGCGGAGCGTTTTGGTGTGGTCAACACCGGCAACCCCAAGCATGCGGACATCTTTTTGGTGACGGGGTCGGTCAATGCCCAGAACCTGCCTGTCGTGCGCCAGATTTACAACCAGATGCTCGAGCCCAAGTGCGTGGTGGCCTGCGGCATCTGCGCGTGTTCGGGCGGCGTGTTCCGCGATGCCTATAACGTGATCGGCGGCGTGGACCGCGCAATTCCCGTGGACGTGTACGCGCCCGGGTGCGCCATTCGTCCCGAGACCGTGATCGACGCCATCGTTGAGGCGTGCGGCATCCTGGACCAGAAGGAGGCCGTGATGCGCTCCGGCGGTGACCCGCTTACCGTGGGCGGCGCCGCAACCTGGGACGGTGGCGTTGAGCTGGGCGAGGACGGGTTTGTGGCTGCGGCTGAGGCCGGGGCCGGTGTCGACGTAGGCGCGGCTGACGGCGCGCCCGCCGCTGCAAAGGAGGCCGAGTAATGCAAAAGGCAATCTACACCACCGTCGGGATCGATGAACTGTTGCCGCATGTGCAGGCGCTCAAAGGTACCGGCGCGCGCTTTGTGCAGATGCATGCCGAGCGCTGTGTGGACGACGGATCGTATCGCTTGGTCTATACGTTTATCGACGTTCGTGCTGCTCAGGAGCATATTGCGCAGGACGGCAGCTATGCGATCGAGAACCTGGTGGTTGAGGGCATCGACCAGTACCAGGAGATTCCGTCCATCAGCTCGTACTATCCGGCGGTATTCCCGTTTGAAAACGAGGCGCACGACCTGTTTGGTCTTGCCATCACCGATATGCAGATTGACTTTAAGGGCTTTTTCTACCAGGTCTCGACTGCCGAACCCATGAGCGTTATCACGCCCGAGGTGAAGGCCGCGCGCGAGAAAGCCATGAAGGTCCGTGCTGCCGCCGAGGCCAAGGCGCGCAAGGCCACGGCCGCTGCGGGGGAGGGCACTGCGGGCGCTGGCGATGCTGCGGGCGCTGCCGTCGCTCAGCCCGCTGCGGCTGCCGGCTCCGATGCTCAGCACGATGAAACTGCTGCGAAGGCCGCGCTCAAGGCTGCCGAGATGGAGGCAAAGCTCGCCGCCATGGATCCCGAGAAAGCGGCCAAGGTCCGCGCGGCGCTTGCCGCCAAGGCCGCCCGCGACAAGCAGAAAAAGGAGGCGTAAGGCCCATGGCACATCGCTCCGTTATTCCGTTTGGCCCGCAGCACCCGGTGCTGCCCGAGCCGCTTCATCTGGACCTGGTGATCGAGGACGACCGCGTCATCGAGGCAATTCCGCAGATCGGCTTTGTGCACCGCGGACTCGAGAAGCTCACCGAAAAGCGTGATATGCACCAGTTTGGCTACATCGCCGAGCGCATCTGCGGCATCTGCGCCGTGGGCCACAGCTGCGGCTATGCCAGCGCCTGCGAGCGCATGCTCGACATCGAGGTGCCCGGCCGCGTGCAGTATATCCGCACCATTCTGCACGAGCTTTCGCGCATTCACTCGCATTTGCTGTGGCTAGGCCTGCTCGCCGATGCCTTTGGCTTCGAGGCGCTGTTCTATCGGTCATGGACCCTGCGCGAGCAGATCCTCAAGATCTTTGAGAGCACGTGCGGCGGGCGCGTGATTCTGTCGATCAACGAAATCGGCGGCCTTAAGCACGACATCGAGGACTCCGAGCTGGCGGGCATTGTCCAGACACTCGACGCCATGCGCCCCGACTACGAGGCTCTGGTGCATACGTTTTTGGACGACAACAGCTGCGGCGAGCGCCTGCATGGCGTGGGCGTGATCAGCAAGAAAGACGCGCTGGAGCTTTCGATGGTCGGTCCGTTTGGGCGCGCCTCGGGCGTGGGCTACGACGTGCGCATGTTTGGCGACGGCGCCTATGCGGATCTGGCTGCGTTTGAGCCGGTTGTCGCTACCGATGGCGATTGCTATGCCCGCTGCCAGGTGCGTTGTGCCGAGGTCACGCAGGCCATGGACATCATTAAGGAGCTTGTGGGCAAGATTCCGCACGACGGTATCGGCGGGCGCACCAAGCTCACGCCGACCGACGGTGCCCGCGGCGAGGTTGTGATTGAGCAGCCGCGTGGCGAGGCGTATTACTATGTGCGCGGCAACGGCACCAAGAACCTGGACCGTTTCCGCGTGCGCACTCCGACGTCGCAAAACCTGGCGGGTCTGACGCATGCGCTGCAGGGCGTGCTCCTTGCCAACGTGCCCATGATTATCCTGACCATCGACCCCTGCATTAGCTGCACGGAAAGGTAGGCGCGGCATGAGTTTGCTGACATTTGCCAAGACGGCCTTGGGTTCTATGGTCAAGCAGCCGGTAACGGTGTGCTATCCGCAGGAGAAGCTCGCGGCGCCCGAGCGCCTGCGCGGGCACATCGTTAACGACATGGACGTGTGCATTTGCTGCGGCATGTGCGCGCGTCGCTGCCCGGCGGGCGCGCTCGCGGTCGATCGAAAGGGCGGAACGTGGTCGATCGATCCGTATGCCTGCGTGGTGTGCGGCGAGTGCATCGAAAGCTGCCCCAAACACTGCCTGAGCATGGACACCGCCCGTACTCCAGTTGCGGCGGATAAGACTCCCACGGTAGAAACCAAGCTGGAATAGCGCTGGAACAGGGGCCGGTGGGGCAAAAATGCCCCACCGGCCCCGCGCGTGAACGCGCGGTTGGGCTGCCACGAACAAAACTATGCCGGATTACGGGGCTGGATAGCGAACCTCCGACCATACGGAAAATCCCAAAAACAAAGCCGCAGGTAGATAGCCTGCCGTTTTTGAAAAATTGAAGGTATGGATGAGGGCTCCGACTTTAGCCCCGTAATCTGGCATAGTTTTGAAATAGCACCATATCCATAACAGCCCTTTAACTCCCGCGGACGGAGGAAAACGGACTATTTTGGCCTTGCGAGGGCTGCCGCGTGACCCGTCTGCCACGAAATGGGCCCATCTACTACGTTTAAGCTACTGCCCTCAACCATAGCAAAAAACCCAAAAACAAAACCGCAGGTAGAACGCCTGCGGTTTTTCGTAAAACGTGGGTATGGTCAGGGGTATCGGGTCAAACGTAGTAGATGGGCCAGTTTCGTGGCGGGCATCGCCAACTAATCCCCTGGGGACGGAGGAAACCGGATTATTCTGCTCCTGCAGGGCCCCCACATGGCGTCGTTTGCCGCTGTGCGCGCCCGCGACTTTTGAGTCGCACCCGTTTTCCTGCGAAAACTCTCGTGTCTCAACTTTGGTGAGACATTTGTCTCACGCCCAAAATCAAATCTGGAACGTGTGTCACCTGCCCTAATTGTGTCTCATTTCGTAACTTTAGGCTGATGCAAGGTCTGAGACCGCGAGAAGGGAGACACGATGGGTAAGTACACGAGGGGTCTCTTGGCGGTGATACTGGCCGTAGTGCTGGTGTTGCCAGCCGCAGCATTCGCCATGCTGCCCGAGGCCAACGCCAGGTCCAGCACAGGAATGGACGGACCGATAATGACCGGAAAGGTCGCCGACCCCGACACCAGCGGTCGCTGGGAAATCTGGGCGGCAGGCCACGGTGGCAATAAGGTAACGACCCAAAACGTCGGTCGAATCTGGACCGACAAGACGGTCAAGGCAACCGAGGAAAACGAAGAGTCGGACTTTTTGACCACGCTTTCGGCGATGTCCTCGACGTCTAATTCAACCGTGACGGTTACCACGCCGCTCGACATCGTGATGGTGCTGGATGCCTCTGGCTCGATGGATCATGAGATGGGCGGTGGAGATCCCACCAGGCGCATCGATGCGCTGGAGAGCGCTGCCAGCAGCTTCATCGACGCCATTGCCAAACAAAACGAGGGCATCGAGGGCGTGGATAGGCAGCATAAGGTTGCTATCGTTAAGTTTGCGGGCAAGACGTCCAACAATATCGGCAACGAGACGTATCGTGACGGAGGATACACCTACAATTACACACAGGTTATGAAAGACCTGACCGATTGCTCCGGCGGCAACGTGAAAGCTCTTAAGCATAGGATTGCCCAGATTACACCCGCTGGTGCAACGCGCGCCGACAATGGTCTGCAGCTGGCAGAGGGTATCACTTCTGGTCGCGCGGACGCCAAGAAGATTGTTGTGTTCTTTACCGACGGCACGCCAACGAAAATTGACAAGTTTGATCCTACGGTTGCTAACGCTGCCGTGGCGGCTGCCAAGAACATGAAGGACAGCAAGGCCACCGTTTATACTATCGGCATCTTTGATGGCGCGGATCCCAGCGCTGGTATCCAGGATTCGGGAAAAAGCCAAAAAGAGAACAAGTTCATGCAGGCCGTTTCGAGCAACTACCCCAATGCCACGGCATGGGATACTCATGGTGCACGCGCGGAAAACGCCGACTACTACAAGTCGGCGACCAATGCCGAAGAGCTCAAGAAGGTTTTCGACGACATCTCGCAGGCCATCACATCGGAGGCGCCTTATCCGACCGAAATCCATAAGGGCTACGACGAGACCAAGTCCGGCTACATCACGTTTACCGACGAGCTGGGCGACTTTATGCAGGTCGACAGCTTCACCGAGGTCGTCATCAACGGCACGCCGTTTACCAATCCGAGCAAGACGGTCAACAAAGAAACCAAGACCGATACGTACGAGTTCGATGGCAAGGCAAAAGACCTGCTCATTACCGCGCAGCGTGCCGGCGACGACAATCCCCAGAAGGGCGATATCGTAACGGTCAACATTCCCGCGTCGTTGATTCCGCTGAGTCACTTTAAGACCGTAGACGGCAAGCTTTCGGTCGATACCGTTAAGCCCATCCAGGTGAAGTATGCCTCGAGCGTGAAGAAGGTCGCACTCGACAACCTGTTTACGCCCGAGAAGGTAACGGGGCTCAAGGATTACATCGAGAGCAATACGGCTGTTGCCAACGGCACCAAGACCGTGAGCTTCTACGCGAACAAGTGGAGCGGTGGTGCGTTGGGCGATACGGTTGCGACCTTTGAGCCGGCCGACACCAACCGCTACTACTACTTCCAGAAGCAGACTCCCATTTACACGGACAAGGACTGCACACAGCCCGCAAAGAATTCACTGGCAGAGAAAGGCACCTATTACTACAAGGATGAGTTTGAGGAGCAGGGCAAGAACGGCGAGGCCAAGCCCGCATCTGCCGTCATCGAGTTCATCGGTGGCGACGCTGCCAAGTTTGACGGCGCTATAGTTGCCGACAAGGACGGAAACCTGTCGTTTAGCGTGGGAACCGCGCGTCTGGCCTTTATCGACGAACTCCATACCACCAAGAAGAGCGTGGGCGGCAACAACACTGGTACCGCGACCGACGTTCTCAACCCCAAGTGGAACAACGTGTCCGCCAAGGCGACCGCGACGCATGTCAATTCCTACCTGGGCAACAACGGCAAGATCAGCTTTAACGTGACGCCGGCAACGGTGGATACCAAGGCTAGCTTTGGCCTGACCAAGGTGCTCGAGGGCCGCGACTGGACGAAGGAGGACACGTTTGAGTTTGGGCTGACGTCCGAGAACGGTGCCCCGATACCCGAGTCCGCGACAGCGCCCGTGACCGCGTCTGTGACCAAGGACGATCTGGACGACAAGGGTAAGGCTGTCATCGACTTCGGCACGATCAAATACACCGAGCCTGGCACGTACGTCTACAGGGTCAGCGAAAAGAACGCCGGGACCACGGTTGACGGCATTGCCTACAGCAAGAACGTCGCGGAGGTCACCGTGACGGTAACGCCCAACAAGAGGGGCGAGCTCAGCGCCGCTGTGAAGGTGACTTGGAGCGAAGCCGACGAGACCGAGTTCAAGAACGTCTACACTGCGGAGCCTGTTGAGTCCAGCGTTACCGACAAGATTGACGTGACCAAGTCTCTGACCGGGCGCGACCTTACGGCCGGTGAGTTCAGCTTTGAGCTGCGCGAGATTAAGGGTGAGGACTCTGAGCTTATCGAGACCGTTAAGAACGCCGCCGACGGCAAGGTGACGTTCAGTGCCATCAAGTACACCGAGATCGGCCAGCACACCTACAAGCTGCATGAGGTTAAGGGCAACGCCGGCGGTATTGACTACGATGACGCGGTCTACACCATCGTGACGACCATCGCCGATAACGGCAAGGGCCAGCTGGTTGCCACGCACGAGCTGAAGGACGCCAAGGACGTCAAGAGCATCGAGTTCAAGAACGCCTACACCACGAATGCTACCGAGGCATCGCTTGCGGGTATCAAGAATCTGCAGGTTGACGACGCTCTGACCCCGGCTGATATCACCGGCAAGTTCACCTTTACCGTGACCGGTGAAGAGGGCGCGCCTATGCCTGCGAGCACGAGCGTGCACAACGACGTTGACGGCAAGGTCGACTTTGGCAAGATCGCCTTTACGCTCGACGACCTTAACAAGGCTCTGGGCGAGAAGCCCGAGAAGCGCGAGCACACCTTTACCTACACCGTGACCGAGTCCGGCGAAGTGGCTGGCGTGACCAACGACGCCAAGCTGTCGCGCAAGGTTTCCTTCACCGTGACTGATGACGGCAAGGGCAATCTGAGCGTATCCCGCAAGCCGGACGGCGATGTGGCATTTACGTTCACCAATACCTATAACGTGACGCCTGTCGAGACGAGCGTTACCGACCAGATCACCGCGAACAAGGTCCTGACTGGCCGCAATCTCATGGACAGCGAGTTCTCCTTCGAGCTCGTCGAGGGCGACAAGGTCGTCGCCACCGGCAAGAACGACGCCGAGGGCAAGATCACGATGGGCGCCGTGAAGTACGACAAGGCCGGCAAGCACACTTACATGCTGCGCGAGGCCAACGGCGGAACCGCCAGCAAGGGCATCACCTACAGTGACGCCAAGTACACCATCGAGACCACCATCACGGACAATGGCGACGGCACACTCAAGGCCGAGCACGTCCTGAAGGGCGACGAGCCCGCCGAGTTCAAGAACACCTACAGTGTGACCCCGCTCGACGCAGAGCTCGACTTTGACCTGAGCAAGGCCATTGACGGCCGCGACTGGACGGATGCGGACAAGTTCAGCTTTACCATCACCGCTCCCGAGGGCACCCCGCTGCCCGACCCCGCAACCGTAACTGTGAGCAAGAAGGACGCGAAGGATGGCATCGCCGCCATCAAGTTCGGCAAGATCCACTACACGGCTGCTGGAACCTACAAGTACGAGATCCGCGAGAACGCGGGCAGCGCGGCAGGCATGACGTATGACGGACATGTCGCGACCGCCGAAGTGACCGTGACTGATAACGGCAAGGGCGTCCTGACCGCCAACGTCACCAAGAAGGAAAACGGCCGCTTTACCAACACGTACCGCTCTGAGCTCGATTACGCCGCAGCCGGCGGCCTCAAGCTCAGCAAGAGCCTCTACGGACGTCCCATGACCGAGGGTCAGTTCACCTTTACCGTGACGCCCGCCGACGAGGCTTCGGCCATCGCGCTCGGCCTGCACGAGGGCGCCAACGTGTACAAGTCCCCTGCAACGGCAGAGGCAACGGTTGGTCTGATCGACATCCTGGCTGGCCATGAGGTCAAGTTTACGCAGGCTGACGCGGGTAAGACCTTTACATACACCGTTGCCGAGAAGAACGACGGCCAGCCCGGTTATACCTATGACGACGCCGAGCGCACCGTGACGATTGCCATCGCCGACGATGGTGCCGGCACGCTCACTGCCACCACGACCGTTACTGGCAACTCCGACAAGGGAACGCTGGTAACCGAGTACAAGACTGGTGCCGCTACGGTCGAGAGCGCTGTGGTCCCGTTCGTCAACAGCTATAGCGCCACGACCGATGCACCTGGTGGCGCCGTTGCTCAGGTCGTTGCCACCAAGACCCTGACCGGTCGTCCACTGGCCGACGGTGAGTTCTACTTTGGCATCGCCTATGCGGGCGAGAAGGAAGCCATCGAGGGTACGTGCGTTACCAACGTTAACGGCCAGGTGAGTTTTGGCGCTCTGCATTACACGACCGAGATGCTCGCCGATCTGGTAAACGCCAAGCGCGCCATCCGTACCGACACGGATGCCAAGCTTGCATGGACTATCGGTTACACCGCCTTTGAGTTCACGCCGCAGCTCGCGGCTAAGGGCATCACGGCCGCAACGCCGAGCTTTAGCTTTAAGGTCATCGTCGTCGACAACGGTGACGGGACCCTGACGGCGACGCCCGCCTACGACGGCATTCAGCCCTTGTTCGAGAACGTCTATGGCGCCGAGGCCGTCGATGTCGCGCTTGCCGGGACCAAGAAGCTCCAGGCTGCCGAGGGCCTGACCCCGGCCGACATCGCGGGTAAGTTCACCTTCACCGTGACCGCCGATGAGGCGGGTGCCCCGATGCCCGAACGCACGACCGCAACCAATGACGCGGCCGGCAACGTGGACTTTGGCAAGATCCACTTTACGCTCGAAGACCTCAACCGCGCTCTGGGCGTGACGACCGATGCTTCTGATGACGCATCGAGCGACGCCGAAGCCAACGCCGGTGAGGCCGAGGTTGACGCCGATGCTGCCGAGACCGATGAGTCCAACGACGAGTCCGATCCCGCAGCCCCCACCGCTCCGCGCTCGCACACCTTTACCTATACGGTGGCCGAGTCCGGTAGCGCCCCCGGTGTGACCAACGACGCCAACGCTACGCGCAAGGTTTCCTATACCGTGACTGACGACGGTGCCGGGCATCTGAGCGTCAAGCGCGAAGGCGACGACGGTGCGGACTTCACGTTCACCAACACCTACGTCGTGGCGCCCACCGACTCTTCCGTGACCGATCAGGTCAAGACGGTCAAGCGTCTGACCGGACGTAATCTTGCAGCCGGCGAGTTCACGTTTGAGCTGGTCGAGGACGGCGTGGTTGTCGCCAGCGGCACCAACGACGCCAACGGCAACGTTACGCTGAGCTCGATCCGCTACGAGGCGCCCGGTACGCACACGTACACGCTGCGCGAGGCTTGCCCCAACGCGCTCGGCCTGTACAAGGGTGTCGCCTATGACGGCACGACCTACACCGTCGTGACCACCGTCTCCGACAACGGCGACGGCACGCTGACCGCGACGCACAAGCTCGAGGGAACCACCGAGTCGGCTGGCTTTACCAACAAGTATCACGCCATGCCCACGCAGGTCTCCATCGGCGCCATCAAGGTGCTCGAGGGACGCGAGCTCAAGAAGGACGAGTTTAGCTTTAAGCTCGTTGGCGAGGACATCGAGTCCACCGTCACCAACGATGCCGACGGCAAGATCAGCTTCGACAAGTTTGAGTACGACGAGCCCGGTACGTACGTCTACACCATCAGCGAGGTCAAGGGCGACGAGGCTGGTATGACCTACGACAAGTCCGTCTTTACTGCGACCGTCAACGTGGTCGATGACGGCGAGGGCAACCTCAAGGCGAGCATCGCCTATACCAAGGACGACAAGAGCGTCGAGGGCATCGTGTTCAACAACACGTACAAGAAGCCCGAGACGCCCGTGCCGACGCCCGATCCCGGCACGCCCAAGACCGTGACGAACATCGTCAAGGCGGTCAAGGGTTTCCTGCCCACCACGGGTGACCAGCAGGCCGCCGCATTGCTCATGGCATTTGTTATCGCCATGGCCGGCGTCGGAGCCCTGGTCTGGGGTATCCGTAAGCGCTAGGCACGCTGGCAGCGCCCGGGGCCAGAAGGCCCCGGGCTGCCGGCGGGG
>CABVDH010000004.1 GCA_902497065.1 uncultured Collinsella sp. | reverse complement strand
GGGCCGGCAAGGACTGTCCCCAACTGCCTGGTGGCGAAAGAGTGTCCCCAACAGCTAGTCATTTAAGAGCGTCCCCAATGACTAGTCTGAAATAAATCCCAAGCCTCGCCCCAAAATAGTTCGCCAAGGTTTACTATTATGCTCATAAAGTAGCACGAGGCTAACAATGGGGGATACCATGGCAACGCAGAAAGCCTACGTCCAGGTTAAGGATCTCAAAAAGCACTACGGCGATGGAGATGCACGCCTGACGGTGCTCGACGGCATCAACACGTCTATCGACCGCGGCGAGATCTGCGTCATGCTGGGGCCCTCCGGCTCGGGCAAGTCGACCTTTCTCAACCTGATCGGCGGCCTGGAGGATGCCGACGGCGGCTCTATTCTGGTGGACGGCTGCGACCTCACCACGCTCAACGCCGGCGACCTGGGCGAGTATCGCCGACGCGAGCTGGGCTTCGTGTTCCAGTTCTACAACCTGGTGCCCGACCTCACCATCAAGGAAAACATCGAGGTCACGGCACACCTGTCCAAAAACCCGCTCAACATCGACGACCTGCTGCGTTCACTGGGCCTCTACGAGCACCGCAACAAGTTCCCGCGCCAGGTCTCGGGCGGCCAGCAGCAGCGCTGCGCTATCGGCCGTGCGCTCGTCAAAAACCCGGGCCTGCTGCTGTGCGACGAGCCCACCGGTGCGCTCGACTATAAGACGTCCAAGGAAATCTTGCAGCTCATGGAGGATGTCAATCACGAGTACGGCTGCACCATCATCATTGTCACCCACAATGCCGCCATCGCGCGCATGGCCAATCGCGTGCTGCGCCTGCGCGACGGGCGCATCGTCGAGGATGAGCTCAACGAGTCGCTCGTCTCGGCCGCCGAGCTCGATTGGTAGGCGGCGCCATGACACCTCTCGCAAAACGTCTCCCACGCGAGCTGCGCCGCAATATCGGCAAGTACCTGGGCATCTTTTTGCTTATGTGCGGAAGTATCGCTCTCACCTCGGGCTTTTTGCTCGCGGCGCATTCCATCGGCTGCCTTATCGATGACATGCGCGATGCGTACACGATTGAGGACGGCCGCGTGACCACCTCCTTCGAGGCTACCGACGATCAACTCAAGGCCGCCGAGGATGCAGCCGGCGACGTCGGCGGCGTCACGCTCTACAAGAATTTCTCCATCGACGCCATCATCAAAAAGACCGCCGGCGACGATGGCACCAAGCGCACACTGCGCACCTATGCGCACCGCACCAAGGTCGACATTGCGTCGTACAGCGAGGGCAAGCAGCCAAAGGCAGATGACGAGGTGGCCATCGACCGTGTCTTTGCCACCAATAACAACCTGTCCGTGGGCGATAAAATCGAGCTCGAGGGCCGCGCCTACACCATCTGCGGCATCATGACCCAGCCCGATAGCCAGGCGCTGTTCCTCAACAATTCGGACTTTACGGTGAACACCATCACGTACGGCGTGGCCGAGGTCACCGACGCCGGCTTTGCCGCGCTTGAGGACGCCGGTGGCGCGCCTGCCTACGCCTATTCCTTTATCTTTACCGATCGCGACCTCCCCACCGCGGATCGCACCGATGCCGAGCAGGATATGGTGGAGGCGCTCGCCGATGCCGATGCACGCGTGGATGACCTCATCGACGCCGATTCCAACCAGGGCATTGGCTATGCGCGCGACGACGTGGACGGCGACTCCATGATGTGGATGACGCTGCTCGACATCATCATCGTGATCATGGCGTTTGTCTTTGTGGTCCTTACCGACGCCACCATCGAGGAGGAGAGTGCCATCATCGGCACGCTGCTCGCCAGCGGTTATCGCCGTCGCGAGATCGTCCTGCACTACCTGGCACTTCCCGCCATCGTGGGCGTGGTCGCGGCGCTTTTGGGCACTGCGCTCGGCGTTGTGTTCTTTACCGAGCCCATGCGCAGCCTCTATTACGGGTCGTACAGCCTGCCTTCCTTCCAGGTGTACTGGAGCTGGGAGATCTTTGTGAAGTGCGCCGTGGTTCCCGCCGCCGCGCTCATCCTCATCACGCTGGTGGGTCTGCTTCGCAAAATGGGCAAGACGCCGTTGCAGTTCCTTCGTCACGAGGCGAGCGGCAAATCGGGCACCAAGCGCGGTATGCAACTGCCGGAGCGTATGGGTTTTGTTTCCCGCTTCCGCCTGCGTATCTTTCTGCGCAACCTGGGCAACTTTGTCACGCTCTTTGTGGGCATTGCGTTTGCCTCGCTGCTGCTGCTCTTTGGCCTGGCGATTCTGCCCACGATGACGCACTACGCGGACAACCTCGAGACAAGCCTGGTCGCCGAGCACCAGTACACGCTCAAGGCGCCGCTGGAGCTCGAGGGCACTGCCGAGGAGCGCGAGCAGTGGTCAGCACTCGAGCGCTTGCAGTCGGTTGACGGCGCGCTGCTTTCCGCCGCCCAAGATGCCGATGACGAGCTTGACGACGCGGCCGATGCGGCGCAGACGGCAGCCGATGCCGCGACCGCATCTCCGTCTGCCGAGAGCCTGACTGCGGCGCAGGATGCGCTTACCAAGGTCCAGGACAAGAAGGATGCGCTTTATGCGCGCCTCGATGACCTTGCCGATATCCTCGGCTGCAACCGCGACGAGGCTATCGACCTGATTGGCAAGGCCTCTAAGATCGACACCGACAACGACGACATTCACCCGGTCAACACGATTGACAACGGCGCGGGCGCAATCGCGCAGGCCGAGAAATATGCCGTTTACCAGTTGCAATACGACCGAGGCGATGGGAATGGCGAGGAGACGATTTCCGTCTACGGCATTTCAACCGATTCGTGCTATTGGAAAGGCCTCAACGTCGGCGACGGACACGTCGTCTTTGGCGGCGGCCTGCTCGACAAGTTTGGCTGGAGCGAGGGCCAGAAGGTCACGCTCGACGACAAGTACGAGGGCGAGCATTATTCTCTTGAGTGCGCGGGCAAGGACTGTGCCTGGGGCTCCAAGTCGGACATGAATATCTATATGAGTATCGACGACTTTAACGAGCTGTTCGACAACGACGCCGCCTACTTTAACGGCTATGTGAGCGACGAGAAGCTCGACCTCGACGCGCGCTACTTTGCCGGCGATACCACGCCCGACGACATGCGCGCCGTGGGCGACCAGTTCATCGGCATGATGAGCAAAATGATCGGCATGATGGTTGGCCTCGCGGTGTTTATCTTCCTGCTGTTTATGTATCTACTGACCAAGGCTGTGATCGACCACAGCGCCCGTTCGATTAGCTATATGAAAGTCTTTGGCTATCGCGATAGCGAGATCTCGCATCTGTACATCCGCTCGATCACGCTGTGCGTGGCGGCGTCGCTCGTGCTGAGTCTGCCGGTCATTATTGGCTCGCTCACGGCCATCTTCCGCTCGATGCTGCTCGCCTACAACGGCAATATCGAAATCTATGCGCCCGCTTGGTCCATGGCGGCGTGCGCAGGAATCGGCTTTGCGACCTACCTGGTCGTGGCGCTGTTGCACATGCGTTCCATCAAACGTGTGGGCCTGGCCGAGGCACTCAAGGTGCAGGAGTAGTCATCGGGGACAGTCTTTGCCGATTCGCCGGTTCGCCGGCCGTGCTGGCAAGGACTGTCCCCAGCTGCCGGCAGGAAAGGAACGTCCCTAGCTGCCAGGTGGCGAGGCACTCATTTAAGTCCGTCCCCAATGAGTGGTTTCAGTCATTTAAGTCTGTCCCCAATGACTAGGTGCCGTACTTGACTTTAACTCTGGTTTAACTGGTACCATCCTCTATGTCTGTAACGCCATATAGACCGAGGGGATAGATCTATGACCGCAACTGCACCCGCAGCACCCGCTAAGGTGTACTTCACCAACCTGCGCACGCATGCTCGCGAGAGCCAGCTCGACAAGCTCAAGCGCCTCATCCGTCACGCCGGTATCGAGCAGATCGACTTTGAGAACAAGTTCGTCGCCATCAAGATTCACTTTGGCGAGCTGGGCAACCTGAGCTTTTTGCGCCCCAACTACGCCCGCGCCGTCGCGGACGTCGTGAAGGAGCTGGGCGGCAAGCCCTTCCTCACCGACTGCAATACGCTCTATGTCGGTAGCCGCAAAAACGCGCTCGAGCACATCGATACCGCCTACCAGAACGGCTTTACCCCGTATGCTACGGGTTGCCAGATCATCATTGCCGACGGCCTCAAGGGCACCGACGAGGCGCTCGTCCCGGTCGAGGGCGGCGAGTACGTGCACGAGGCCAAGATCGGTCAGGCGCTCATGGACGCCGACATTGTGATCAGCCTCACCCACTTTAAGGGCCATGAGCAGGCCGGTTTTGGCGGCGCCATGAAGAACCTGGGCATGGGAGGCGGCAGCCGTGCCGGTAAGATGGAGCAGCATGCCGCCGGCAAGCCGAACGTCGCGACCGAGCACTGCGTTGGCTGCCATGCCTGCGAAAAGATCTGCGCGCACAACGCTATCTCGTTCGACGGCACCCGCGAGCGCGAGCTTGCCAGCGGCGCTACTCGCACGGTTCACGTGGCTGCCATCGACCACGATCGCTGTGTGGGCTGCGGCCGCTGCATTGCGGCATGCAACCAGGACTGCATCAAGCCCGGCTATGAGGCCGCGGCCGACGTGCTCAACTGCAAGATCGCCGAGTACACCAAGGCCGTTGTCGACGGCCGCCCGAGCTTCCATATCTCGCTCGCCATGGATATCAGCCCCAACTGCGATTGCCATCCCGAAAACGACACGCCTATCGTTAACGATATCGGCATGTTCGCGAGCTTCGACCCGGTCGCCATCGACCAGGCCTGCGCCGATGCCGTCATGGCATCCGAGCCGCTGCCCAACACCGAGCTCACCGATAGCGCGGCCAAGATGGAGCATAACCACGAGCACCTGGAGGGCGAGCAGGCGCGTGACCCCTTCTGCATCACGCATCCCGACACCGACTGGCGCGTGTGCATCGCGCACGCCGAAAAGATCGGCCTGGGCACGAGCGAGTACGAGCTCATCGAGGTCAAGTAGCGTCGTCCTATTGGACAAACCAAGCGCCTTTGTGGCGTTAGTTGAGTAAAAGCCGCCCACGAGCACAACGCTCGCGGGCGGCTTTTCAGAAGTGCGGTGAAAAATCGAATACCGCCGACCACAAACCGATTTTTGGCAACAAAACCCCAGACGTTGCTTTTTGCCTAATAATTCTTGTCGAGGAAGTCGTCGACCGTATTCCAGTAGAGCTCGGGGTCAACTTGCGCGCTCTTGGCGTGGGTGGCGCCGTGGATAGTGAGCTTCTGTTTAACCTTGCTGGCGCACGCGTCGTAGTTTTGGTCGAGCATGTCGTACGGCACAAAGGTGTCCTGGTCGCCGTGGATAAACAGCATGGGAACCGTCGCGTGTTTGAGTTGCTCCACACTGCTCGCCTTATGAAAGTCGTAGCCCGCGCGCACGTTGCACACCAAGTTTGCTACATCGAGCAAGGGAAAGCTGGGCAGGCTGAACACGTCCTTGAGCTGCAGGGAAAACTCGTCCCAAACACTCGTATAACCGCAGTCCTCGATAATGCATTTCACGTTTGCGGGCAGAGATTCCCCCGCGACGTTCATGGCGGTTGCCGCACCCATCGACTCGCCAAAGACCAGGATGCGCGCCTCGGGGTCAGCCTGAACGATTCGCTCGATCCATGCGACGATGTCGAGGCGCTCGGGCCAGCCCATGCCGATATAGTCGCCGCCGGAGCGCTCGTGGGCGCGGGCGGCGGGTGCGAGTACGTTCATGCCGCGGTCGTGGAATCGCTTGACGTATCGGGCCATACCGATAGGCTCGTTGGTATATCCATGCAGGCAGACGGCATAGTCGTGTGTGCTCTCCGACGCAGCAAAATACCAGGCGGCGAGCTCAGTCCCGTCGTCCGCGGTGAGGCTGCTGCTCTCGCGGTTCTCTTTAAACCACGCCCGTGCCTCGCCCTCCTCGGCATCCGGCTGCTCACCTTCTTTGTCGTTCTTGCTATCCTGCATCATCTTCATGGTGTATGGCGCGCGGGGATTCAGCGCGAAGTTAAACAGAAAGTTGCCGGCAAATCCGAGCAGCGCAACGACAACCACCAGTGCAACGATGCCGGCTATCTTGAGCTTTCGATGGGAACGTGCGTTTTGAGCCATGCAGTATTCTCCTATAAGATGTTAATACATCAACATTTAATGCAAGCGCATTATGGACGTTCGCCGTTGATGCGTCAACAGGCAAAGAATGGGTAAACAAAGGGTCACGTATGGTGCAAATTTCGCACGTACCTAGACGCTTTGATATAGTGTTGAGAACTCTTTACGTTGGAGGATGTAACCGGCATGTCCGATTCGAGCGACAGTTCTAAGCCGCGACCCAAGACCGCGGTCGTTCCACACTACACAGTGGGCGAGGAGATCATGAACTCCGTCACCCATGGTGTCGGCTGCCTGCTGGGTATCGCGGGTCTGGTGCTCCTGATCGTATTCGCCGCCCTGCGCGGCGGAGGCCCGGCCCATATGGCCGCGGCGATTGTCTATGGCGTCAGCATTATCCTCGAATACCTAGCCTCCACGCTCTACCACGCGATTCAGCCCGCGCGCGCCAAGCGCGTGTTTCGCATCATCGACCACAGCTGCATCTACCTGCTCATAGCCGGCAGCTATACGCCGTTTTGCCTCATCACGCTCGCAAACGACGGCGGCGCTGTGCTGTTCTTTGCCGTATGGGCCATCGCCATCATCGGCATCGCCCTCGAGTGCTTCCTACGCGAGCGCCAGCCGCATTGGGTAAGCGGCCTGGTCTACCTGCTGATGGGCTGGCTCGTTGTCTTTAAGCTGCCCGAACTTGTTGCGCTGCTCAACCCCGTGGCACTTGCCCTGCTCGCCGTCGGCGGCGTGTGCTACACCGCGGGCGTGCCGTTCTATATCGCCAAAAACGTGCGCTATCTGCACAGCGTGTTTCACCTGTGGGTGCTCGCCGGCAGCATCTTCCAGTTCATGGCGGTGATCCTCTTCGTAATCTAGCGACCACGCCTGCGCGCCCGCGTTCTCGTTTGGGCGCCGGTGCAATTGCCGTATCCGCCATCAACGTTTTAACCTGACGTCCCGAATCTTGGAGGTTCGAGAAACTCCCGATGGACATAACCATCTCCCTTATCACCACCCTCGTTTTGACCCTCATCAACGGCTACTTCTCTATGTCCGAGATGGCGCTCACCACGGCCAAGCGCGCCGTGTTGGAGCACGAGGCCGAGGAAGGCGACAAGCGCGCCGAGCGTGCTATTAAGCTGGCTGCCGACTCCGACCAGCTGCTCGCCACCAT
Organism: uncultured Collinsella sp.; assembly: GCA_902497065.1. GTDB lineage: Bacteria > Actinomycetota > Coriobacteriia > Coriobacteriales > Coriobacteriaceae > Collinsella. The sequence continues at coordinate 160,918 of CABVDH010000004.1, read as the reverse complement.
CCAGGTTGCCATTACGCTCGTGGGCTTCGCCTCGTCCGCCGTCGCCTCGACGAGTCTGTCCGACCCGCTCGCCACGTGGCTCATGAGCTTTGGCATCGCGCCGCTCTCCGCCATCGCGCGCGGCCTGGCGCCGGTCATCATCACCGTCGCGGTCGCCTTCGTGTCCATCGTGATCGGCGAGCTCGTCCCCAAGCGCATCGGCCTGGCCAATGCCGAGGGCGTGTCCAAGCAGGTCGTGGGACCGTTGTCGTTTTTCCAAAAGATCGCCCGTCCGCTCGTGTGGCTGACCGGCGCCTGCTCCGATGGCCTGGCCCGCATCCTGCGCATCAAGAGCGCCGACGACCGCCAAAACGTCTCGGAAGAAGAGATCAAGTACATGGTCTCGGAGCAGGACGACCTGCTCGACGAGGAAAAGCGTATGATCCACGAGATCTTTGACTTGGGCGATACCGTTGCCCGCGAGGTCATGGTGCCGCGCGTGGACACCACCATGTGCGAGGACGACGAGACGGTCGCCGACGTGCTGTCCACCATGCGCCAGACCGGCTTCAGCCGCATCCCCGTCTATCACGAGGATCCCGACAACGTCGCCGGCATTGCGCACATCAAGGACCTGATCCAACCCGCGCTCGACGGCAAGGGTGACCAGCCCATCGCCGGCTTTTTGCGCGACGCCACCTTTGTGCCCGACACCAAGGACATCCTGCCGCTACTGTCCGAGATGCAGACCTCGCACGACCAGATCGTGGTGGTCGTGGACGAGTACGGCGGCACGGCCGGCATTATCACCATCGAGGATATCGTCGAGGAGATCGTCGGCGAGATCGAGGACGAGTTCGACCCCGACAACAAGTATCTCACGCGCCTTTCGCGCCGCGAGTGGCTCGTTGATGGGCGTTTTTCGTGCGATGACGCGATTGAGCTTGGTTGGCCGCTCGAGGAAAGCGATGATTATGAGACCATCGCCGGCTGGATTTTGGAGCTTTGCGACTCGGTGCCCGACATCGGAGAGGTGTTTGAGGTCGCGGGGTACAAGTTTAAAGTTCAGTCGATGCGTGGCCAGCGCATCTCGCTCATTCGCGTGATCGCTCCGGCCGAAACCGATAAGAAGGATTCCGAGTCTTCGGCAGAGAAGCCGGCGGCGTCGGGTGCGGGCTCTGTGGATCCGCACGATGGCGACGAGTAGGGCAAGGAAGAGTAGGGGAGAGTTATGGCAGGCCTGTTCAACATCCTTAAGGTCACCGTCAGCGAGGACAAGATCTGCGCGCATGTGCTGGTGAACCCCGGCATGCCGCTCATGACCTCGGAGGATATCGAGGCCACGGCGCGCGTGTATTACCTGGTGCCGGCGATTGCCAAGCACCTGTGCCTGGGTGATTCCGGTCGCGAGTTCCAGGACTGCATGGGCCAGACCGAGCTCTGCCACCTGCTGGAGCACGTGACGGTTGAGCTCATGAACGAGACCGGTCTTACCGGTAGCATCTCGTGCGGCCGCACGCGCGTAAGCGAGCACGACGAGCGCGTCTTTGAGGTTGAGCTTTCGTGCCCCGATGACGCGCTGGCCATTGGTGCGCTGTCGTCGGCCACCTTTATGATGGACTGGGCGTACCTGCACGCCGACCAGCCTGCCCCCGACGTGGAAGGCACGGTCGCGGGTCTGCGCAATCTGGTGTTGGGCATGCGCGCCGAGGCCGAGGGCAAGGATCCTCACGAGGCCGTCGCCGCTGCGAACGGCGAAGATGCTGCCGAGGACGAGGGCGCTGACGAGGGCGATGTGCCGGTCGACGCCGAGCTCGTTGCCGATGCGACCGCCGGGCCCGTTCCCACCGAGCCCCAGGGCGTCCCCAACTTTGACGACGAGCCCCAGGTGGCGATTGATACCGAGGGCGCGGTTGCCGAGAACCACGAGGCCTCCGCTGCCGTCTTTGGCGGTGCGGCGACGATTCCGGCAGGACCTGCGCATGAGGGCGGCCTGCCGCTCGTGGACGGCGCCGGCGAGGACCCGGGTGCCACGGTGACCATGCCGGCTATGCCTCAGGAGTAGGCCTATGCGTTTATCACCATCACGTACCTGCGCCTTTGCCGTACGCAGATGAGCGGAGCGGCAAGTGATGCGCTGCGGGTATAATGGACAGCATTCAAACGGTGGGCACCGACGTGCCCGCAGGAGAGGAATGATCATGGGTAAGACTTTCAGCTTTGTCTCCGGCGCACTTTTTGGTGCCGCTGCCGGCGCTATTGTCGGCGTTGCTCTGGCCCCGCGCTCGGGCGCCGAGACCCGCGCCATGGCTGCCGATATCGCCAACGACGCCTGGGACAATATGCGCGACACCTACGAGCACAGCGCCGAGGAGGCCCGTGCTGCGGTGAATGACTTTGGCCCGATGGTCGACGCCAAGACCGACGACCTGCGCGCCAAGGTCGACCTGGCCCGCGAGCGCATGGACCAGCTGCGCGAGCAGCTCAACGACGCCATTTCGGGCGGCAACGTGACGCCTGCCGCCGACGTCGTGGTCGAGAACGCCGTCGAGGCTGATACCGAGGCTGCGGAGCCCTCGACCGAGGCATAATGCGCGCCGGGGATTTTGTCGGCGCCAAGATCTATCGCAAGCCTACTGAGGACAAGCGTACCAAAAAGGACGGCACACCGCGCAGCCCTAAAAAGCTCGGAAAGATTCACTTTCCGGTCTTTACCCCGGGCGGTACGCGCGTGGTCGGCTTTATGGTCCGCCAGTCCGATATCGCGGGCATGATCGAGCGCCCCGATCGATTCGTAGCGCTCGACGCCATTGGTGTCTACGAGGGCGCCATTGCGGTCGATGACGTCAAGGACACGTACGATGCCGCCGCCGCTAAGCGCCTCGACATCAACCTGGACGATTGCATCATCTGGGTCGGTATGGACGTGCGCACGGAATCGGGCGACGTCGTGGGCTATTGCTCGGATGTGGAGTTCAAGCCGCGTTCGGGCATCGTGCAGGCATTCTATGTGACCGCCGGTGCTGCTTCGAGTGTTTTGGTCGGTGACACGCAGGTGCCGCCGACGATGCTGCGCGGTTATGCGGACGGCGCAATGATCGTTTCGGACGAGGTCAAGTCGCTCGGGTATTCGGGCGGTGCGGCTGCCAAGGCCGCCGAGGCCAGCGTCGTGGTGGGCGACAAGGTCAAAAAGGGCGCCAAGGTGCTCGACGACAAGGGATCGGTTGCCGTGGACAAGGGCAGTCGCGCACTGGGCAAGCAGCTCGGCAAGACGCGCGGCATGTTCAAGGCCTTTAAGGACGAATACCAAAAGGCGAGCGGAGGCTCGTCAAAAGCTACAAAATAGCGACGTACCAAATGATGGGAGGCAAGCCGGAGACCTGTTGCTCCGGCTTGCTGTGTTTATGGGGGAGGGCACATGCGCCAAAACGGATCCAACTTAAACGAGCGTTCGGGTGCGCGTCCGACGGCGCGCCGCGATCTGGGGCAGCTGCCCAGCGGTCAGCGCAAGCGTCACCGTAAGCCCGGCGCGATGTATCTCAACCATAGCCGCGGCTTTAGCGACCGCAGCGCTCGCATCGGCAACAGCCGTACGCCCCGTCGTTCGTCTCGCCTGCCCTATGCGCTCATTGCCGTGGGCTGTGCGCTCGTGCTGTTTATCGCTGCCGTCGTGGGCTACGTCAACCGCAGTGTGGATGTGGAGCTCAACGGCCAGAAGACCGCGGTGCGTGTGGGCTCTACGCTGCAGAATCTCATCGACGACCAGGAGTTGACTGACACCTACGACGCAGGCGACCTGCTGGCCGTCGATGACAGCGTGCTCAAGCGCCATGGGGGCGAAAAGCTGTCGGTGAAGGTCGACGGCAAGCGCGTGAAGCAGGGCAAATGGGATAGCCGCGAACTTGAGGGCGGCGAGAAGGTGACGGTCAAGGATGGCCGTAACACCTACGAGAAGCACGAGGTTCAGGCTACGGTTATCGAGCCCAAGCTCAAGGTCGAGGGCACGGGCGCTATCGAGTATGTGCAGACATGGGGTGTCCAGGGCCGATCCGAGGTGTGGGTTGGTGAGCAGTCAGGCAAGACGCAAGACCGCGGCGAGGTTGTGCCCGCCACCGATTGCGTTGTTGCGTGCGCCAGCGTGGCGCCCAAGGGCAACAAAAAGTACGTGGCACTGACGTTTGACGAGGGTCCGAGCGGCGCCACCAAACAGATCTTGCAGGTGCTCAAGGAAAAGGGCGTCACCGCGACGTTCTTCCTTTCGGGCGATGCGGCCGAGGCCTCGCTTGCCACGGCCAAGGCGATTGTCGACGCCGGGTGCGAGATCGGATCCAACAGCTACAGCGACGATTCGCTTAAGGGTCAGGACCGTGAGGCGGTACGCGAACAGATCACGAAAGGCACCGATGCGATTAAGTCAGCGACCGGCGTGAAGACGATGCTGCTGCGTGCTCCCTACGCTGCCTTTGACGAGCAAAACTGGATTGATGCGATGGACCTGGTCTCCGCCGTGGTCTCGTGGAATATCGACTCGGGCGACTGGCTGCTCAACGGTGCCGACGAGCAGGTCTCGACGGTGCTCGATTCGGTGACGCCGGGCAATATCGTGCTGCTCACCGATAGAGACGAATGCGCCGAGCAGACGCTCGAGGCGCTGCCGCAGATTATCGATGGCCTTGTCGCCGACGGCTACAAGATCGTGACGCTCAGCGACCTGGTCAAGACGGACACGTCGCTGAGCAAAAAGCTCACCTCGCCGACGAAGGTCACCATGCCCAAGGACGCCGTGTTCCCCCAGCTTGCCGAGGACGACGACACCACGGAGTAGTCATTGGGTAGTCATTTAAGAACGTCCCCAATGACTATGTCACGGATGCGTCAGTGTTTGGTATGCCTGCAATGTGCAGCGCATAAATTCGATGCCGCAGGGCGATGCTGATGCTATAGTTACTGCGGTTAATGAGGGTCAAGAGAAAGGTTACAGGTGAAATCCAAACCTCGACCATACAGTCGATGACCCCATGCAGGTGCTTTTTGCGCATGCACGGGGTGTAAGCGTCGAGCGGCGTGCCGCCCGCGCATGCGTATACATATCCAGAAGCCCCCGGACGCCGCACGCGCGGCCGCGTTCGGAGGAATAATGATGGGGAGCACCATTGAATTATCTGAGTGAGATGCTCAAATTGCCGGTCTTGGACGTCGATGGCGAAAAGCTCGGCGTGGTCAACGATTTTGGTATTGCTACCGGCGAAGTTTTTCCACACGTGACGTCGCTCGCGTTCCGCGGTCCCGGCAAGACGCCGTTTATGATCAGCTGGCGCAAATGGGTCGACCGTATCGACGAGACGGGTGTACACCTTAAGACGTCGGCCACCGAAATCCGTTTTTCGTACCTGCAGCCGACCGAACTCTTGCTTGCCCGCGACGTGCTCAACAAGCAGATTGTCGACACGCAGGGCATGAAGGTCGTGCGCGTAAACGACATCAAGTTTTCCATGTCGGGCGAAAACCAGCTGCGCCTGCTGGGCGCCGAGGTCGGTGCTCGCGGTCTGCTACGCGCCATCAGCCCCGCGCTCGAGCATATCGTCGAAGGCTTTATGAAGCACCTAGGCAAGCCGCTCAGTGAGGACATCATCGCTTGGTCCTACATGGACCTGCTCGATCGCTCGACCAAGAACATTCAACTCTCGGTGTCGCACAAGACGCTCGGCGAGCTGCATCCTGCCGACATCGCCGACATTATCGAGCAGCTCGACCCGCGCCTACGTGCGCAGGTGTTTGCGCAGCTCGATACTGCCCAGGCCGCCGAGGCCATCTCGGAGTTCGATGACGACGAGCTTATGACCGAGATGCTCGAGGGCCTGTCCGACACGGACGCATCGTCGATGCTGGCCATGATGGACCCGGACGACGCCGCCGACCTGATCGACGAGCTCGATTACGAGAAGGCCGAGAAGCTCCTGCGCCTGATGGGCGTCAAGGAGGAGAAGGCGATTCGTAACCTGCTGGGCTATGAGGACAACACCGCCGGCCGCATCATGACCTCGGAGTTTGTCTCGCTGCCCGCCACGGCGACGGTCGGCGATGCCATCGAGGCGATTCGCAAACTCGATGAGGACTTCGAGAGTGTCTATTACGTCTATACCGAGGATCCGAGCGGCATGCTCACCGGCGTGCTCTCGCTGCGCACGTTGATCGTGGCCGACCGCGATGCCACGCTGGGCCAGCTCGCCTATCGCGACCTGGTCTACGTGTCGCCCGACGAGGACCAGGAAGACGTGACGGACGAGATGACCAAGTACGACCTGGTTGCCATCCCTGTCTGCGACGAGAACCGTCATATCCTGGGCATCGTGACCTTCGACGACGCCATGGACGTTATCGCCGAGGAGCATCAGGAGGACCTGCAGATCGCCGGTGTCGGCTCGGGCGATAGCGCGTCGGACGACTCGACGAACGTGCTCAGCTGGTTTGTGCATCGCCAGTACTGGGTTGTCGTGTGGGGCATTGCCTCGTGCATCATGGCAACGGTGCTGGGGACGGCGCTCGGCTCCGCGCATCTGGTGGTGTTCCCCATGTGCGCCATGCCGCTCGTGCTGCTTGCTGCCTCGCGCATGGTGTCGTTCGTCAAGAACTACTTCTTGGAGTATGACGGTCACGACGACGAGCCCAAGCCGTATCTGGGGTTCTTCTTCCAGAGCACGGGCATGGGCCTGATTCTGTCACTCGTGACCTACCTGTGCGCCCAGCTGGTGCGCACCGCCGCGTTCCCCGATGCGCCCATGTTTGAGGAGCAACTCTTTACCGGGTCCTTTAATATCGCTGCCATCATTTGCCTGGTTGGCAACATGAGCGCCGTGATTTACCTGATGGTGCTGTTCTGGCGTGACGAGCATGACCTCAACACGTCGGGCACCGCCATGAACGTTATTGCCGTCATGATCTCGTGCGTAGCGTACTGCGCCGCTGCGGTGCTGCTCACCATGTCGGTCATGGGTTAGGTGGTCGCGTGCACAATACCAAGCAAAAGTCGGGCACCAAGCAAAAGTTGACCATCGCGGCCATCTTTGGCGCTATGGGTCCCGGTCTGCTGGCGGCGCTTTCGGGCAATGACGCCGGCGGCATTGCAACGTATTCCAGCGCGGGTGCCAGCTATGGCTACAAGATGCTCTGGATGCTTCCCGTCATGACTGTGCTGCTCATCGTGACGCAGGAGACCGCGGCGCGTTGCGGCTGCGTCACGGGCAAGGGCCTGGCATCGCTCATTCGCGAGCGCTTTGGCGTGCGCAAGAGTGTACTTGCTATGGCGGCGCTGTTGATCGCCAACACGGCTGTGACCATTTCGGAGTTTGCGGGCATCGCCAGCGGCCTTGCCCTCTTTGGCGTGCCGGCGAGCATTTCGGTGCCGCTGGTGGCGCTGCTGGTGTGGATGCTTACCATGTCGGGCAGCTTCCAGCGCATCGAGAAGATTCTGCTGCTGGTGAGCTGCGTGTTCGTGACCTATATTGTCGCCGCGTTTATGGCTGGCCCCAACTGGGGTGAGGTCGCGGTCGACCTGGTCGTGCCTAACATTCAAAATGACCCCAGCTACGTGTCGCTCGTGGTCGCAACGATCGGTACCACCATCGCGCCGTGGATGATTTTCTTGGCGCAGAACAACGTGGTCGATAAGAACGCGGGCGAGGACGATATCGTGCTGCAGCGCATCGATACCGTGAGCGGCTCGCTTGCCGCCGATGTCATTGCCGGCTTTATTATCATCACGACCGGTACGGTGTTGTTCCCGGCGGGTATTCAGATTAGCGATGCTGCCGATGCCGCCCGCGCGTTGGAGCCTATTGCGGGTCAGTGGTCCACGGTACTGTTTGCCTCGGGCCTGGTCGCGGCGAGCTTCTTGGCTGCCTGCGTGCTGCCGGGCGTTACGTCGAGCGCTATCTGCGAGGCATTTGGCTGGGAGCGCGGTGCCGACCGCAGCTGGGACGAGGCCCCGGTCTATCGCGGCATCATTACGGCCATCATCGGTATCTCTGCCGTGCTGGTGCTTATGCCCGGCGTCGATCTGTTCCAGATTATGATGACCTCGCAGGTCATCAATGGCGTGCTACTGCCCGTGGTTCTGGTGTTCCAGGTGGTTATTGCCGCTGACCGTCACATTATGGGTGCCAACCGCAACGGCCGCGTGTGGAATGTGCTCACTTGGGCGACTATCGGTGTGATTACGGTGCTCACGGTCGTCATGTTTGTTCTGCAGGCGATGGGCTACAGCGCTTAACGCCCACTTTTGCTTCCGAACAGGCCGCAGCGATGGGCTGCGGCCTGTTTTTTGTCTGCTATAGGGTGTTAGTTATATAGCAATGGACAAAAAATGCCAAATATGAGTACTGTTGCTAAGTGAATAGCATTTACATCCTAAAAGATAATGAACATAGCCTTTAGTATGTTCATTAAAATTGGCTCCAATACGCCTTAAACCAGTCAGGTTGGCTGCTTTAGGGGGTTGTAGGGGTCGCTCGGACGTCATTTTGGGTGGTTTTGCCTGCTACTAAAATGGTAACAGTACTCATATTTGCCCTTTTTTGCCCACAGACCTTTGAGGGTGCGGCGAAAAGGGCTTGTTTTGATTGTTTGGGGCAGGCACGAGGCGCGGAAACGATGTCTGGAGCGACGGAGCGGCCTGGAATTCATCCGTAGAGGTCTTCATTGGCTGCGCCAGGAGTGTCCCTAACTGCCGGAGGGGGTGTCTGCCGTGGCAGACACCCCCTCCGGATGTGGGAAGTTTGCGCTGCAGGTTACTTGTCGGTGCCCAGCTTGTGCGGCTTGAGAGCGAGCGCATTGACGAGTGCGTCGGTGGCAGACTTGACGGCTGCCGGCTGCGGATCGTTGACGTGATCCTCGGGGTGTACGGGCAGGTCCTTCTTGACGGCATCGTGGATCAAGTTGAGGTACTCAGTCACGCCAGTGGTCGATAGGTGCGTGCCATCGCCATCGAACAGGTCGTTGCGGTTGGCACTGTATCCGTACCAATCGATAACGCGCACGTTCTTGTAGCGCGTAGCGGCGTTGGCGATGGCCTGGTTGGTAGAGCCAACCCACGGCTGCGGGCTGCGCGTGTTCACAAACACCACAATACGCCTATCTCCTGCATCGGCCATGATGGCGTCGATCTGGTCGTCGGTTACCAAGCCGTTGGTGCCCAGGGCAAAGACCACGATCTTGCCGGCAAGGTTCTGCTGGATATAGCCCTCAAATGTCGCACGGCCCGCATCGAACTGGCGGCCCTTTTCGGCATCGATATGGCTGTGCGGGAACACGCCGTCAAAGGTGTCCACGGCACGCAGCGACACGGAGTCGCCGATCATAAGCAGATCGTAGGAGCCATCGGGGAAGCCGTCGTTGTCCTTGTCGGTGTCGTCGGCCGCCTGCTGGTCGGTGGGCGCGGTGTTCTTGGCTTCCTTGTTCAGAACTTCGGCGCCCTCGCCGCTCAGCGCAGACGTCTCGGGAACAAAGATCAGGCCGCCCAGCGCAACGACCAACACGACAGCGCAGGCTGCGCAGACGGGGACGTGCGCGCGTGCCCAGTTGGCGGGCGTGGTGGTGCCATCGCGGAATTCGGCGACGGTGCGCCCAAAGGCGCCCTTCCTAAACGGCGTCTCGATAAAGCGATATGAGCATTCGGCCACGGCGACCACCAACAGCACCTGCAAAATGTACTGCCACCACGGTGTATCGTTGATGTTGGCGACCGGGTTCATAAGCAACAGCAGCGGATAGTGCCACAGGTAGATGCTGTACGAGCGCTTGCCAACCCACACGAGCGGCTCGGCGGATAGCGCGCGGGCAACCATTCCCTGGGGCTGCACGCAGGCCGCGATGACCATGAGCGTGAGGATCGAGCACAGCAGCGTGCCTCCGCGATACTGGAAGGCGGTGTAGCCGTTGGTGAGCGCGACCATGGCGGCAAGGCCAACCAGACCCACGACGCCCAACACATCGATGGATGCGGGCGAGGACCAAAAACGCACGAGGGCGCTCGGCTGTGCCGGGGCGGTCTCGGCTGCTTCGTCGGCCTTCTCGCCAGGCTTGTCCTCGGCGTTCTTGCCGTGCTTGGCGGCGCCAGCCAGGCGATTGAGCCCCAAACGACGAGCGAGACGCACCGGCGCCAGGTCACGATTGGGGATAAAGGCCATCCAGGCACCCAGCAGCAGCGAGAACACGCGGGTGTCGGTGCCGTAGTACACGCGGCTGGGGTCGGCGGCAGGGTTGTAAAGCACCATCATGGCGAGGGCAGATACCGCGGCAAGGCCCAGAACCACGCGGCGCGTGTTGGGTTTGCTCCCATGCATGGATACCATGGCAAACAGCAGTGGCGGCCAAATCAGGTAGAACTGTTCCTCGATGGCAAGCGACCAAAAGTGCGTGAGCGGCGAGGGGTCGCCCAGAGCATTGAAGTACGAGACGTTTTGGGCAATCTGCCACCAGTTGTTGAAGAACAACAGCGACGGCAGGATGTCGGGGCGCATCTTGGTGAGCATCACGTGGTTAAAGATAGTGCACAGCGCACAGGTCACCACCACGACGGTCACCACGGCGGGGACCAGGCGACGGATGCGGCGGATCCAGAAGCTCTTGAGGTCGATGCGGCCGGTCTTAGCGACTTCGTTGAGCAGCAAGCGCGTGATCAGATAGCCCGAAAGCACAAAGAAGATCGTGACGCCGAGCAGGCCGCCCTGAGCCCACGTGAGGTTAAGGTGATAGAGCACCACCGCGACGACGGCGAGCGTACGCAGGCCGTCGAGTGCAGGGATGTAGCGGGACTTGGGGCGAGCAGGCGTCTGCTCCGCGGCGGGAGTGTTGGCGCGGCCCGCGTTGTTGGCAGAAGCGCGATGGGGGCTCGTGGTGCGTCGCGGCTCGTTGGCACGGCGTTCGCTCTTCACGCGTTCGTGCGGCGCCGGCTCGTTGCCCGTGCGGCGTCGACCGCGCGAGCCCGATTGCGAGAATTGTTCCATAAAACATCATCCAATGACGAGAATAATCAGCACGTATTCATTGTAGCTGCCTGCTCCTGTGAATGCTTGCTGCTGGCGCAACCTCAAGGGTGCGTTCACATCAAAGTGAACTAAAGTTATAGAGGTGCGAGAGTGCACGATCGACGGCCGACGGTGGGCATAAGGCCCGCAGATGAGGAGGTTTCCATGGCAGATCGCGGCATCGTTGCGGTGTTCGGCAGCATGAACATGGACCTTTCGGTGGCGTGCGAGCGCATACCGCGTGCGGGCGAGACCGTCGGCGGCAGCGGGTTTATCACCAACGCCGGCGGCAAGGGCGCCAATCAGGCCGTAGCTGCCGCGCGTATGGGCGCGTGCACGCACATGATCGGCGCGGTCGGTCGCGACGCGTTCGGCGCGTCGCTCGTGGTGGGGCTCCAAGACGCCGGCGTGGACTGTGACTTTGTAGTGCATCGCGATGACGTGGAGACGGGAACGGCGACCATCATTCGCTGCGAGGGCGACAACCGCATCGTACTGTCACCGGGCGCCAACCATGCGCTTGCGGGCGCGGACGTTGCCTGCGCGCTGAGGCGTCTGGTGGCCCATGAGCTCGACGGCGACGCCAGCGAGATTGCCCCGGCTGCCGGAAGCGTCTTTATCGCCCAGGGCGAATGTGACCTTGCGGCGACGGCCGAGGCGCTTGTTTGCGCTCACGAGCTGGGGTTCTATACGGTCTTTAATCCAGCGCCTGCCTGTGAGCTGCCTGCGGAGGCCTGGCCTGCGGTCGACCTGGTCTGTCCCAACGAGACCGAGTGCCAGGTTCTGACGGGCATTCTGCCCACGGATGATGTGAGTTGCATCGCCGCGCTCAAAGCGCTGCTCGACAAGGGCGCCGGAGCTGCGGTCATCACGTTGGGCGGCGCCGGGTCGGTTACGCTCGGCGATGACGGCGAGCTGCTGCGCATGCCGGCACTTTCGAGTACGGTAGTCGATACCACGGCCGCCGGCGATACGTTTATCGGCGCGTTGGCGGCGGCTCGCCTAGAGGGCTTGCCGCTCTTTGAGTGCATGGCTGCGGGTGCTCGCGCCTCGGCAGTGACGGTGTCGCGCCTGGGCGCTCAGCAATCGATTCCCACGAGCGCCGAAGTTGAACATTGGTTTAGTTAAACGATAAAGACGGAGAAGCGGAGTAGAACAATGGCAATCAAGAAGCTGATCCTTGATCTGGATATGGGTGTGGACGATGCGATGGCGCTGGCCTATGCCATCGCGAGCCCCGAGGTGGAGCTCGTGGGCATCACCACGTGCTTTGGCAACGTGCGCGTCGAGCAATCGGCGCACAACTGCCTGGCGGTGCTCGATCTGCTGGGTCGCCCCGAGGTTCCGGTGTACCTGGGTGCCGACCGTCCTCTGCAGGCGACTGAGCCCTATACGCCGCCGGCGTCCACCGCGCTCATTCACGGCAAGAACGGCATCGGCGGCGCGAGCGTGCCCGCGTCGCCCTACGAGCCGGTGGGGGCGACCTCGGCCGACGGCAACGCCGCGGTCGATTATCTGATTGATGCCGCGCGCACCTATGGCCCCGATCTGATCTACGTGGCGACCGGTCCGCTCTCCAACCTGGCACTTGCCTTGGAGCGCGATGTGGCGGCGATGATGTCTATCGGTCGCGTGGTCGTGATGGGCGGCGCCCTGACCGTGCCCGGAAACGTGAGTGCGGGCGCCGAGGCCAACATGGCAAGTGATCCCGAGGCGGCCGATGCCGTGCTGCGTTCGGGCCGCAAGCTCACCATGGTGGGTCTGGACGTGACGCATCGCGTGGTGCTCACGCGTCGCGACATTGCCGGCTGGACGGGTTCGGGCACCATGGCCGGTTGCGCGTTTGCGAGCATGGTGGAGCACTACATTGGCTCGTACGAGATGAACGCCCCCTACCTGGGTGGCTGCGCGCTGCACGATCCGCTTGCCGTCGCTGTGGCGATTGACCCCACGCTCGTGGGTGCGCTCGGCTGCAATCTGCGTGTTGATCTGCTGGGCGAGTATCGCGGCCGCACCATTTGCGACGAGCGCCGCCTATCCGATCCGGACAAGAGCGCGCTTGTGGCACTGACCGTGGATGCCCCGCGCTTCCTGTCTGAGTTCAAGACACGTATGGCCCGTGTCCTTGGCTAGGCTCGGGATCGAAGCACGCCCATCTGCTCGATGTGGCCGCTGGCGGGCCGACATCTACCGTTCGCCAGCCCGATGGTCCCCGGGGCGGGGAGAGCGCTATAATGCATTCTGCATCTTGGATTGTTACTCCTGTGTGGAGGCATGCCCAAGAGCAATACAACACGGATTGTTACGTAAGGCATGACCGCAATAGCACTGCTATTGGCTATCATGCCTTTTTCTGTGAGTGTTCTTGAAAGGAGGTTCACCATGCTTGCAATCAAAAAGCTTAACAACAACGCGGTTCTTTGCCGTGACGGACAGGGGCGAGATGTCATCGCCATGGGCAGGGGCGTCGGTTTCGGCGGAGATTTTCCTCGAGAGCTCCCTCTTTCTAAAATCGAGCATACGTTTTACGACATTGATCCTAAAGGACAAGATGTCATGAGGGATCTTCCCTCGGATATCGTGATGTTTGCGGCGAAAGTTATGGACATCGTTGCCAACGAACTGCCCTACGACCTCTCGACCAATGCGACGCTGTTCATGGCTGATCACCTGTCGTTTGCCGTTGCGCGAGCCCAAAAGGGGGTCCGCATCGCGATGCCTCTTGCCTATGAAGTGCGGGAGACGTATCCGAAGGAATACAAGGCTGCCCAGTTTATCGTCATGCGACTCGAGAAGGAGCTCGGAGAGCGGCTTCCCAAGGATGAGATTGCCAGTATTGCGATGAATCTCGTGAACGCACGGGTTGTTGAAGCCGTCAAAGCCACGGCCGAGCCCGCAAAGCAGTTCGACGATATGCTCGAGGACGTTATCGAGATTCTCGAAAGCGATTTCCGCATTATTGTCGACCGCGATTCCTTTGATTTCACCCGCTTCGCCACGCATCTGCGGTACCTGTTCAAGCGCATTCAAGCCGGCGAGTCGCTGAACAGCGCCAACATGCAGATGTACAAGAACTTTCGTGAGGAGTTTCCGCAGTTGGCAGAGTGCGTGAAGCATATCGGTTCCTATTGTCGTGAAACGTGGGACGCCACGCTCTCCGAGGAGGAGGAACTCTATCTGATGATCCATCTCAACCGGATCATCTCCAAAAAAGGATTGTAACCCGTAGCCATTCGGGGCATGACCTTTGCCGATTCGAACAGTAAGCCAAGATTGTGCAAAGGAGCCAATGATGGCAAATTACAAAAAGGTGGCAGAACAGATTCTCTCCACTGTGGGCGGGGCGGAAAACGTGGCTTCGGTTACGCATTGCATGACGCGCCTGCGCTTCAGCCTCAAGGATGAAAGCCTCTCGAATGATGAGAAGCTTGAGGACATCTCGTCTATCATCAGCGTCGTGCACGCCGGAGGGCAGGTGCAGCTGGTGATCGGGCCCACGGTCGACAAGGTCTACGACGAGGTTTGTAAGCAGGGCGGATTCGAGGTCACGGTATCGATTGACGAGGAACTCGATGGCCCTCAGCTTAGCTGGAAGGAGCGCTTGGCACCCAAGCACCTCTTCAATCAGCTGCTCGATGCCGTGAGCGGCGCTATCACCCCGATCCTTCCGATCTTTTGTGTCGCCGGTATCTTCAAGATGCTCGTCATTCTGTTTGGGCCCGAAGGCGCCGGTTTTATGTCCGAAACGAGCGACCTGTATCGGATCCTTTCCCTGGTGGGCGATGCGGCGTACTATTACTTCCCGGTATTTGCTGCCTACAGTTCGGCTAAGAAGTTCAAAACGAGCCCTGTGCTGGCACTGCTCATCGCCGTTGTGATGATTTACCCCGACATGCTCGCTATTGTTGAGGACGGAAAGCCTTTCAGCGTCTTCGGCATCCCCATGCAGCTCGTCAACTACACCCAGGCTGTTCTTCCGGTCATCTTGATCACCTGGGCCCAGTCCTATGTTGAGCGCTTCTTTAAGAAGATCTCGCCTGATATGTTGCGCGTTCTGATCGTACCCGTGGGTACGGTGCTCGTGATGTTGCCGGTCGCGCTGTGCCTCTGCGGCCCTGCCGTCCAATTTGTCATGGGCCTTGTGGCCGATTTCATCATTTGGCTCGCCTCTGTTGCCGGTCCCGCTGCGACCGCGGTTATCGGCGCATTCTGGAATCTGATCATCGCCACCGGCATGCACGTGCCGATCTATACCGCCATATTGCCCGCCGCGCTCCAGAACGGTTACGACGCCATCTTATACCCCGGCGCCGCGGTTGTAGCCTACACCACGCTTGCCATCGCGCTCGCCTATGGCCTGCGCGCTAAGGACAAGGAGAATCGAGCCACGGGCTGGAACTTGTTCATCACCTATGCCTTCGGTCGCGTGAGTGAGCCCATCATCTACGGCATCCTGTTTCGCGACAAGAAAGCTCTTGCCTGGAACATGATTGGTGGTGCTGTCGGTGGTCTGCTGGTAAGCCTTCTTCATGCCAACGTCTATATCTTCACTGGCGTTGGTTTCCCATGGATGAACGTGCTCATGTTTGCTCAGGATATCATCCCCGGCACCATCGGGTGTCTTGTTGGCGGTGCCGTGACGTTTGCGTTGGCGATGGTTTTTGGATTTGAAGGACAGGAGAAGATGCCGTTGAAGTCCAAGAGCGGCGATTCTGAGGCTGTTGAATCCGTCGAGGCATAAGAGGCTACTGCACAAATATGCTCCCCAGCCGTTGCGCGGTCCGACCCCTTGGCCGCGCAACGGTACTGTGCTGTTGCGCGGCACTTGCCGAGTCCGTTGCGTTCGACAGCGTGGGCCGGGAATTTGATAGAAAGGACGACACCATAATGTTTAGAGAAGATTTTTTATGGGGCGGGGCTCTGGCTGCAAACCAGTGCGAGGGAGGATGGAACGAAGGCGGTCGCGGTTTAGCCAATTCCGACATGTTGCCGTTTGGCGATCAGCGCATGGACGTCATGCGGGGAGACCTTGATCCGCGTGCGTTGGCACCCGACAGCTTCTATCCCGCTCGCAAAGGCATTGATTTTTACCATAGGTACAAGCAGGATATTGAACTGTTTGCCCAGATGGGTTTTAAATGCCTGCGCTTATCGATCGCCTGGAGCCGCATTTTTCCCAAAGGAGACGAAGCCGAGCCCAATGAAGAAGGCCTTGCCTTTTACGAGGATGTTTTTAGGACGTGCCGCGCGCATGGCATTGAGCCTTTGGTGACGCTCAACCACTATGATGTCCCCATGCATCTCGTCGATGCGTATGGCGGATGGCGCGATCGCAGGTTGGTCGACCTGTTCGATCGATATTCGCGTACCGTGTTCGAGCGCTATCGGGGATTGGTCAATTATTGGCTGACCTTTAACGAGATCAACATCATGACGCAGGCGTGCTTTATGGCGGCGGGGATCATCTTCGAGCAAGGGGAGAATCGCTATGCAACGGTTCACACGGCCGTGCACCATGTATTGGTTGCGAGTGCCCGTGCGGTCGGGGCGTGTCATGAACTGTGCCCCGGGGCGAAGATCGGTTGCATGCTCAACGCAGGTGTCTTCTATCCGGCTACATGTGATCCGGACGATGTGCTGGCTGCGCAGGCTGAGAATCGCAGCCATTACATGTTTACCGACGTCCAGGTGCGCGGTGCGTACCCGAGCTATGTTCTCAAGGAATACGCCCGCCATGGTTTTGAGGTGCCCTATCGGGATGATGACCGCGAAGTACTGGCTGCAAACCTGGTCGATTTCGTCTCGTTTTCGTATTACTCGACGCGCGTCGCAAAAGCGCATGCGGAAGGTCAGTTCGATTCGAACCTTCTTCGCTCGGCGCCTAATCCGTATCTAAAACAGGAGCCTTGGGGGAGGTTTATCGACCCCAAAGGGCTGCGCGTCACCATGAATGAAATCTGGGATCGCTATCAAAAGCCGCTGTTCATCGTCGAAAACGGTTTGGGTGCTCCTGATGTGCCGGAAGATTCGGGTGAAATAGAAGACGACTATCGAGTTGAATACCTGCGGGCCCACATCGAGGCGATGAGGGAGACCGTCGAGCTCGACGGGGCGGAACTCATGGGATATACCTGTTGGGGCCCGATCGATTTGGTTTCGGTCGCCACAGGGCAGATGCGTAAGCGCTACGGGTTTATCTATGTCGATCGAGACGATAGCGGTGCGGGCTCGTTTGAGAGACGTAAAAAGAAAAGCTTCGAATGGTACCGACGCGTAATAGCAAGCAATGGCGAAGACCTTGCGTAATAACGTTAAGATGGACAAATGCGCCCGTTGGGGGAATAGTCGTGCCACTTCGCGTGACAACAGGCTAAACTAGCTATTAAACATTTACTATTCTGTTTAGATTGAATTTGCGGTCGTTTAGTTGCCGAGCCACGGGGCGGTCAAGCCACGATGCTCGGCCGCGACCGATGCTAGGGGGAACGATGGCTAAAGCAAGCGTCCGCGAGATCAGCCGCATTACCGGCTTTTCGCCCGCAACCGTGTCCAACGCGCTCAACCGCAAGCGCAGCGTGAGCGAGGAGACCGCCAAGGTCATCCTGGAGTGCGCGCAGTCGCTTGGCTATCAGCAGTCGACGCAGCTCGAGAGCATCCAGTTTGTGCTTGCGCGCAAGACGGGCGCCATCCTGGACGAGAGCACCTTCCATCCCGCGGTCATCGAGGGCGTGGAGCGCCAGGCGCGTCGCCACGGCATGAGCACGAGCTTTGTCTCGCTCGACTTTAGCGACCTGGACGCCGTGCGCCCGCAGGTCGAGGGCCTGATCGCCGACCCGTCGGCCGCCATCGTGCTGATGGGTACCGAGCTGGGCGAGGAGGACTACGCCCTGTTCGCCGACGCTGCCGCCCACCTGATTGTGCTCGACGGCTGGAGCGATCGCCAGTACTTCGATGCCGTAGTCATCGCCAACACCGATTCGGTGCTGCGTGCCGTGGATTACCTTATCGAGAAAGGCCACAGGCAAATCGGCTATCTGGCGGGCGACCTTCGGATCCGCAACTTTAAGGACCGCGAGCGCGGCTATCGCCAAGCGCTTGAGGACGCGGATCTTGAGGCCAACCCGGCATGGCACGTCACGCTGGGTACCACGCTCGAGGGCGCTTATCACGACA
The DNA here is from genome assembly GCA_902497065.1 of uncultured Collinsella sp. Classification (GTDB taxonomy): domain Bacteria; phylum Actinomycetota; class Coriobacteriia; order Coriobacteriales; family Coriobacteriaceae; genus Collinsella. The sequence goes on along the minus strand of CABVDH010000004.1, from coordinate 142,742 downwards.
TGGGCGTGTGGCTCGACAACGTCTCGCGCGACGATCTGCCGACGGCTTTCTTTGCCGAGAACGACGTGCTCGCCGTGGGCGCCATGCGCGCGTTCAACGAGCACGGTATTCGCGTGCCCGAGGATGTCTCGATCATCGGCTTTGACGACCTGTCTTTGGGCGCCTTCTCCAACCCGCCGCTCACCACGGTGCATGTTCCCAAGCACGAGGTGGGCGAGATCGCGGTGCGTCGCCTGGTGGGCAACATCCGCAACCCCAAGAGCTATACCTGCAAGACGGCCGTGTCGACCTACTTTGTCGAGCGCCAAAGCGTGCGCGAGATCTAGTCGGAACGGCGCCAGACCCCAGAGCGGAAAAGTCCTTCTAGATTACCTAGAATGATTTTTCTGGGACGGGGATTTAAAACTCATTGATCCCCGTCCCGGGTAGCTCATTTGGGACGGGGCTTTTTTGACTGGTATGATTGGTGCGACCATTCGAACCAGCTAAAAGAGCCCGTCCCAAATTGACTACCGAGAGGATCTGCCATGGAGCGCATCGCGAGTTTTTCCGTTGACCATCTGCTGCTTGAGCCCGGCGTGTATGTGAGCCGCATCGACCGCGATCCGGCGACCGGTGCTGCCGTCACCACGTTTGACCTGCGCCTGACCACGCCCAACAAGGAGCCGGTCATGAACACGGCCGAGTGCCACACCATCGAGCACCTGGGCGCGACGTTCCTTCGCAATCATGCCGAGTGGTCGAGCCGCATTGTCTACTTTGGCCCCATGGGCTGCCGCACGGGCTTTTACCTCGTTGTGTTTGGCGAGGTGACGAGCGAGGAGATCCTGCCGCTCGTGCGTGAGCTGTTCGAGTTTGTCGCCGACTTTGAGGGCGATGTCCCCGGTGCCGCTCCCGAGGAGTGCGGCAACTACCTGGACCAGAACCTCCCCATGGCAAACTGGCTCGCGCGCCGTTACCTCGACCGCGACCTGGCCGATATCGACGAGAAGCATCTGCACTATCAGCAGGCGTAAGGGCTTTGTCGTCCAAAACGCGCGCATTGGGCGCCTTTTTGTTGATTGGTCGGGACAAGCGTTCAAAATCGCTCATGTATGTTCTAGAATGTTCGTATAGTCACATTTACGAACAGGAGTGAACATGCATATCTACTCTGTCAACGATCCCGAGTTCAAATCCTATGGCAACGTTTGGGATGGCGTTCCGTCCGAGCTCACGTCGCCCGTGCTCGAGGCGCTTTCTGCCACGCCCATCCCCGAGGGCAGTAAGTACGTAGCAAGCGCGCCGGAGCTCGAGGGCGTCAAGGATGCCGATAAACTGGGCTTTCTCATGTTTGGCGGCCGCCCCTTCCAACTGGGCTGGTGCAACGGACACAACACGCAGCTCAACTGCCTGGAGTATCACCGCGCCAGCGAGTTTAACCTGGGCGCCCGCGATTTTATCCTGCTCGTGGCACATCGCTGGGAGATCGAGGACGGCAAGCTCGACACCGCGTGCGTCAAGGCGTTCCGCGTGCCGGCGGGCAAGGTTGTCGAGGTTTTCAACACCACGCTCCACTACACGCCGTGCATGGTCGACGACGGTGGCTTCCAGGTGATGGTGGCGCTTCCCGCCGGCACCAACGGCCCGCGCCCCGAGGCCGCGGCCGACATGCCCACGGCCGGCGACGCTTACTGCTACTGGAAGGCCGACAAGTGGGTTCTCTGCCATGCTGACAGCCCCAAGGCAGCCGAAGGCGGCTACGTAGGCCTCATCGGCAAAAATCTCGACATCACCGTGGACTAGCGCATCGCCCCAAACCACCACAAAGGTGCCTGTCTCCTTTGCGGTGGTTTGGGGCGGGCGGATATCGGGAAGTGTCAGACGGGGGAGGCTGCCGGGCGCCTTGCCGTCTGCGGATTTTGGGACATGCGGCCCGCTTTTTCGACCCATCTGTCGGTACACTAAAAGCACTATGGGTACCCGCGAGCGACATATCGGCAACGCGGCCGCCCGATCCGCACCCGTGGCGGATCCCAGGGGCGGCAGGCTCTTCGCCATGCCGCGATTCCTTGTTGGCATAACACATCAGGCGTACCGTCACCGCGTCTTCGCTATCGCCGGCGCCATCACCGCACTGTTCCTCATGCTTTTGGCAGTCTTGCCGGCGCTGTTCGCCTTCGACCCCAAACTTTCTAACGCCGTGCCCGCCTATAGCGAGGTGTCCGAAGAGGTCGTGGATGTGCTCGTCCATTCGAGCTCTCTGCCGTTGCTTGTTGCCGCAATTGCATTTTCGATCTGGGGCGTATCGGTCTATCTGCGCTGTTTGGACTATGTGTTGCGCCGCCGCCTTGTTGCCATCGCCACCATCTGCGCCCTGTGGATGATCGAAGTCATTCTCAAGTACAAGTCGTTCACGCCGTTCTATGCCACCGTGCTGTGGTACCTGTACTACGTGCCCATGACGCTCATTCCACTGCTCTACCAGTTGTGTGGTCTGCGCCTTGCGGGCCTGGAGCAACACCGCCTGGGTCGCCGCTACTGCGCTGCGCTGTGGATTGTGGCCATCCTGCTTATCGGATTTGTGCTCACCAACGATTTTCACCAGCAGGTCTTCCGCTTTGACCGTACAAGCGACACCTGGAGCAACGATTACACGTACGGCTGGGGTTATTTCGCCGTCTTAGTGTGGACGGCCTTTGACTTCGTGGCCTTTTTTATCCTGGTTGGTCGGTCCTCGTCCTTTCGCATCCAACGTTTCTCGGGCACGGCGGCGCTCGTGCTGCTGGGCGGCGCTTTCTTTGCCATCTCATATGCTCTGCGCGTGCCCTGGGCATGGAGGCTCAACTTTTCGCTCGTCTATTGCGTCCTGTGCGTGGTGGCGATGGAAATCTGTCTCGATTGCGGTGTCGTTCCGTCGTATCACGACATCGCCGGCATCTTCGACACCTTGCCGCTTGACCTCAAAGTTCTAACGCGCGACCTGCAGGAGGTCTATGCCACGCCGGTGTCAAAGCCAACGCCGGTAGGCGTGCGCGAGGAGTTGCGGACCCAGGAGCACGGCCGCGCCCATGCCTTTGCCGTGGCGTCCGATCCCGATGTGATGTACCGTGCCTTCCCACTGCTGGGCGGATCGGCCCTGCTTGCCCAAGACGTGTCGGAGCTCAACGAGCTTAACCGTGAGCTGGCACATCGTCGCATGGAGCTGCAACGTCAAAACGAGCTGCTCGCCGCCGACTACGACCTTAAGACGCATTTGGCAGATCAAGAGGCCGAGACCTTGCTGGTCCAAGACGTGGACCAGGCGCTTGCCCGCGCGCTCGAAGGGATGTACGACCTGCTGAGCTCGCTGCCGCCGTTGACCGACGAAGCGTCTTCGCACGAGCGTTACCGCATGCTGCAACGCGCCAAGATGCTCGTCGCCTATTGCAAGCGCAAGGGGTCGCTCACGTTGGCACAGCACGGGGAGAGCGGTTTTGACCGCGACCGCATTCAGCTCATTGCCAACGAGCTCGCAAGTGACCTGCGCACCATCGATATCGATTGCGCCTCGATTATCGCCATACGGCGCCCGATGCACGCCAGTACGGTAAGTGCCCTGTACGACTGCGTGTATGACTTTGCGTTTTTTGCCTACGCCACCGACCATCCGGCGCTCATGTATCACCTGAGCGACCACGATTCGTGCAGTGTGGAGCTGCGCGCCACGCTTTTCTCTAACGACGAGGAAGACCTGTCGCAGACGTCCGCCGCGCGTGAACTCGAGAACGAGCTGCAGGGACGCAACGTGGCGTATCGTCTTGAGGGCGAGTCCGGCCAGTTGCGCCTGATCGTGTTGATGCCGCGGGCAGGTGAGTGACGATGCAGATCTCGCTCATTCTTCCCCAGATAGTCGCGCTCGACGTGGCCTTTGCCCTGGCGGCGTGCCTGCAGACGATCCACGTCCCGCTCATCGCATCGCGCCGCTCGTCCTATAACCGTAAGGTGATTTGCGCCTACGAGGCGAGTCTTGTGCTTCACCTGATGATTTCGGCGCTCATCTTATTCGCGTCGTCTGGGTCGTATCTGGTGGCGCCGCTTGACGTTTGCGCCAGGGCAATGGGCGGAGCGTTGCGGCTCAATGCCGCGATCTTTGCCTATGGCGTGGTGCTTATGGTGCACTATCGTCGCCCCGTCATGCTGGTCGAGCTGCTGCTTGTTGTCGCCGTTACACCACCGGTGGTTTTTGCCATGGGCCCGGCGTGGACCGTTGTCCTTATCGCAGAGGGAGCGTTCTTCCTGTTCCGCTCCATCGCGGCGCTCTTGATGGACGTCCGTAACCGCCAAGAGGATATCACCACGTTCTCGACGATCGAGACGATCAACGTGATTCCCGTGGGCATCCTGTATCTAGACCCGAGGGGCCGTCCGCTGCTCATGAACCGCTGCATGCGCAAAAACCTGGTGGAACTTCATATGCCAACCGATCTACGCGACATGAGCGGCACATGGAACGACCTGCGCAAACTTAGCATGCAAATGCCCGAAAGCAGCGCTAATCGCACCCATATCGACCTTGATCGCTTTGGTAGGGATCGCGTCGTGGTCGAGATCTCTCCTTCCGAGATTCGTCTGTTCGTGCGTGACTCCGTTACGGTCTCGGGCCGTCCGTTCGAGCGTGTCGTCGGCCTGGACGTGACGGAATACGCACACGCCTACGACCGCTTGGCGCAAGCCAACCACCTGCTTGAGCTTGCGGGCCAAGAGCTCCAAGCCCAGATCGAAGAAGTCAAAAAAGTTGCCGACAATGCGGCCTACCTACGTATGCGCGCCCGCGTTCACGATGTGATCGGGCAGCGCCTGTCCATTCTTCATCGCTATTTGGAGGAGGGGCGTCTGGACGATGAGTCGCTCGAGCAGATTGACCCGTTGCTGCGCTCAATCGCCGCCGATTTGCGCAGTGGCGGTGCCAGCGAGCCTGCAGAGCAGCTGGATGATATCGTCCATGCTTTTGGCCTGGTGAGTGTGCAGATCGATGTTGAGGGTGCGCTGCCCGAGGACGCGCGTGTCGCCGCCGCATTTTTGCAGATTATCCGCGAGGCCTCGACCAATGCCACCAAGCATGCGCAGGCGCATCGGGTCCACGTGCGTCTGTGGCAGGAGGGGGCGGATACTGGCGCCGTCGCGCGCATGACGATTTCTAACGACGGGTCCCCGGCTCCCGTATCGTATCGCGAGGGAACGGGTATCCCTGGTATGAGGCATGCCGCGCAAGATTTGGGCGGCGGTCTGGAAGTCCATGCCGCCCCGCCCTTTACGCTTACGGCATCCATCCCGCTTACGCCCAACGCTGCTGTTCGGAGGAGAAGCTCATGATTCGCGTCCTTATAGTCGAAGACCAGGCCATCCTGCGCGAGAGCCTGGCGCGCTCCGTTGGCGACCAGCCCGATATGACCGTTGTTTCCGCCATCGCCGATGCCTCCGAGGCCTTGGGTGTCGCGCTCAAGGAGCGTCCGGACATGATACTGATGGACGTATGCACCGAGCATGATTCCAACGGCATCGTGGCGGCGGCGCGCATCAAGGAGCAGCTGCCCGAGTGTCGCATCATTATCATGACCGGCATGCCCGAGATCACCTTTGTCGACCAGGCTCGCGAGGCGGGCGTCGATAGCTTTGTGTACAAGAATGTCGGTATCGACGAGCTGTTCGCCGTGATGCGCTCCACGTTGGCGGGCTATTGCACGTTTCCCAAGCCGCCCGAGAGCATTTTTTCGGGCACGGCAGCTCTCGATGATGTCGAGCTATCGATTTTGCGCCTTGCCTGCGAGGGCAAAAGCCGTCGCGAGATCGCGGCCGAGCTGTTTATGAGCGAGGGCACCATCAAGCGTCGCATCTCGGAGATCCTGAGCAAGACCGGCTACGACAACATCATGCGCCTGGCCGTGCATGCGGTGACCGAGGGCAGCATCGTTCCCAACATGGAGCGCCCGTAGTCGGTGCGCCGCCCATGCTCCAACGCCAAAGAAAGGCCGCCCGCCGTTTTGCATCAGAAAACGGCGGGCGGCCTGCTTGTATGGGCAGTGCTGTCGGCATAAAGCGGCGGGGCCGCAGGATCATTTCCTGCGGCCCCGCCTGACATGTGCGCGGATGTGTCCGCCAATCCGCGGCTGATGTTACGTGCCGCTACGCGATGGTTGCGCTGTAGGAGGCGACGTCCTCGTAGGAATCGGTCAGGTAGGCGTCGATGCCGATGGTCGTGTTGACCAGGTCGTCAAGGCTGTCAAGCTCGCCGCTCGAGAACGTGAATTCCTCGGTGGCGTTGGTGCCGGGCATCAGGTGAGCCGAGAACCAAGGGTCCTTCATGGTGCCGTTGACGTTGGTCTTGCCGGAAGGAGCGTAGAAGGTCAGGTCCTTGTCGCTCTTGTTGGTGATGTTAACGACAAAGCCGATGTCGCCCCAGTCGTCCTTGAACTTCTCGGTGATGGTGATGGTGCACAGGTCGTCATCGGCGACGGTGACGGCGGGGGAGATTTCGATGCTCTGGACGTCGTCGTCTTCGACGGCCTCATCGATCTCTTCTTCCTTCTCGGCCGCCTCGCGATCCTTCTTCACCGTGCCGGACAGGTCCTTGTCGGACTTGGTAAAGATGAGCTTGTCGCCGTCCACCTCGAGGACGAGCTTGTCGTCCTTGAGCTTCAGGTCGTGCGACTCATCTTCGGCGGTAATCGTTACGGTGGTGGCGTCCTTGGCCTCCCATTTCAGGTCGGCGACCTCAAGGAACATGTCGAGGACGCCCGTGCCGTCTTCGTCGAGGATCAGGATACAGTTGAGGCCCCACTCCTTGAGCATATCCATGTACTCATCGGTGAGCTCTTCGCCGTCCAAGGTTCCACCCGAGTACTGCCAGCTGCCGACGAAGTTGGCCTTGGGGTCTTTGCCGCCGCCGCTGCAGCCCGTCAGGGCAAAGGCGAGCGCCAGGACGCATGTCAGAAATGCGAGTACGGACTTTTTGAACGTTGTCTTCATGGTGTCCTCCTTTATCGAACGAAACCCATAGAAGCAAATGCGGGGGCGGCGGATCCCCCGCCAATTACCAGATAGAGGGGCTAGGGCCTGGGCGTTCCGCAGTTGCTGCAGAACTTGCCGCCGTTTTCGCTGCCGCAGTTGGGGCAGAACCACTTGGTCGGTGCCGGGGCGGGTGCGGGGCTGCCACACTCGGGGCAGAACTTGCCGGTGTTGGTGGCACCGCAACTGCAGGTCCACGTGCCGGCCGCAGGGGCAGCGGCGGGAGCCGGTGCGGGGGCGGGTGTCGGAGCCGGCTGTGGGGCAGCCTGCTGCTGTGCCTGGCCGGCGGCGAACAGCTGGCTGGCGTTCATGCCGCCCATGCCGCCTGCCATGCCCATGCCCATAAAGCCGGCCATCGCGCCGTTGGGGTTGGCGGCTGCTGCGCGCATCGCATCGCTCTGAGCGCTGGCGATGTTGGCGGCTGCCATGGTGGGATCGCGCATGACCGCGGCCTTCTGCAGGTCCTTGATCATCTGCTCGTCTTCTTGCGAGGCGGCGATGGAGTTAACACCAAAGCTCACGATCTCGACACCACGCAGGTCGCGCCAGTCGGCGGAGAGGACCTCGTTGAGCGCGCGAGCGAGTTCGGTGGTGTGGCCGGGGATGGCACTGTAGCGGATGCCCATCTCCGAGATCTTGGCAAAGGCGGGCTGCAGGGCGGTGAGCAGCTCGGACTTAAGCTGGCTGTCGATCTTATCGCGCGTGTAGCTATCGGTCACGTTGCCGCACACGTTGGTGTAGAACAGCAGCGGGTTGGTGATGCGGTACGAATACTCGCCGTTGCAGCGAACGGAGATGTCGACATCCAGGCCAATGTTGTTATCGACCACGCGGAAGGGCACAGGCGAGGCGGTGCCGTACTTGTTGCCGATGATCTCCTTGGTGTTGATAAAGTAGACGCGCTGGTCTTTGCCCGCGTCGCCGCCAAAGGTAAAGCGGCTGCCGATATTGGCAAAGGTTTCCTTGATGGAGTCGCCCAGGTTGCCGCTGAAGACGCTCGGCTCGCTGCCGGTGTCAAAGACAAACTCGCCAGGCTCCAGCGCGACCTCAATGATCTTGCCGTTTTGCACCACGAGCATGCCCTGGCCGTCGTTGACGGCGATGACCGAGCCGTTGGAGATAACGTTGTCCTCGCCGCGCGTGTTGGAGCTGCGACCGCCGGTGCGCTTGCTGCCCTTGCAGGCTAAGACGTCGGCGGGCATCGATTCGCAATAGATAAATTCTTTCCACTGGTCGGCCATGACGCCGCCGGCAGCTCCCAATCCAGCTCTCAAGAGTCCCATGGTGATCTTCCTTTCTCGTCAAAGGCCGGGTGGTATTGGTCAGAATGGCTAATCGTCCTTGTTGTCCTTCATGACAACGGTGGTCTCGGTGTGGCTGAAGGTGTCGTGCTTCTCGGTCAGGTCGAGGTCTCCGCAGTAGTAATCGGCGTGGGTGGCCTCGTTGGCTGTCTTGAGCTGGCCCACCAGCAGCACGTCTGCGATGATTACGATGATCAGCGGCGCAACGATGTTGATGAGAATGCCCTCGACATCAAAGGTGAGGTAATCCGGATCGAAGGCATTCCCACCCATAAAGAGAATCTGGGAGAGGGCAAACCCGATCACAAAGAACAGCACCGAGGCGATGGCGAGTTTGGGCTTGGAGCAGGGGAGCTCGCCGACCATGCGACCGGTCTGGCCGTTCATGGCAAACAGGTAGCTCTTGCCGTTCCACGAGGTGGAGAGCATCCAGACGGGGAACAGGGCGTAGTCGCTGTCTTCCCAGGTGTAGTCGAGCTGCTTGCTTTCGACCGTGGCATCGTCATATTCGTCGACAACAGTCTCGCGCAGGGCCGAGATCGTGCTCTCCTCCATACGACGCTCGGCGCGCGCCTTGCAGGTTTCGCAATCCTCGTCGTAGCGGTTGGCGATGTAGCCGGGCATATACGCGACCGAAAACGGGCGCAGCGCGTCGTAGTCAAACGGCTCGATGGCGTCCATATGGCCGTCGGGCATCTTGGAGGATCCGTCGACGGGCACGCGCTTAAACGAGATGTTTCCCTTGCGGTAGGCGTCGAAGTGGTCGGTGGTCGTGACGGTGCGGTCGGATTCCTCAGTCACGGTCTCGTTGGTCGCATCAAAGTGCACTTCGCCGTCCACGTGGGCACCGTAAAGCCAAAACGGCACGTAAACGCCTTGGACTTCGTCGATATGGTTGCCGGTGACAAAGCTTTTGGGTAGCAGGATTTTGCCCTTGTAGTGCTCCTTGAGTGCGGCCATAACGTCGTCGCGCCCGAGCTTAAACGGAATTACCAGGTCGGGTGAGAAGTCGCCCGAGAGCTGGCCGGGTGCCACGGCGGAGTTGCCGCAGTATGGACAGGTGGTAACGGCGACGGTTCCGTCCGAGACCAGCTCGGCACCGCACGACGAGCAGATGTAGCCGGCGTTTTGAGCCAGCTCCTGCACGGCATCGTCGACAGCAGGCTTGGGGGCCGCGGCTGCGGCATCGGCTTTGGCATCGGCCTTGTCCTGGCGCTCGCGATAGAGGGCCTCGACTTCTTCGACTTCAAAACGCGAGTCGCAGTAGTCACAGACGAGCTTTTGCTCGGCACTGGCAAAGTGAAGGGGGCCGCCACACGCGGGGCACTGATAGTTGACACTCTCGAAGGCCATGATCGGTCCTTTCCGTGCCGGAGGCTATGCGCCGATGGCGCCGCCGCAGTATTCGCAGCGCCCACTGGCATCGGGAATGGTGGTTGCACCGCAGAAGGGGCAGGTGACCGCGGTCTTGGGGGCCTTGGCGGCCACGACGCTGTCGCGCGTTTCCTGGCGCAGCTGCACCAGCGCATCGCGAACTTCGGTTGCCTGCCGCTTGGCCTCGCGGTACTCGATGGACCCGCGCTGATCGATGGTGGAGTCGTTCACGCGCAGGTTGATCTCGGTAAAGTACGGCGTGTTGACGTGGATGGTCAGATTAAAGTCGTAATCCAGGTCGTAGCGCGGCGGGTTGTAGCTCTCGCGCTCGCCGTCCTTGGTCTCGCGATAGATCTCGGTGCGGTGCTCGTCAATATCCATATCGCAGCCGAGTACCTGCGAAAACTCGATGATGTCGGGGTTGGCATCGCGCCAGCGGCTCTGCGAAGTGATGATCAGCAGGCCCGCGTCTTCGTCGAGCATGATGTTAGTGCGTCCGGCAGAGAGCGTGCGCGTGGGGTTGAACGAGGCCAGGCGCTCGGCGTTGGCCTCGCGGTAGGCGAGCTGCTCACGGATATCGTCCGCGGTGCTGGAGCGATAGCCGCCAAAGAAGGGGGAGAGCTTGCCGACGCACTCTTTGCACAGGTAGCCTTCGTTGATCTTGGTCTTTCCCAAAAGCCCCAGTTCGGTACCGCAAATCGCGCACTCTTTCTTCTCGAACATCTTGTCAAAGAAGCCCATGGCTGCCTCCCATCAACAGGTAGCGTGTGTCACTTTTGATGATGGGGGAGTGCGCGATCTTTCACGATACCCAGACGGCTCAACGAGTCTCCACAACTGGGACACATGGCCCATTTTTGACTAGTCGCTGGGGACGTTCTTCGGCCACTCATTGGGGACGTACTTAAATGAGTGGTAGTTGGGGACACTCCTGGCCGAGCTAGAGATCGCGCGCGTCCCTTCTGGTCCATGCGGCTCAAAATCGCGGCGTGATGTGGACGGCTGGGGTCGAATTGGCAACATTTCGAGCCTGGCTTCGATATTGAGACTGGTTCTTTATTAAAATAGATTTCCAGACAATTGAGCGGCTGGGGGTTAACCATGAGGGGCATGGGAGACACAACCGCATATTTGCGTCGGGGCATTCGGGAGATTATATGCCTGGCGCTGTTCTTCTTCACGTTTTTGGCGTGCGAGTATCTTTTTGATGTGCGCATGGCCGAGTTCGTGTCTCCGAACGAGGTCGTTATTTATGAGAGCCTTGTCATCGGCGCGAGCGTGATTGGCTTTTTTGTGCGTCCCATTCTGTACTATCGCCGTCCCCATGTTATCGACGCAACGAGTGACGTCACGGGCGTTTTGCTGGTGGCGGCATTGCTGCTGTTGATTATGGCGGTTCAGGTTGAGGTGGTAATTGCCGGCGGTTTGGTGGCGTGCTGCGCGCTGGGCTACTGCGGATCGACTGCTCATGCAAATTTTGCGAGGCGCTTTGCGCGAACGCCCTGCTTGGCGCGCGCCGCCGCACTTTCTTACGCCATGGGCGTTCTGGTGCAGGTTCTCAACCACATGGTGATGCCTGTCGGCATTCCTCAGCAGGCTGTTCTGGTCGTCTGTGCGATCGCGCAGGTGGCGTTGCTCCACGGTGCCCGACGCGCCAAGCTGCGCGACGAGTCCGATCCCAACTTTGAACCCAGTGCTGCCGGGCTTTCGGTAGATGCTCTGGAATATGGCGCCAAGTGGCATGACGATCCCGAGGCAAAGGCGGCATTCCGTCGCGCCGTAGTTCGCCTGACCGTGGCGACGGCGTATCTTTCCAGCGTATTCGCCGCTCTCAACGCGGGCTTCACGACCCTGCATGCTGTCGGAGCCGTCGATTTGGGCGATTGGCCGCGCCTGCTGCTTGTCGTGAGCTCGTTGGTCGCTGGCGCACTATTTGACCTGCACGGCCGCTCGTATATGAATATCGGCATGACGTGTGCCGCCATACTGTCCACGCTTTCGTTCTTTGTGCTCATCGTCGATGGCAATGGCGGCAACGAGCTTGCTGCCACGATCATCTTTTATCTGGGCTCGGGCTTTTTCGTGGTGTTCTTTACCACAAAATATGCCGCCGTCTCGCTCTATGCGCGCTGGTCATATTTTTGGCCGTGCATGGGTCGCGTCGTCAACAACGTGTGCTCGATGTTCGTGACGGCGCCGGCAGTGGCGATTATCTCGAGTCAAAATGTGCTGGCTGCGGTCGGTGCGGCGCTCGTGATGTTTGTGGGCATTGCGATTACGCTGCTGGGGCAGTTGGGGCAACGAGCCGATGATGCCGCGATGCGGGACGGACTGCCGCTTGCCACCGACGATCTTGGTGGGGATCTTGCGCCCGCATGCTCCGACCCTGAGCCCGTGGAGGCAGCGGAGCTCACGTCCGATGAGCGCCTCGATGCCTTCGTCGCCACCTTTGGGCTTACGGAGCGCGAGCGCGATATTCTTGAGGTCTTGGTCGTTTCGGACCAGAGCGTTCAGGACATCGCCACAACGCTCTTCCTTTCGCGCTCCACGCTCTATCGTCACATTTCCTCGATCAACAAAAAGACCGGCACCGCCTCGCGCGTGGCCCTCATCAACTTCTTCTGGTCCTGGACACCCAAGGACTAGCTAATCCTCCAATAAGTTGCGGTGGAATAGTCCCTAAATTAAAGTCACGGGGCTTTAAACAGGAACTATTTCACCGCAACTGCTGGGGGGATAGACTGCGGCGGCGGCAGAGGCAACGGCAGCGGCGTTGGCAGCTGTGGTAGTGGCAACGGCAGCTGGCAGGGTGTTTTCCGTCTTTTTGCTACAGCAGCTCGCCGTGGCGGGCAATGTAGCGGCGCTTTGCCAGCTGGGTGAGCGCGATATAGGCGGTAACGATGCCAATGAGCAGCCCAAAAAAGCTCGTGGGCAGCGGCATGAGGCCGAGCGCATCGGCGATGGGGCTTGCCGGCAGCCAGGTGACGAGCGCCAGGCCCAGCACGGTAAGAACGCACAATGCGGGCGCGGCGTGGTCGCGCGGGCTCGGCAGATGCGGGGAGCGCAACATGTGGACCACGAGTGTCTGCGACCACATGGACTCGACAAACCAGCCGCTCTGGAAGAGCGCAGCAAAGGTCGCCATACCCGCGACGTCGCCCGCGGCGGCAAGCTCGGACCAGCTTGCGTCCACGGCGGCGGGGCACACGACAAAGAAGAGCGCGGCGAAGGTCACGATGTCAAACAGCGAGCTCACGGGGCCCAGCTCGAGCATAAAGCCCTTGATGGACGCGGCGTCCCAGGCACGCGGGCGGGCAGTCCAGGCGTCATCGACGGTGTCCCACGGCAGCGCGATGCACACGATCTCGTAGACCAGCGACAGCAGCACCAGCTGCAGGGCGCTCATGGGCAAAAACGGCAAGAACAAGCTCGCGACGGTCACGGACAGCACGTTGCCAAAGTTGGAGCTCACCGTGGTCTTGAGGTACTTGAGCAGGTTGCCGTAGGTGCGGCGGCCTTCGATGATGCCGCGCTCGAGCACGCCCAGGTCCTTCTGAAGCAAGATGATATCGGCGGATTCCTTGGCGATGTCGACGGCCGAATCGACTGAGATGCCGCAATCGCTCGCACGCATGGCAGCGGCGTCGTTGATGCCGTCGCCCATAAAGCCCACGGTGTGGCCGAGCAGCTCGCGCATGACGCGCACTAGGCGCGCCTTCTGCAGCGGCGAGAGCTTGGCGAAGAGATGGGATTTCTCGGCACGCTCGGCAAGCTCTGCGTCGTCGAGCGCATCGATCTCGGAGCCGAGCAAGACGTTGCTCGCATCGATGCCGATCTGCTCGCAGACGGTAGCGGCCACGCGGTCGTTGTCGCCGGTCAGGACCTTGACCGCTACGCCCTTGGCCTCGAGGGTGGCGACGGCGCCTGCGGCACTTGCTTTGGGCGGATCGAGGAAGGCCAAAAAGCCCATCAGCACCATGTCGCACTCGTCGGCGATGCCAAACTCGCCCACGCAGCGCGGATCGGTCTTCTGCGCCACGGCAATCACGCGCAGGCCCTCAGCGTTAAGTCCGTCGACCTGCTTGCGAATCTGGGCGAGCTTCTCGTCGGTGAGCGGCTGAGCGATGCCATCGACCTCGACAAAGGAGCAGATCTCGAGCATTTCTTCGGCAGCGCCCTTGGTAACCATCTGGGTTTTGCCTTGGGAGTCGGCGATAACTACGCTCAGGCGACGGCGCGAGAAATCGAAGGGCACCTCGTCGACCTTGGTATAGCGGTCGCGCAGGCTCTGGCCCAGCATGGAATCGGGCACGACGGTCGAGGGCGTCACATCGGCACGGTCGATTACGGCCAGGTCGATAAGGTTTTTGAGGCCGGTCTGGAAGAAGCTGTTCAAAAACGCATGGCGTAGCACGCGCGCGTCCTCGTTGCCATCGGTGTTGAGGTAGCGCTCGAGCACGATGCGGTCTTCGGTGAGGGTGCCGGTCTTGTCGCAGCACAGGACGTCCATCGCGCCGAGGTTTTGAATCGCCGGCAGCTCCTTGACGATAACCTGGCGACGGGCGAGGTCCTTGGCGCCCTGCGATAGGCTCGTGGTCACGATGACGGGAAGCATCTGCGGCGTGATGCCCACGGCCACGCTCGTGGCGAACAACAGCGCGTCGATGACGTTGCCCTTGGTGGCGGCGTTGACGGCAAAGACGGCCGGCGCCATAACGAGCATAAGGCGTACAAGTAACATGGAGACGCTCGAGACACCGCGGTCAAACGCGCTCTTCTCGCCGCGCCCGTTGAGCATCTTGGCGATGCCGCCCAGGTAGGTGTCCGAGCCGGTGGCAACGACAAGCGCCATGGTGGTGCCGTTTTGCACGGAGGTGCCGGTAAAGACGATGTTCTTGCAGGCAGAGAGCGGCAGCGCGGAGCCGTCGGCACCATCGACGACGGTGATGGCAGCGGTCTTCTCGACGGCCTCGCTCTCGCCGGTGAGTGCGGACTCGATCACAAACAGGTCGCGCGCGGTGATGACGCGGGCATCTGCCGGCACCATATCGCCGGCAGAGAGACGGATTACATCGCCGGGGACGAGCTCGTCGAAGAGGATCTCGACGCGCTCGCCGTCGCGCAGGGCGGTGCAAGTGTTGGAGACCAGGTCCTTGAGGGCCTCGGCCGCATTGCCGCTGCGGGCTTCCTGGATAAACTTCATGCCGCCCGATACCAGCAGCATGGTGCCGATGACGATGACCGTGGAGGGGTCGCGCTGCGGTTCGGGCACGGCGAGCACGTCGATGTAGAGCGAGACCAGTGCGAGCGCGGCGAGGATACCGGCGAAGGGATCGATGAACGCGTCGGCGATGCGGCGGGCGAGCGTTTTGGTCGTTGCCTCGATGGTGTTGGGGCCGACGGCGTTCAGGCGCTCAGTTGCCTGCTCGACGGTGAGGCCGTTTGCCGTGGCGTCAATCAGTACGAGGGCGTCCTCGGCACTATGGGTGGCGGCGAATATGGTGTTCTTGGACAGGCCGGTATGAGCGGCAGGGCGCGCCGTGCGGCGGCGCTTGGAGATGGCTTCGAGTACCGTGACGGTTTTGAGCATCAGCATAGGGTCCTCCTTGTTGAGGGGAGTTAGCGTACGTGTCGTATTTGCTTCAAAAAACCTAGATGTCGCTCACGTCAAGCTCTTGAGCCCACAAAGGGTGCAGCGCGCCTTTGCGGTGGTTTTGGCGATCTGCCGGTGGCGTTTATGCGTGTGCGGAGTCCTCGCGGCGTGCCGAGGGCGACATGCAGGTTTTTCGACTAGGACTGCCTTCCATGGCACACCTCCTAAAGGCTGAGCGCAGCGCGCTTTGGGTATCTCGTACCCCTTTTTAATCCGCCCGTATTCTTGATGAGGGGGTTTGACATGTCAACCCCATTGTTCGGAAAACCATTTCCCCTGACAAAGCCTTTACAGAATGCCGTGGCCCCAAAGCGCGCCCGCATCGACGCTTCGCCTGCGCTAAACTGGAAGGCACGTACGCGATTACGAGAGGAGCCCGCATGGAGGCTTACAAGCAAGAGTTCATCAAGTTTATGGTCGAGTCCGACGTTCTTAAGTTCGGCAGCTTTACGCTCAAGAGCGGCCGTCAGTCCCCGTTCTTTATGAACGCCGGCGCTTACGTGACGGGCTATCAGCTCAAGAAGCTGGGCGAGTATTACGCCCAAGCCATCCACGATAACTTTGGCGACGACTTTGATGTGCTGTTTGGACCGGCCTACAAGGGTATTCCGCTGGCCGTCGTGACCGCAATTGCCTACCACGAGCTGTACGGCAAGGAGGTCAAGTACTGCTGCGACCGCAAGGAGGCCAAGGACCACGGTGCCGATAAGGGCAACCTGCTGGGCTATGAGCCCCAGGACGGCGACCGCGTGGTCATGGTCGAGGACGTCACCACCAGCGGTAAGTCCATCGACGAGACCTATCCCAAGGTCAAGGCTGCTGCCGATGTCGAGATTAAGGGCCTGATCGTGTCCCTCAACCGCATGGAGGTCGGCAAGGGTGGCGTGACCACCGCCCAGAAGGAGATCGAGGCCAAGTACGGTTTCCCCGTCGCGAGCATCGTCTCCATGGCCGAGGTCGTCGAGACCCTCTATAACCACGAGATCGACGGCAAGGTTGTCATCGACGACGAGCTCAAGGCCGCCATCGATGCCTACTACGAGCAGTACGGAGCACGTTAGTTACGGCGTTTTACCAAACGCCGTAACTGCTCGACGCTGCACGGGCCGCATTTGGACAATCTGACGTTCAACTTCAAGGGCGCGACCAGAAGGTCAGCGCCCTTTCGTTTCACGTCACCTTGTCTCAAATGCGACCCGCTCGCTGTCAGTTCTCTATCTGCGGCGTCGTCTTGCTCCGAATGCGGCTCGCTCGCTGTCGTTGCCGAAACATCGGCGTTGCCGGACTAGTCATTGGGGACGTTCATAAATGACTACTCAGGAATGAGCGTGGATAATCTCCCGGTTTTGGCCTGTGTGCGGGCTCAAAGTGGGAGATTATCCGCGCTCGCTTTAATTTGCTTGGGCTGCGATGCCTATCTAATCGGCTCGGCGTCTTCCCTGAGAATCGAAAGATACTCTTCATACCCGTACTGCCGGTATCTCTGTCTTGACTCGTCGAGCGGACGGAGGATACCCAATTCTTCAAATGATTTGACGAGCGAGCTCGCGGTACTCCTGCCGATATCAAGTTGGGCAGCGATGAATGCGGTGTCGACGATGGGGTGCTCTTCAAGAATGCCCAACAGCCTTTGCCCGTTTGCAGCGGTCCTTCCGAGATTTTCGGTAATGGTTGCTGTGGAACGGTTATGGAGGTCAACAAGGTTTTTTAAAGACCCTACCGAGTCCTTCGCACTCTCGAGAAGACTGTTGCAGAAAAACTCTATCCATTCCTCGTAAGTGCCTCTCTCCCTTACGGATGTGAGTTGCCGGTAGTACTCGCTTCGATTTTTCTTGAACTGGAACGATGGATAGAACAAGCAAGAATGAAGAACGCCATCATTGATGAGCATAAATGTAATGAGAAGCCTGCCCAGGCGACCGTTTCCGTCTAGGAATGGATGGGCAGTTTCAAATTGGTAATGGACGAGCGCCGCCCGCACAATCGGATCCATTTCGACTTGAGGCTCATTGATAAAGCGTTCGAGGTCCTGGAGCGTGTTGCTCAAATCTTCAATGTTTGGAGGGACAAACGATGCGGTTGCAATGGTGCAGCCTGAGGGGCCAATCCAGTTTTGTGAGGAGCGCAGCTCGCCTGGATTCTTCTCCGTTCCGCGCACTCCGTCCAGCAGGACTGCATGAACTTGCCTAAGAAGTCTCGTGCACAAGGGCATCTTTTTGAGCAGTTCTACGCCGCGGTCGACAGCACGGACGTAATTCACGACGTCTGCGACATCTTTATGATGGAGTTGTGTTTGCGATGGACTAAGTAGGTCGTCAAACGTGCACTGGGTTCCCTCAATTTGCGAAGAAAGGAGCGCTTCTTTGCGCACGTACATTGCCAGATACATGTCGGCGTTGGGAACAAAGTAGAGCATGCCTTCAAGCTCTCCAAGCTTTCGTGAGCATGCGGAAAGCGTGCGATAGGTTTCCTCGGTGAGGTTTAGCCGCCCCTCAATGATTGCAAGGGCGTTGGAAAAAACGAATAGTAAGCCAATTTCCCCGATAGATTATTGCGGAGCGTTCCCTGGCCGTTCTCCTCGATTTGCATCGCGCCTTCCATATCTTTAGTGCCGGAAACTCGTTATTAGGCTAATCATATCAATTCTAATAACGAGTTTAAGGATTAAATAGTTATTAGAATTGATGTAAACAATCTAATGATGAGAAGTCGTTATTACTTGACCATGGAGCTCGGCTTGGTACAGGGGGGGGGTTATCCAAAATGAGAGCGGATAATCTCCCGTTTTTGGCTCGGTGACGGCCTCAAAGTGGGAGATTATCCACGTTCGCTAGTTAAGCGTCCAAAAATCCACACTCGCCAAACCTGCCAAAAAGGGACGGGTTTATTTTGGCACGTTTCGGTCGGTGTCAGGAAGTGTTAGGGACAAGGCGGCGGCAGGACTCGAGAGCGAAAAGAAGTATCGGGTTTGGTGCGCCCGCTTCTGCCCGTCCCGTGCGCAGGCGATACTCGGCTTATCGACCTGCGATGCAAAGGAGATGCTCGTCCCACGAGCACTACCGGGAAGGGCTCGCGATTCGAGTCCCCACCTTAGCATTTGAACCATTTGGCACTATAATTACCGTAGGCATGCGCACAACGTTGCGCTTAATCAAGAGGAGAAAACGTATGGGTCTGTTTGACATGTTCAAGAAGAAGGCTGAGCCCGCGGCTGCCGCTGCTCCGGCCTCCATCTCTGCTTCTGCTGGCGCCGACGTGCTGTGCTCGCCCGTCAAGGGCAAGGTCATCAAGATGGCTGACGTGCCCGATCCCGTCTTTGGTGGCGAGGTTCTGGGCAAGGGCTGTGCCGTGTGGCCCGAGGACGATCTGGTCTACGCTCCCTGCGACGGTAAGGTGACCGTCACCATGGGTCACGCCGTGGGCTTGCAGTCCGATAGCGGCATCGAGGTTCTGGTGCACGTTGGCGTCGATACCGTCAACATGAACGGCGACGGCTTCGAGGGCTTCGTCAAGGCCGACGACGTCGTGAAGGCCGGCCAGCCCATTCTCAAGATCGACCGTGCCAAGATCGCTGCTGCCGGTTACAAGGACTGCGTCGTCGTGGCCGTGTCCAACACCGCCGAGTTTGCCGATGTCGAACTCGCCGTCGAGGCCGACTCCGCTGTCGCCGCCGGTGACGCCATCGTTAAGGTCGTCCGCAAGTAAATTGCGGCATCCAAAGGATGTGCAAGGGTGGTCGGGTTTTCCGGCCACCTTTTTTATTGCACCGCGGGAAAGCGTTTTATTGCACGTTGGGCGGGCTTGCAAACCGTTCGGACGCTAAAACGAACCGACCGTGCCTTCGCGTTGCCGAGGGTGTTCATAAGCGGATAGTATGGGCTTACTTATTACAACGTGCGCCGCGTCTGGGAAGCGCAGTGCCGCTCATTGGGAGGAACAACATGAAAAAGAAGCTGCTGCTTGCGCCCCTCATGGCCGTCTTGGTTGCATGTGTGGTCGTGCTTTCCGGCTGTGGAGGTCCTTCGGTTGAGGAGCTCATCACCGAGGATCTTACGACGCAGTTTGACGAGGTCAAGAACGGTGGCGACGACTTCCTCTCTGGTCTGGAGGAGGCTTCGGGCGACGAGTTCGAGCAGCTGGGTATCGATCCCAAGGAGTATGCCAAGACCTATCTCGAGGGCTTTGACTACAAGATCGGCGACGTGACGGTCGACGAGGACAAGGGTGTCGCGACCGCCGAGGTCTCTATCACCTGCAAGTCTATGAACAAGATCGTCGAGGACTTCTCCACCCAGTATCAGGAGAAGGTCGCTGCGCTTGACACGGTTCCTTCCGATGACGAGCTGTACAAGATGGCCGGTCAGGTTATGGTCGATGTGACCAAGGCCACCGAGCCCAGGAAGACCACGGTTATCTTCAAGTACACCTGCAACGACGACGGCGAGTGGTCTGCCGACGACTCCGTCAACTCCGAGATGATGGATGCAATGCTGAGCTAGGGGGTTACGCGGTAGTTCGTTACGGCGTTTTACCAAACGCCGTAACTGCTCGACGCTGCAAACGCCCCTAAGCGGCAATCTGACGTTCAATTTCAAGGGCGCGACCAGAAGGTCAGCGCCCTTTCATTTCACGTCACCTTGCTCGCTTAGGGGCGTTTTCGCTGTCCGTTCTCTACCTGCGGCGTTGCCATGGTGGTCATTGGGGCGGCACTTGGGGACGTTCCTTTTCTGCCGGCAGTTGGGGACATTCCTTGTGCTAGCGTTGCATCGAGTGCTTGGGAAACCGCGACCCGGTTTTTGGCCGAATAGTGGGTCGCATTTTCCGGATGGGGTGGGTTGCGGAAAGTGCGACCCGGAATATTGCTCTGAAACGGGATGCGGTTTCCCTGATGCGCCTCAAACGGAAAGCGCATCCCATTCCGGAGCTCCAAAACGGGATGCGCTTTCCGCGCGGAAGAATTGTCGCAGCTGCGTTAAGCAGTGTCGCTCGTTACTCGCCCAGGATTAGCGCTGCGAGCTCGCCCTGGGTGTCCACCACGTAGTCGGCGCCGGCGGACTCCAGCTCTGCGCGGCCGCGGAAGCCCCAGCTGACGCCCGCACTCTTAAGGCCGGCGTTGTGACCGGTCAGGATATCGACATTGGAATCGCCTACGTAGAGCGTGGTCGCCGGGTCGGCGCCCAGCTCTTCCATCACATGCAGTGTAACGGGCGCCTCGGGCTTGGGGGGAAATGCATCGACGCGGCCCTGCACCAGCGCAAAGCGCTCGGAACCAAAATACTTCTCGATAAGCGGAGCCGCCGAGATGTGGTCCTTGTTGGTGAGCACGGCAAGCTGCACGCCCGCGGCACGCAGGCGGTCGAGCATCTCGATTGTGCCGGCATAGGGGGCGGTGTGGTCCTCCTTGTGCTCGCCGTAGTAAGCCCTAAACTCGGCAAGCGTCTGCTCAAACATACGGCCGTCGCCCGCATACTCGGCAGGCATAAAGCGCTCAACCAGCTTGAGCATGCCGTTTCCCACCTTGTAGCGGTACTCGTCAACGGCAAACGTGGGCCAGCCGTGCATCTCGCAGGTATGGTTGCCGGCGGCCGCCAGGTCTTCGAGCGTGTTGAGGATGGTGCCGTCCAGATCAAAAATCACATGGGAAAAAGCTGCTGCCATGAAAGCTCCCGTCATTGGGTTCCAAAACGCACCTCATAATACTGGGCATGCGTGCCGGGCATGTTTGGAATCTGAATATCTTTAATAGCCCTGAGCCTTTGTCGTTAGCAAATCCTCGGCAGCTGCTCTCCCACGAGCATGTCGAGGATGCGGGTCGAGCCCCAGCCGGTGCGCACGCGCACGGCGGGATGGGCGCCCTCGGCAAGTGGCAGCACGCGACCGATGATGGCGGCATTCTCGCCGTAGCGGGCGGCGCGCATGGCGCTCAGCGCGGCATCGGCTTGCTCGGCCGGCACGACGGCAACCATCTTGCCCTCGTTTGCCACCTGCAGCACATCGTAGCCGAGCATCTCGCAGGCTGCCTGCACGTCGGGACGCACGGGCACATCGTCCTCGTCGATCTCCATGGCAACGCCGCTGGCCTGCGCAAACTCGTTGAGCGTCGAGGCCAGGCCACCGCGCGTGGGGTCGCGGAAGCAGCGTGTGTCGGGTGCTGCGGAAAGCACATCGGCAATCAGGTGGTTGAGCGGCGCGGCGTCGCTTTCGATGGTGCTCGAAAACGCTAGACCCTCGCGCTGACTCATGATGGCGATGCCGTGGTCGCCCAGTGTACCCGAGACCAGGATGACGTCGCCGGGCCGGCAGTTTGCGCCACTGAGCGCCACGCCCGCGGGTACCTCGCCCACACCGGCGGTATTGATATAGACGCCGTCGGCCCCGCCGCGCTCGACCACCTTAGTGTCGCCCGTGATTATGGACACGCCCGCTTCGTGCGCCGTTTCGGCCATCGTCTGCACAATCTGGTGGAGCTTATCCATGGGATAGCCCTCTTCGAGGATGAAGCCGCACGATAGGTAGCGCACGTTGGCGCCCGAGGTCGCGACGTCGTTGACGGTTCCGCACACGGCGAGGCGGCCGATGTTGCCACCGGGGAAGAACTGCGGCGAGACTACAAAGCTGTCGGTCGACATGGCGATGCGCCCGCTCGCGGGCAGCGTGGCGACGCCGGCGTCGTTGCCTTCGAGCAGCTCGGGCGACCCAAAGGCATCCAAAAAGACCTCATCGATGATGCGTTTCATCATCTGGCCGCCGGAGCCGTGGCCCAGTAGGACGGTGCTATCGGTAACGCTATGGGACATATCGAAAACTCCAATCGTGGGTGGTGCCAGTGTGCGGGTGCGTCCGGACTAGTTACGGTAGCGGTAGTAAGCCGCGCAGCTGCCTTCGGAACTCACCATGCACGGGCCGACGGGGTGCTCGGGCGTGCAGGTGCGGCCAAAGAGCGGGCAGCTGCTCGGCGTAATGGCTCCGCGCAGCACGTCGCCGCAGCGGCATCCGCGCGGCTCAACCGTCGGCTCAACGGGCACGTCAAAGCGAACGCGGGCATCAAAGCGCGAGAACTCGGGGCGGATGGAAAGGCCCGAGTTGGCAATCGGCCCCAGCCCGCGCCACGTGGTGTCGCATGGCTCAAACACCTGCTCGACCAGCTGGCGCGCCACGGGGTTGCCGTCTGCGTTGACGCCACGGCGGTAGGCGTTGTCAATCGCCGGCCTGTCCTCGACAACCATCTGGACCAGCATGCAGATGCCCTGCAGGATATCGACCGGTTCAAATCCCGTGACCACGCCCGGGGTATTGAATTCGTCGACCAAAAAGCTAAAGGGCGCCAAGCCCGTGATGGTGGCGACGTGTCCCGGCAGGATAAAGCCGTCGATGGCGGTCTCGGGATCGTTAGCGATGGCGCGCAACGCCGGCGGCGTGGTCTTGTGGGCGCAATAGACCGAGAAGTTCAAAAGCCCGCGCGCTTCGGCCTCCAAGATGGCGGCGGCGATGGTGGGCGTTGTGGTCTCAAAGCCCACGCCCATAAAAATAACCGGGCGATCGGGGTTTTGCTCGGCAATGTCGAGTGCATCGAGCGGGGAGTACACAATGCGAATGTCACGCCCTGCCGCCTTTTGTGCAGCGAGCGAGGTGGACGATCCGGGCACGCGCATCATGTCGCCAAAGGTGGTGATGATGGCGCCGTCTATGTTGGCGAGCGCGATTGCGTGGCCGATGTCGCGGTTGGCGGTGACGCAGACGGGGCAGCCCGGGCCGCTCAGCAGCTTGAGCCCGGCCGGCATAATGGAGCGAAAGCCATAGCGCCCGATGCTCACGGTATGCGTGCCGCAGACTTCCATAAGGTTGATGGTGCGGTCGCCGACAAGCTCATGAATGCGCTCGATGAGCTCGCGAGCCAGCTTGGGATCGCGGAATGCCGAGAAATCGATACCGGAGCGCGCCGGCTGCTCGGGCGCCACTAGTAAGCCTCCGCCGGGTTGGTGGTCAGCTGGTCTTCTTCGACCAGCTCGGACATGGCATTAACAAGCTCGAGCGTTTCCTGTGCTTCCTGCTCGTCGACAATCTGGATGCCAAAGCCGGCGTGTACGAGAATATAGTCGCCAACCTGCGCCGTCGGCACGAGTCGCAGCGACACGGGGCGCTCGATGCCCATCATGTCGACGGTGGCCTTGAGGTCGTCGTCGCGTTTGACTACTTTACCGGGAACGGCAAGGCACATATTGTTCCCCTTTTATACGCTTTGCGCTGGACGGGCGCTCAATAATCCATCAGTTGATGGTAGCGCTCGCGGGCGCTGCGGGCAAACGCGCTACACCTGTGAGACGGCGGCTTGCGGGCTGGCCGAACAGCCTACTGCGATGCAACCTGCGCAAGACGAGCGCTTGCGACTGCCGCCTGACCGTAGGCGATGCAGCCGTCATTGACGGGTACGGTGTGGGGGACAAGGACAGTAAGGCCTGCGCTTTTGAGCTCGCGGGCGAGGAGCTGAAGCAGAAGTCGGTTCATGAAGATGCCGCCCGAGAGCGCGACGGTGTCGATGCCCTCGTGCACGCAGATATCGCTGGCGATGCGCGCCGAGGAGCGCGCGACGGAGACATGGAAATCGAGTGCGAGCCTGTCGGCGGGCGCTCCGGCTTCAATTCCTCCCAAAAGTGCCTCAAAGAGTGCTTTCTGGTCCAGAACATAGGGGCCGTCCAGCCACGATGGGCCAGATGCGAAATAGCCGGCGTTGTTGTCGGGAAAATGGGCGATTTCGTTGTCGAGCGCGCGCCAGGCGGCAGCCTCAAGCTCGATGGCGGGTTCGCCCTCGTAGGTTGCCTTGTCGCAGATGCCCAGAATTGCTGCCGCGGCATCAAAGAGACGCCCCATGCTGCTGGTACGCGGGCTGTTGATGCCGCGCTCGATCATGGTGGCTGTCACGCTGCGCGTTTGCTCGTCGAGGCTGTCCAAAAGCCGAGCGGCACCTGGGTGCTCGAGCAGACCGAGCTCACTGAGCAGGGCAAAGGCGTTGCGGCGGGCGTCGCGCACGGAGGCCGCCCCGCCGGGGAGCGCCCAGGTGCGCAAATGCGCGGCGCGTTCAAAGCCGCCAAGGCTGGCAACAAGAAACTCGCCGCCCCAAATGGTCCCATCGGTGCCGGCGCCGGTGCCGTCAAAGGCGATGCCAAGGACGCGCGCGTCGGTTGTAAGCTGGCCCGCGGCGATGGCCTCGGCCATTACGCTCGCGATATGCGCATGATGGTGCTGCACCTCGACGAGCGGCAGATTGCATTTCCGCGCCTGCTCGCGCGCCCACTGGCCCGATAGATAGCTGGGGTGTACATCGCAGGCCAAGGCGGCGGGCGCCAAATCAAAGAGATCTTCCAAGCGCGTGCGCGCGGCGTTCCAGGCATCGAAGGTCCCGCCGTTTTCAACATCGCCGATATGCTGCGACACAAAACAGGTTGCCTCGCCGTTCGTCCCTTCACGCGTGAGCGCAATCGTGGCCTTTTGTTGTGGCCCGCAGGCAAGCACGCAGGACGGAGCGCGGTCGAGCGCCGGCAACGGCAGCGGCTGGGGTGCATATCCGCGAGCGCGGCGCACGGGCATAACGGTGCCGTCAACCACGCGCACCACGGAATCGTCATAGCGCGAGAGGATCGCGCGGTCGTTACCGAGCAACGCGTCGGCGATGCCGGCAGCAACGAGGTGTTCCCAGGCAAGGTCGTCGTCGGTCTCGATGGGTTCTTCGCTCAGGTTTCCGCTGGTCATGACGAGCGCGTGCATACCGCGGGCTTCTGCCGCGGCGAGCAACAGATGCTGAAGCGGCGTATAGGGGAGCATGACGCCGAGCTCGGGCAAGTCGTGTGCGACAGATGGCGCGAGGGCGAGGATGTCGGGGGAGCCGCCGTTGCCCTCGCCAACAGTGCGCCGGCGCAGCAGCACGATGGGGCGGATACTGCCAGCGAGCAGATCGCGTTCAGCATCGTCGATATGACACAGGCGCTCGGTATCAGCAAGACTGCGCACCATGACGGCAAGTGGTTTGTTGCTGCGGCGTTTGCGACGGCGCAACTCGGCCACCGCTTGCTCGTTGGCAGCGTCACAGGCTAGATGGAATCCGCCCAGGCCCTTGATGGCGACGATGCCACCGCTGGCCAGCAGCTCAACGCAGCGCTCGATGATAGCGTCGCTGGCCTCGCGTGTGGTGCCGACGGCCGGTGTCGCGGACGAATTCCCGCACGCATCGCCGTTTACAGCCTCGCGCCACGTAATATGCGGCCCGCAATCAAAGCAGGCATCGGGTTGCGCGTGAAAACGCCGGTCGAGTGGGTCGGCATACTCCGCGGCACACTTGGGACACATGGGGAAACGGTCCATCGATGTGGCCGCTCGGTCATAAGGCAGCGATCGGATGATGGTAAAGCGTGGCCCGCAGTTAGTGCAGTTGATAAAGGGGTAGTGATAGCGTCGGTCGGCGGGATCGAACAATTCGCGCAGGCAATCGTCGCAGGTAGCGATGTCGGGCGAGACGAGCGTCGTGTGCGCGGTCTGGTCCTGCGATGCTACGATGCGAAAGCCCTGTTCGTTGGCGGCATCCCAACCGTTGGCTGCCAAGTCCACAACCTCGACATGCTCTACGCGGGCTGCCGCAGGCGCATGCTCAGAAAGCGCGGCAGCAAAAGCATCGAGCGCATCGGCCGGAGCGTGCGCCTCGATATGCACGCCGTCGCCCGCATTGAGCACCCATCCGCAAATGCCATGTGCCATGGCCTCGCGATACACAAACGGTCGCATGCCAACGCCCTGCACAATGCCCGTCACATGAATATGCACATGCCGCATGCGACACCCCCCATCAAAACCGACCAAAAAGGGACAGGTTTATTTTGGTAGGTAAAACTTCTAAACCTGCCAAAACAAACCTGTCCCTATTTGGCAGGTGCGCTGCGGGAAATCCCGCTACAGCCCCAGGCTCTGCTTGGTGGCGGCGCACGTGAGCTCGCCGTGCTTAACGCCGCGCAGGCCCAGCAGGCGGTCGGCTAGTTCGTAGACGCGCTCGCCGCGACCCTTGAGTGCCAGGATTTCCAAGCAGTTGTGGTGATCCAAATGCACGTGCATCGTCGATACGATCTCGTCGGTGTAGTCGTGCTGCACCTCGTCCAGACGGCGCGTCAGATCGCCGGTGTGATGGTCGTAGATCATGGTGAGCGACCCGATAACGTGCTCATCGGGCGTGCGCATCTGCTCCTTGGCGATCGAGGCGCGAATCAGGTCGCGCACGGCCTCGGATCGGTTGGCCACGTCGCCGCGGCGTGCGATCTGCTCGTCAAAACGGCGCAGCAGGTCGTCGGGTGCGGTAACCGAAAAACGGACCAGCTCGGAGCCGGAACCACTACAGTGGCAGCCCGCGTCACCGTCCGCCCCGTGCGGATGCTCGTGCTCGTACCCGCAGCCGTGCTCGTGTTCGGCCACCTTACACCAGCTTCACGGAGCCGACGGAGTTGTGGTCGGCCTCGATGGCTTCCTCGTAGCCCTCGAGCGCGTCATGCGCCTCGTGCAGCGCGGCCATGGCGGCCTCGAGCTTGGCGCCGATGCGCTCCATGTCAAAATTCTCGGTCGCATGCAGCAACTGATGGCTCCACTCATGAGCGAGCTCGATGGTGTCGTCGACCTGTTTGACGCTCATGGCAAGCTGGCTCATGTTCATTCCAACATCATGCATGGGAAATCTCCTTTTGTATGGGGCAGTTCAGTGGTTCAGATTTTACTACGCCCGCTCTGCGCACAGCTGCATAAGAAAACGGGTACGAGTCTGTGCGACCCGCACCCGTTCACTGGGGGCTGTTTGTGACTACCATACTATCCGTGGTTGCACTCGGTGCATCCAGAAGTCCGGCGAGCGGTGCAAAAGCGCTCATAGACGGCGGGTAAGTAACAAGCGTATTACAGATGCTTTTCCAGCAGCGCCTGCAGCCTCGCCTTGGGCAGAGCGCCAACCGAGCGGTCAATCTCCTCGCCGTTCTTAAACACAATCAGCGTGGGGATGCTCATGACGCCATACTTCATGGCCAGGTCCTGGTTGTCGTCGACGTTGCACTTGGCAACGGCGAGCTTGCCCGCCAGCTCATCGGCAACCTCGTCAACGATGGGCGAGAGGGATCGACAGGGCCCGCACCACGGTGCCCAAAAATCGACCAGCACGGGCAGGCTGTCGTTAACGATGGAATCGAAGTTCTCGGGGGTAATCTGATTAATGTCAGCCATGGTGACCTCCATAATGCGACGCGGCTCGGCCGCGTAAAACTCAGTACGACCGTGCTTATACCCAGCCGCCCGCAAAGCAACCACTCGCGGGCAGCTCTTTTATATAATGGTGGGCACGCAAACGATTGGAGAGCGCATGTCCACGTCACAAAGCCAGAAAAAAGAAGCCATCGCCCAGGCGGCCGAGCAGGAGCTCACATCGCTTGCGGTCCGTGGCGTGCGTATTGCGGGCAACGCGTGCTCGCCGATCGTGCTGGTCAAAGGCGATTTGGACGAGGCCGAGCGTTCGGGTGGCGAGCTTGCCGCCGGCCCGGATGGCGCGGCGTTGCGCAAAGCGCTTGGGGCCATCGGCTACGCGCCCGAGGATTTTTGCGTGCTGGCAAGCGTCGCCGGCGTGGGTGACGGAGCGGTCGCGGTGGGCGAGACTCTGCCGTGCGAGCTGTTCCGTGAGGCGCTTGAGGCTTTGGACCCCGAGGCGGTGCTACTGCTCGACAACAACGCGGCTGACGCCATGCGCGAGACCTACGCCGATATGCTCGTGGCGATCGATGACTTCGACACCGCCATGCTCAAGCCCGGCTTGGTCGCCCATGTGCAGGGTCGCCGCGTGCTCGCGCTCGACGGTTTTGAGGCGGCGCTCACTGACAAAGCCGCCAAGCAGCGCATGTGGGCATACATCAAGCAGCTGACCCCGGCAGCCGCGCCGCTGTAGCGGATTGGCGCCGGCGAGCGATTGCCTGGCGGGCAAGGCGCGCCTCGAGATCGGCGCCGCACTTCTACATCACAGCGCGCAGCTCAAACCGATCGCCGTTAATGCGGAACTGACAGTTGCCGTTCATGCGCTCCACGGCAAGTTTGATGCTCCTGGTGCCAAAGCCGTGGCCCGCATGCCGGGTCACGGGCATGCCATCGACCATGCGCGGCGCGCGGTCAAACGTGTTGGAAACTAACAGCAGCAGCTGGCCGTCCTCTAATCGCAGGTCAAAGTCGACGAATCGCTTTCCTTGGGGTGCGGCGCTTGCGGCGGTGATAGCGTTTTCCAAGGCATTTGAGAGCACGCTAAACAGGTCGGCGTCACCTACGTGGATGGTTTCGGGTACGGCGGCGCGCAGGTTGGCGGTAATGCCGTTTCTATTGATATCCGAGTTAAATGACGAAAGCGCGATGTTTACGGTCTCGTTGGCGCAGAAGCGGCGTACGGCGGTGCGATCGCCGGCTTCGCAGAGTTCATCGATGCGTTTGAGCGCCTCGTCGGTGTGGCCCTCCTCAATTAAAGCGGCCAGGCCGCGTAGGAAGTGGCGCATATCGTGGCGAAGAATCGACAGCTCGCGCCCAGATTGACGCCAAGCCTCGAGCTCTTTGATGGCGGCGTTGTCGCGGGTTTCGAGCATCCAGCGCTCTCGCTCGGCGGTTTCCTTTTCTTCGTATTCGCGCAGGTAAACGGCAAGAAACATAAGATAGAAGGCACAGAGCGCAAATGCCAAAAACTCAACCGTCACCACCGAGCCCGAGTGGAACAGCGTGGTGTAGACGTTGGTGGCATAGTCAAAGACGTAATAGACGAGCGGCAGGATTAAAAGGATGTCCAGCTCGGTGGTGCTTTTAATCGCCAAGCGCGGACCGATGTCGCCGGCCCAATGCATCAGGACGGCAAAGACGGCGAGTGTGGTCGCGATGCGCGCCAGATAGTACGCGATCTGAGAATCGGTTGCGGCAAATGCGGCGATGCCCATCCAATTGCTGAACTGGCAGCTCAGATAGGCACTCGTAATGCCGAGCACGGCAAGCAGCGGGCTCAGGCGGTAGCGCGCGCATAGGTAGACGGTAAGCGGCAGGTGCACGACGAGCGGATAGACCTGGCGGGCGAAAAGCTCGCCGCCGACGGCATTGGCGAGGCCAAATGCGCATCCGGTTACGGCACCGACCAGCACCAGTTCAAGCACATGACGCCGGTTGATCTCGACACCGCACAGCGCCGCCGAGGCAAAGACGCCAAAGAGCAGCGTCGTGGCGTGGTGGATTGCCCAAAGGACCATTTCGACCGAGGAGACCATCAGTGTCTCCCACCCTCAAAGCGCACCGCAAAGTAGGCGTCTTGGAATCCCTGCTTGCAGCTGCGCGACAGCGGGATGCACGCGCCCGAGCGCATGACGATGTCCGTGCGGTCAAAGTGATCGATATTGCGCAGGTTGACCTGGTAGCTGCGGTGGCATTTAAAGAAGACCGCGTTTTGCTCCAAGCGGTCCTCGACGCTGCGGAACGACTCGAGTGCCTCGATATCGCGTCCGTCGCGCAGGTGGAAAACCACGTGCTTGTTGCGCGCCTCGGCATATTCGATGTCGGACAGGCGCAGGGCGTGGTAGCCAAAGGACGTTTTGATCACGAGCTCGTCGGTTGCCGCCGGGCGCATGCTCGAAAGCTCGTCGAGTAACTGCGCCAGGCGTTCGTAAGTCACGGGCTTGAGCAGGTAGTCGAAGGCGCGGACCTCGTAGGACTCCAGTGCAAACTCGGGCGATGAGGTGAGAAACACCAGGCGCACGGCGGTGTCGGCCTGGCGCAGTTCGCGTGCGGTGTCCATGCCGTTGACGAGCGGCATGATCATGTCGAGCAGAATGATGTCGGCGCGCGACGCGGCATGGCGCGCCAGCAGGTCCTCGCCACGCGTAACGAGCGCAACGTCGACCGCCGTGCCCGTCTCGCTCGACCAACGGTCGATCATTCGGTGCAGTCTATCTAGAAAAGCGACGTCATCGTCGCAGGCAATAATCTTGAGCATTCGGCCCCCTTAAGTAGTTCGATTTTGCCACATCGGGTACGCGCCGCTTGCGGGGGTGCGGACCGTTTGCGCCCCACGGCGTGCAACTCGCGCCAAGCGGTATTGCGGTGGCGAAAGATGCCTCCTGCGCTATCGGGAACTCGGCTATCCATAGCTTGCCAGTTCGAAAATGGACCTGCCACATGATTGAATCTTTATTTCAACTTGACACCTAGGTTTACAGCTGTCTTGTCAGCTGTAAACCTAGGTGTCATACTAAAGCCCCAAGATTCGCCAAAAGAGAGGGGCCTTGATGGCACAGAGCGCGAACATGGATGCGTCGGAGCTTGCACGCGATATCGCGGCCGGCCTGGCATCGGCAACGACGGCAACGGAGCGTGCGGCACTGGTGCCCGCAGAGCTCGTCGAGGCCATTCAGCAACTAAAAACCCAACGTGACGCGGTGATCCTGGCGCACTATTACGTGGCGCCCGAGGTCCAAGCCGTTGCCGATTACGTCGGCGATAGCTTCTACCTGGCAAAGCTCGCCAAAAGCCTGCCGCAGCAGACCATCGTGTTGTGCGGCGTGGAGTTTATGGGCGAGAGCGCCAAGCTGCTCAATCCCACTAAGACCGTGCTGCTGCCCGAGCCGGGCGCGGACTGTCCCATGGCGCACATGGTCAAGCGCGAGACGGTCGACGCGGCGCGCGCCGAGTACGGCGACGACCTGGCCGTGGTGTGCTACGTCAACTCCACGGTCGAGATCAAGAGCTGGAGCGACGTGTGCGTCACCAGTTCCAACGCCGTTAAGATCGTGTCCGAGCTGCCGCAGCAGCATATTCTGTTCATTCCCGACCAAAACCTGGGACGCTTCGTAGCCGAGCAGGTGCCGCAAAAGCACGTCATCCTCAACAACGGCTACTGCCCGCGCCATCACATCATCACCGTCGAGCAGATCGTCGACGCGACGGAGGCCCACCCCGACGCGCTCGTGCTGGCGCACCCCGAGTGCAAGGCCGACGTCCTGGCCGAGGCCGACTACATCGGCTCCACCGCCGGCATCATCAAGTATGCCGAGGAGTCCGACGCGAGCGAGTTCATTATCGTGACGGTCCGCGGCGTGCTCTACGAGCTCGAGCGCCGCTGCCAGGGCACTGGCAAGAAGTTCTACTTCCCCGCGGTGCAGCCCACCTGCGTCAACATGGACCTCATCACGCTCGAAAAGCTCGTGCACTGCCTGGAGACGGGCGAGGGCGAGGTACAGATCGGCGTCTCGGACGAGGCAGCAGACCGGGCCAAGCTCACGCTCGACCGTATGCTCGAGTACGCAGCACGCTAGAACAATGTTGCATGAGGGACGGTCCCTTATGTCACATTCAAGGGAGAGGATTCCTGTGGAAACCAAGCAATACCCCGATATGGAGTGCGACGTCGTCATTGCCGGCTGCGGCGTAGCGGGTCTGTACGCGGCCCTCAATCTGCCGACGAGCACGCGCGTGATCATGCTCTCCAAGGGCGCGGTCGATGAGTGCGATTCGATGCTCGCGCAGGGCGGCATTTGCGTGCTGCCCGAAGGCTCGGACTACGATGCCTTCTTTGAGGACACCATGCACGCCGGCCACTACGAGAACCGCCGCGAGAGCGTCGACATCATGATTCGCTCGAGCCGCTCGGTCATCAACGACCTGCTAGCGATGGGCGTGGATTTTGAGCGCAAGGCCGACGGCAGCCTCAATTTTACCCGCGAGGGCGCGCACAGCCGTCCGCGCATTGCCTTCCATGCCGACATTACGGGCAAGGAGATCACGACCAAGCTGCTTCAGGCTGTCCGCAAGCTGGACAACGTGCAGATTTTGGAGCACGTGGCCATGACCGACATCCTAACGGGCGAGCGTGACGGCGCCACGGTGTGCACCGGCGTCGTCGCCGTTCCCGTGGACGAGAACAGCTCGGTTCGTCCCGCCGACGAGCTGGCAAATGCCGCCGAGGGCGTGCATGCCGGCGAGCCGTTTAAGATCCATGCCCGCCACACGCTGTGGGCGACGGGCGGCATCGGCGGCGTATACGACCATTCGACCAACTACCCGCAGCTCACGGGCGATGCCTGCTACATTGCTCAGGAGCATGGCATTAAGATGGAGCACCTGGACTACGTGCAGATCCACCCCACGGGACTGTTCTCACCGCAGCCGGGCCGCACCTTCCTGATCAGCGAGAGCTGCCGCGGCGAGGGCGCGATTTTGCTCAACGCCGCCGGCGAGCGCTTTACCGACGAGCTTCAGCCGCGCGATGTGGTCGCCGCCGCCATCCGCGAGCAGATGAAGCAGGACGGCACCGAGCACGAGTGGCTGAGCTTTGCCCCCGTCGAGCGCGACGTGGTGACCGGGCACTTTGCCAATATCCGCGCGCGCTGTCTGGAGGACGGCCGCGACATCTTGGACGAGCCCATCCCCGTTACGCCCACGCAGCACTACTTTATGGGCGGCGTGTGGGTCGACAAGGACGGCCGCACCTCGATGCCCGAGCTCTACGCCGCCGGCGAGACGGCCTGCAACGGCGTTCACGGCAAGAACCGCCTTGCATCAAACAGCCTGCTCGAGGCTTTGGTCTGGGGTCGTCGCGCCGCGTGGTATATGCGTACCGGCGAGTCGCTGGCCGTGGAGCAGGCGGGCGATCCCGCGCTCGATGGCCGTCATCGCGCCCTGAGCGCCGACACCCTGTCAATCGATGATTTGGCCCGTGCCGCCGGCACGCAGGCCGTGGAGGAATAGACCATGAATCCCATTACCATGAAGCTCGTCGTCGATGATCTGATTCTGCAGGCTCTGCGCGAGGACATTACCTTTGAGGACGTGAGCACGGCGAGCGTGTGCCCCACGGCGCGTCCCGCCACGGTGGAGCTTATCGCCAAGGCCGATGGCATCATCGCGGGCCTGGATGTGTTCGCCCGCACCTTTGAGCTGCTGGATTCGCAGAGCTCGGTGCTGTTTGATGTCGTCGACGGTGACGAGGTGCACGCCGGCGACCACGTGGGCCAAGTGCGCGGCGACGCGCGCGTGCTGCTTTCGGGCGAGCGCGTGGCGCTCAACTATCTACAGCGTATGAGCGGTATCGCCACCTACACGTACAACATGGCAGCGGCGCTCGAGGGTACCAAGACCGTGCTTGTCGACACACGCAAGACCACACCGGGCATGCGCGTGTTTGAGAAGGCCGCGGTTGAGATCGGCGGCGGTAGCAACCACCGTTACAACCTGTCGACGGCCGTCATGCTCAAGGACAACCATATCGACGCCGCCGGTGGTGTGACGCGTGCGATCGAGATGGCGCGCGCCCACGCATCGTTTACCACGACGGTCGAGATCGAGTGCGAGAACCTGGACATGGTGCGCGAGGCCGTGGAGGCCGGCGCCGACATCATCATGTTCGACAACATGACCCATGACGACATGGCCGCCGCTATTGAACTTATCGCCGGCCGCGCCAAGACCGAGTGCTCGGGCAACGTGGATGCCAGCAATATCCGCGCGCTTGCCGACCTGGGCGTTGACTTTATTAGCTCGGGCGCCCTGACGCACTCCGCGCCGATCCTCGACCTCTCGCTTAAGCACCTGCGTCTGCTGGACGGTAAATAATGAACGCCCGCGAGCGTCGCCGTGCCATCATGGCCGTGCTCGAGGGGGCCAAGGGGCCCGTATCGGGCAGCGCGCTTGCCCGCGAGGTGGGTGTGAGCCGCCAGATCGTGGTGCAGGACATCGCCCTGCTGCGCGCCGATGGGCACGATATCGTGGCGACCAACCGCGGCTACGTGCTGCAGGAGGCCCCCAGCAGCCCCGCCGTGCCTACGCGCTTGGTCAAGGTTCGCCACAGCGTGGAGCAGGCAGGCGATGAGCTCACGAGTATCGTCGACGCGGGTGGCGCCGTGCTTAACGTGATCGTCAACCATCGTGTGTACGGCAAGATCACGGCCGACCTGGACATCCGCAATCGTCGCGATGTTGAGCGCTACCTGCACGATATCGAGAGCGGCAAGAGTTTCCCGCTACTAACGGTGACGAGCGGCTATCACTTCCATCGCATCGCGGCGGAGGACGAGCAAACCCTCGACGAGATCGAGGCTATGCTCAAGGAGAAAGGCTACTTGGCGGACCTAATGCCCTACGAAGACGATCTGTCCTAGTAACGACGAATGCAAAAGGAGGCCTCCGCGGCGATGCGGAGGCCTCCTTTTTTGTGCACGGTGTACTTTTGAGTGTGCAAGTGGGGGAGTTGTTACTCCTCGACGATCTCGGTGATCGCGCCAGCGGGGCAAGCGTCCTGGCAAGCGCCACAGGCGACGCAGGAGTCCTCGTCAGCGACGGTAGCGACGTCCTGGAGCTCCAGAACGCCAGCGGGGCAGGAGTCGACGCAAACGCCACAAGCGATGCACTCGTCGGCATCAATTACGGGATGAGCCATGGTAGTTTCCTCTCTGTTGACCGACGCTACAGGCGATGCGCGCCGGTTTGATTCGGGCAAAAACATACCACGGGAGCGACCGTTTGCAATACCCTCTGACCGGCATCTTCATACCGTTCGCCGAGTATGCCAAGGTTTACTAAAAAATGCGCAGGTGGGGCCGTTGAGCTGCGCAAATGTTAGCTAAAGGTGACTTGAAATATTGAGCTATTGAGCGCGCCTGCGGAAAGGGCATCCCGTTATTTGGCCGAAAACCGGGTCGCAGTTTCCGGTTGGGCCGCTAGAGGAAACTGCGACCCGGTATCAGCTCTCAAAACGGGATACGGTTTCCGGTTGAGCCTTCAGACGGAAACTGCGACCCGGAATCCACGCTCAAACCGGGACAAGCTTTCCGCAAGGCAGCCCCAGGCACCCTCGGACCCAAACCACAGTCATCTCTACATAGATCTCGATAGATTTGCCTAGAACTCAATCAGCGCATCTACCTGCACATTTAAGAACCTAAACTCTCAGCAATAAGAAATCTTATATGAATTGACTTAGATTTTGTATATTCCGGCCCATAAGGGGATACACTACATCCTGAAAGACAAGCCGAAGCACCGCGCGGCAGACCGCCGAGTCGGTGCAAACGCACAAGAGAGAGGGAATTTCTAATGGGCAAGATTCTTGGTATCGACCTTGGTACTACTAACTCCGCAATGGCCGTTCTCGAGGGCGGTTCTCCGACCATCATCGTGAACGCCGAGGGCGACCGCACCACCCCGTCCGTCGTGGGCTTCCGTGCCGACGGCGACCGCGTCGTGGGTAAGGCCGCTAAGAACCAGGCTGTCACCAACCCCAAGAACACCGTGTTCTCCATCAAGCGCTTCATGGGCCGCAAGTACTCCGAGTGCACCTCTGAGATCAAGACCGTGCCGTACGAGGTCAAGGAGGGCCAGGGTGGCCGTGCCGTCGTCGACATCGAGGGCAAGGATTACACCGCCGAGCAGGTGAGCGCCATGACGCTCGCAAAGATGAAGGCCGACGCCGAGAAGTATTTGGGCGAGACCGTCACCGACGCCGTCATCACCGTCCCGGCCTACTTCAACGACGCCCAGCGTCAGGCCACCAAGGACGCCGGTAAGATCGCCGGCCTCAACGTCAAGCGTATCGTCAATGAGCCGACCGCTGCTGCTTTGGCCTATGGCCTGGACAAGCAGGGCACCGACCAGCGCATCCTGGTCTTCGACCTGGGCGGCGGCACCTTCGATGTCTCCATCCTCGACCTCGCCGATGGCGTGTTTGAGGTTCTGTCCACCTCAGGCGACAACCACCTGGGCGGCGACGACTGGGATCAGCGCGTCATCGACTGGATGGCCGATAAGTTCCAGCAGGAGAACGGTGTCGACCTGCGTCAGGACCCCATGGCCCTGCAGCGTCTGAAGGAGGCCGCCGAGAACGCCAAGAAGGAGCTCTCCGCCGCCCAGCAGACCACCATCAACCTGCCGTTCATTACCATGAACCAGTCCGGCCCGCTGCACCTCAACTACACGCTGACCCGTGCCGAGTTCGAGAAGATCACCCGCGACCTGCTCGAGCGCTGCAAGCAGCCTGTCACCAACGCTCTGCGCGACGCCAAGCTTAAGCTCTCCGATCTGACCGAGGTCATCCTCGTCGGCGGCTCCACCCGTATGCCCGCCGTCCAGGAGCTCGTCAAGACCATGACCGGCAAGCAGCCCAACATGTCCGTGAACCCCGACGAGGTCGTTGCCGACGGCGCTGCCGTCCAGGGCGGCGTGCTCACCGGCGACGTCGAGGGCATCCTGCTGCTCGACGTTACCCCGCTGTCGCTGGGCGTCGAGACCATGGGCGGCATCATGACCAAGATGATCGACCGCAACACCACGATCCCGACCTCCAAGACCGAGGTCTACTCCACCGCTGCCGACAACCAGACCAGCGTCGAGATCAACGTGCTCCAGGGCGAGCGCGAGCTTGCCCGCGACAACAAGTCGCTCGGTAAGTTCCAGCTGACCGGCATTCCGGCTGCCCGCCGCGGCGTGCCGCAGATCGAGGTCACCTTCGACATCGACGCCAACGGCATCGTCAAGGTTTCCGCTAAGGACAAGGGCACCGGCAAGGAGCAGCAGATCACCATCTCCGGCTCCACCGCTCTGTCTGACGACGAAGTCGATCGTATGGTCAAGGACGCCGAGGCTCATGCCGAGGAGGACAAGAAGCAGAAGGAAGAGGTCGAGGTCCGCAACCAGACCGACAGCCTGTGCTACTCCACCGAGCAGACCCTCAACGAGCTCGGTGACAAGGTTTCCGCCGACGTGAAGTCCAAGGCCGAGGCCGCTATCGCCGACGCAAAGAAGGCGCTCGAGGGCTCTGACGTCGAGGCTATCAAGGCCGCCGGCGAGTCCCTGCAGTCCGTGGCCTACGAGCTGGCCCAGGTTGTCTACGCCGACGCTCAGCAGCAGACCGACGGTGCCGCCGGTGCCCAGCCTGCCGACGATGACGTTGTCGACGCCGACTACGAGGTTGTGGACGACGAGGACAAGTAATCATGTCCGCCCGTAAAGCTCGCACGGAGGCGGCCGCCGCTGGCGCCGCCCCCGTTGACTCTGAGGAGAAGGACGTGAAGATTCCCGTAGAGGCCGTCGACGATACCGAGGCCAACGAGGCCCCGGCCGCCGAGGCTGCCGAGAACCAGGTAGAGGATTCCAACAAGGAGGCGACGATGACCGAGGACGAGATGGTGGAAGCCGCTATCCGCGCCGGTGAGGAAGCCGCCGACAACGACTTTAAGCTCAAGTTCGAGCAGGCCCAGAAGGAGCTTGCCGACGTGCGCAACGAGCTCAATGCTGCGGCAGAGGCTCAGAAGGCCGCCGAGGACAAGGCGAAGGACGCCACGGAGCGCACCGCCCGTCTGCAGGCCGACTGGGAGAACTTCCGTCGCCGCACCGCCAACGAGCGCATCGCCGAGCGCGAGCGCGCGACCGAGAAGCTTGTCACCGCACTGTTGCCGGTGATCGACGATATCGAGCGCGCGATCGACCATGCCCGCAGCCAAGAGCTTTCCGACGACTTTAAGCAGTTCGTCGACGGCGTCGATGCGGTTCATGCCAAGCTGCTCGATGTGTTTGCGCACGAGGGCGTTGAACCCATCGACCCCAAGGGCGAGGCGTTCGATCCGCTCGAGCACCAGGCCGTGGGCCGCGTCGAGGACGCATCGCAGTACGACGAGACCGTCAACGACGTGTACCAGAAGGGCTACCGCATGGCGGATCGCATCCTGCGTTCCGCCATGGTGACGGTGACCTACGGTGGCGAGAAGCGCCCCGCACCGGAGCCCGAAGCGGCGCCCGAGGATGCTACGGCCGATACGGCCGAGAGCACCGAGGAGTAATTGAAAAGGGCCCCGGGGCAACACCCGGGGCCCTTTCTGACCAAGTGCCATATGACAGCATGAGCCGCCGTCCGCAGGGGCGGCGGATGTAACAGGAGAGGAGCTACGATGGCTGCAGGCAAAACCTTCTATGACATCCTGGGCGTATCCAAGAGCGCCTCCGACAAAGAGATCAAGAGCGCATTTCGCAAGCTCGCGCAAAAATATCACCCCGATGCCGGCGGCGACGAGGCCAAGTTCAAGGAGATCAGCGAGGCCTACGAGACGCTTTCGGACGAGAAGAAGCGCAAAGAGTACGACCAGATGCTCATGTTTGGCGGCATGCCGGGCGCGGGCGGCGCGTATGGCGGCAGCTACGGTGCCGGCGCCGGCGCCAGTGGCTGGGGCGATATCTTCGACAGCATCTTTAGCGGTAATGGCGCCTGGGGCAGCGATTGGGGCTCGGGCTTTGCCGGGGCTGCGGGCGCTGCCGGTGCTGGCGCTGGCCGCAGCCGCGCTCGCAAGGGCGGCGACCTGTCGCTGACCGTCGATGTGACGGCCGAGGACGCGTTTCGCGGTGTGACGCACAAGGTCACCTACCGCATTCCCTCGACGGGCGAGCAGCAGACTATCACGGTCTCGGTGCCTGCAGGCGCGGTCGACGGCGGCAAGCTGCGTTACAAACGTCGCGGCGAGTATGGCGTTGCCGGCGGCGAGCGCGGCGACCTGGTCGTGACCACGCACGTGGAGGAGCACCCGCTGTTTAAGCGTAAAGGTGCCGACGTGACCATGGAGGTACCGGTCTCGGTCTACGAGGCGGCGCTCGGCTGCACGGTGGACGTGCCGACGCCCGGCGGTGCGACGGTCCGTTTGAAGGTGCCCGCGGGTACCCAGACGGGCAAGAAGTTCCGCTTTAAGGGGATGGGTGCGCCCGACGTTAAGCACCGTGGCCGCACGGGTGCGCTGCTCGTCGAGATCAAGGTGCAGGTTCCCACGAACCTGTCTGATGAC
The DNA here is from genome assembly GCA_902497065.1 of uncultured Collinsella sp. Taxonomy (GTDB): domain Bacteria; phylum Actinomycetota; class Coriobacteriia; order Coriobacteriales; family Coriobacteriaceae; genus Collinsella. The sequence goes on along the minus strand of CABVDH010000004.1, from coordinate 103,548 downwards.
GAGCGCGACGCGATGACCAAGCTGCGCGAGGCCGACACGCGCGACTACCGCGAGAAGGTCAACCGTTACAAGGCGACGTACTAGGGCGGTCGTGACGCACGACCGCGCCCGCGGGCTTATGATGGACGATAACGAGACGGAAAGGGGTCAGGTAGCATGGCCGAGGACAATAGGAACAAACCGCTGTACATGATCAGCGTGGCGGCCGAGCTGACCGGCATGCATCCGCAGACTCTGCGCGTCTACGAATCCAAGGGCCTGGTGAACCCCCAGCGCTCGGGCGGCAACACGCGTCTGTATTCGCGTGCCGATATCGAGCGCCTGGAGCTCATCAACCAGTTGACCGACGAGGGCATTAACCTCGCTGGCGTGGTGCGCATCCTCGATATGAAGGAGCGTGCCGAGGAGCGTGAGCGCGAAAACGAAAAGCTCCGTGCTCGCGTGCGCCAGCTCGAGGACGAGCTGCACGAGTACAAGATGCAGAAGAAGATCACCGCCCTGGCCCCGCGCGACGGCTCGGTTAACCCCGAACAGGTCATGCGCAAGCTGCTGGGCGCGGGGACCGATTTGTAGTTACGCGGGCCGCATTCGGACAATCTGGCATTCAACTTCATGATCCCTTGGGGACGGAGGAAAACGGATCACTGGGTCAGGCCGACCCCCTCAGTGATCCGTTTTCCTCCGTCCCCAAGGGGTCATTTTGCCGGCTCACACTGGGCTCGTCCTTTACTTTACCGAGATAAAGTGAATGCGCAGATTCGTAACCCGCTCGCAACCGTTCTATGGCACGATATTGAACGAATGTATGCTATGCGCCCAAATCTTTTGGGCAGAGTGGGAGACAGTATGGTCAAGCTGTACGAGGACGGCATCTACCTGCGTAACGGCAGCGAGGTTGTGCCTGAGGCCGAGGCCGCTGAGCGCGGCATTACGCAGACACCCGAGGATGCCAAGCGCGGCACCATCGCGTATTCGATCCTTCAGGCACACAATACGTCCGGCGACCCCGAGGCGCTCAAGATTCGCTTCGACGCCATGGCGAGCCACGACATCACCTTTGTCGGCATTATCCAGACGGCGCGTGCCTCGGGCATGGAGCAGTTCCCGCTGCCCTACGTGCTCACCAACTGCCATAACTCGCTGTGCGCCGTGGGCGGCACCATCAACGAGGACGACCACGTCTTTGGTCTCTCGGCTGCCAAAAAGTACGGCGGCATCTTCGTTCCGCCGCATATCGCCGTCATCCACTCCTTTATGCGTGAGAACTTCGCTGGCTGCGGCAAGATGATCTTGGGTTCCGACTCGCACACCCGCTACGGCGCCCTGGGCACCATGGCCGTGGGCGAGGGCGGTGGCGAGCTGGCAAAGCAACTGCTGCGCGACACCTACGATGTCGCCTATCCCGGCGTCGTTGCCATCTACCTCACGGGCGCCCCGCGCCCCGGCGTCGGCCCGCACGATGTGGCGCTCGCCATCATCCGTGCCGTCTTTGCCAAGGGTTACGTTAAGAACAAGGTCATGGAGTTCGTGGGCCCCGGTATCGCGAGCATGACGACCGACTACCGCAACGGCGTCGACGTCATGACCACCGAGACCACCTGCCTTTCTTCCATCTGGGCAACCGACGAGGATACGCACGCGTTTTTGACCATGCATGGCCGCGGCGATGATTATCGCGAGCTCAAGCCCGCCGATGTCGCCTACTACGACGGCTGTGTCGAGGTCGACCTGTCGAGCATCAAGCCCATGATCGCGCTGCCGTTCCATCCTTCCAACGGCTTTGAGATCGACGAGCTCAACGAGAACCTCGAGGACATCCTGCACGAGGTGGAGCTCGAGGCCGCCAAGATCGGCGAGGGCAAGACGCACTTTAGCCTGCTCGACAAGATCGTCGACGGCAAGCTGCACGTGCAGCAGGGCGTTATCGCCGGCTGTTCGGGCGGCAACTACGACTCCGTGGTCCAGGCTGCCCGCGTGCTCAAGGGCGCCAACACCGGCTGCGGCGAGTTTTCGCTGTCGGTCTATCCCACGAGCCAGCCCGTGGCGCTCGAGCTTACACGCCGCGGCTACATCTACGACCTCATGGAGGCTGGCGCGATCGTGCGCACGGCGTTCTGCGGTCCGTGCTTCGGTGCCGGCGACACGCCTGCCAACAACGGCCTTTCGATTCGCCACACCACGCGCAATTTCCCCAACCGCGAGGGTTCAAAGCCAGGTAATGGCCAGCTGAGCGCCGTGGCCCTGATGGACGCCCGCTCCATTGCGGCGACGGCTGCCAACGGCGGCGTCCTGACGCCGGCGACCGACCTGCCCGAGGAGACTTGGGACGAGGCCTGCGAGTACACCTTTGACGACGCGCCGTACAAAAAGCGCGTGTACTGGGGCTTTGGCAAGGCCGAGCCTGCCGACGAGCTGGTCGAGGGCCCCAACATCAAGCCGTGGCCCGCGATGGAGCCCCTCGGCGACGATATCCTGCTCAAGGTGTGCTCCAAGATCATGGACCCGGTCACCACGACTGACGAGCTCATTCCCTCGGGCGAGACGAGTTCCTTCCGCTCCAACCCGCTGGGTCTGGCCGAGTTTACGCTCAGCCGTCGCGACCCGGCCTACGTGGGTCGCTCCAAGGGGGCCGCCGCGGTGGAGAAGCGTCGCGTGGCCGGCGAGTCCGCGGGTGACCTGGCGGCGCTCGATGCCGAGCTTGCGGGCGTGTTTGAGGCGCTGACCGGCGCCGGCGTTGTGGCCGATGCCAAGGCGACTGAGTACGGCTCCATGCTCTATGCCAAGAAGCCCGGTGACGGTTCTGCCCGCGAGCAAGCCGCGAGCTGCCAGCGCGTAATTGGCGGCCTGGCCAACATCGTCCACGAGTACGCCACCAAGCGCTATCGCTCCAACGTGATGAACTGGGGCATGGTGCCCTTCCAGATGGAGGCCGAGCCCAACTTTGAGGTGGGCGATTATGTCTTTGTGCCGGGTATCCGTGCCGCGCTCGATGGCGACCTGAAGAACATCGCCGCCTACGTGGTGCGCGCCGACGGCACGGTCGAGCACATTGAGCTCTACATAGCCGATATGACGGCAGAGGAGCGTGCCATCGTCAAGGCTGGCTGCCTGATCAACTACAACAAGTTCAAGGCCGCTGCCGAGTAACTCTGCTGTACGCCCCTGCCACACCTTTCCCTCGTGCTCACGCGCTTCGCGAGGGTCGCCCGATGGAAAGGTGTGGCAGGGGCTACCGCGACGTTCTCGTTGGGTCTTGAGGGGCGCTAATAATTGACCGGGACCACCACAAAGTTGCCTGCCCGGCGGGTCCTTATTTCGATGGGGTCCAGGTTATTTCATCGTCAAATAGCCAAGTGCGTGCCGAGCCACTGTTGCGCGCTGTCTGCGGATCGGGCTCGCAAGTTTGTTCGTAGGCATCTTCGGTACACCGATCCATAAAATCGACGACTGCCGTCTGGTCGCCCTCCATGACGTAGATTACGTCGCCATCCGAGATATAGACCCCCGGTCCTTCATTGTCCACGTAGCCGGGGTCGTATGAGACGTTGCACAATCTGCTCCCGTTTGCCGCATCGAGCTCAAGGGTCGAATAATACCCGCCAACCATTTGGCCATTCTTGGCTCGATATGTTGCGGCGCCGTACCACCGCTTAAACGTCTTGCCTTTGAGTAAACTGGTTGCCTTGCCGATAAGCTGTTCATCTTTGGTGTAGCGCCTGGCCCCAAGTTCGATACGGGGATAGTTGCTGACCCCAAGTGCTGCGGGCGTACCGTCAAAATCGACGGTGATCGAATCGGGTTTGACGATATCGGTGAGGACCTCGATGGGATAGCTTACGGTCTCAACCGCCGCCTGCGTCGCAGAGGCGGGGAGAAATGCGAGATAGATAATTCCTACGCCGACTGCGGTAATCGCAAACGCTAAGACGAGCAGGCCGATATAGGTGGAGCGTTTCACGGCGGGTACCTCGCAAACAGTATGCATTCATTAAGATAAGTGATACCAGCTTACGACAATATTCAAAAGAAAGCGATCGGTCGAAATGACGGGGCGAAAAGGCCCTATTGGGCTTCGATTTGACCTCTAATAGGAATATTTGCCCCACTCATTCTGGGCGAGAGGTCAATAATTCAGTCCACGAGTCTTGAGCGATACTATTCTCACTAAACTCACTCTTTTCACAGTAAGCACTATAAATACGATAGGGAGGACGACGAGAACGTTGTGACGTGCGATAGCTAAGCCGTTTAAGCCGGACTCTGACCTTGAATCTCCGCCTCTATCTGTGCGAACGGGCTATTGTCGGTTCTCGATTCCATCGCTGCGTTCTCGTTGGGTTTTGGGATCGCCAAACGTAGACTGGGCTTGATGCCGCCTCTTTTAATCGGGGCTGATTCTTCTCTGGATCACCACAAAGGGGACAGGCACCTTTGTGGTGGTTCTCGGTTTGTCTCGACTTGTAACATCTTGGCCGCTAAAAGTGGGCCTGGTGTTACAGATTTAGATTTTCGATTCGGGTGTCTTCTGTTCGTCTCGATTTGTAACAGATAGAGCTTTATTTGCCGAGTAGATGTTACAGATTGAGACAAACGGGCGCCGCTGAACAATTCGTCTCGATCCGTAACATCTGGAGCCGGAAACGGTCGATAGATGTTACAGATTGAGATAGTGAGGGGACGAGGCCGCAGCGGGTGAGCGGGCCTGCCCTTATCTCTTAATCACTCATAAAATCTTATATATAGAGACTTAGATTTATGTATAAGATCGTACAAAGCTGGCAACAATACTTCTCGAACAACGTGAAGCCGCCCCGTAGGGCGGCCACCCCAAGAGAGGTGATTCCATGAGAATCGATAAGCTAGCAATGACGTCGCGCGAGGCGTTGCAGACCGCCATGAGCACGGCCGCCGACGCGCAGGCCGGCGCGGTGGAGCCGATTCACTTGCTGTCCGCCCTGCTCGGTGCCGGTGAACGCAACATCTCCGTGATCATCGAGCGTATCGGCGCCGACCCGGCCCAGCTCGCACGCTCCACACAAGATGCCATCGACCACGCGCCCAAGGTTTCGGGCGAGGGCCAGCAGATGGGTCTTTCCAACGAGCTCGTCCGCGTCATCGAAAAGGCCGAGAAGAAGGCCACCAAGATGGGCGACAGCTTTGTGGTGACTGAGCATCTGCTGATGGCGCTTGCCGAGGACAAGGGCGAGGCGGGCCGCGTGCTGCGCGACGCCGGCGTCACCAAGGAGCGCATCGAGCAAGTCTACGAGGAGCTGCGTGGCGATGACCGCGTGACGTCTGCCGAGGACAAGACGCAGTTTGAGGCACTGGAACAGTACGGCCGCAATATATGTGACCTTGCCCGCGCCGGCAAGCTCGACCCGGTCATTGGCCGTACCGACGAGATCCGCCGTACCATTCAGGTCCTGTCCCGCCGCACCAAGAATAACCCTGTGCTCATCGGCGAGCCGGGCGTCGGCAAGACGGCCATCGTCGAGGGCATCGCCCAGCGTATCGTGGCCGGCGACGTGCCGAGCACCCTGCGCGACCGCGACCTTATCGAGCTCGACATGAGCGCGCTGGTCGCCGGTGCCAAGTATCGTGGCGAGTTCGAGGACCGCTTGAAGGCTGTACTCAAGGAAGTCCAAAAGTCCGAAGGCAAGGTCATCCTGTTCATCGATGAGCTCCACACCATCGTGGGCGCGGGTGCCACCGAGGGCTCCATGGACGCCGGCAACATCCTCAAGCCGGCGCTCGCCCGTGGCGACCTGCACGCGATCGGCGCGACCACGCTCGACGAGTACCGCAAGTACATCGAGAAGGACGCGGCGCTCGCTCGTCGTTTCCAGACCGTTATGGTGAGCGAGCCCACCGTCGAGGACACCATCTCGATCCTTCGTGGCCTCAAGGAGAAGTACGAGATCTTCCATGGCGTGCACATCACCGATAGCGCGCTCGTGGCCGCCGCCGATCTATCCGATCGCTATATTGCCGACCGCTTCCTGCCCGACAAGGCCATCGACCTGGTCGACGAGGCGGCAAGTCGCCTGCGCATGGAGCTCGACAGCATGCCGGTCGAGATTGACGCCACCACGCGTCAGCTCACCCAGCTGCAGATCGAAGAGCAGGCGCTCATGAAGGAGACCGACGACGCCTCCAAGGAGCGTCTGGAGGCCCTGCGCCAGGAGATTGCCGAGGTCCAAGAAAAGCTCAACGTGCAAAAGGCCGGCTGGCTCAACCAGAAGAACGCCATCGACCACGTGCAGGAGCTTAAGGGTCAGCTCGACGAGGCCAGAAGCGAAGAGGAGCGCGCGACGCGCAACGGCGACCTGGGCCGTGCGTCCGAGCTGCGCTACTCCGTGATTCCGGGTCTGCAGCAGCAGATTCAGGATTCCGAGGCTGCGCTCGAGGCGCAAAAGCAGCAGGACGGCGAAGGCCTCAACGAGCAGGTGACCTCCGATGAGATCGCCGAGGTCGTGAGTGCCTGGACCGGCGTGCCCGTGTCCAAGATGATGCAGGGCGAGCTCGACAAGCTGAAGGGCTTGGAGGGTGAGCTGCATAAGCGCGTCATCGGTCAGGACGAGGCCGTCTCCGCCGTTGCCGCGGCCGTGCGCCGCAGCCGTGCGGGTCTCTCCGATCCGGACAAGCCCATCGGCAGCTTCTTCTTCCTGGGCCCCACCGGCGTGGGCAAGACCGAGCTCGCCAAGGCGCTTGCCGAGTGCCTGTTCGATGACGAGCGCGCGCTCGTGCGTATCGACATGTCCGAGTACATGGAGAAGTTCAGCGTCCAGCGTCTGATCGGTGCGCCTCCGGGATACGTGGGCTACGACGAGGGCGGCCAGCTCACCGAGGCCGTGCGCCGTCGTCCGTACTCCGTGATCTTGCTCGACGAGATGGAGAAGGCCCATCCGGATGTCTTTAACGTGCTGCTGCAGGTGCTTGACGACGGCCGCCTGACCGACGGTCAGGGTCGCCAGGTGTCCTTCAAGAACACGATTATCATCATGACGTCTAACGTGGGTTCCAAGGCTATCGCCGAGCTTTCCGGCAAGGCCGAGGAGGAGATGCGCCATCAGGTCGACGCGGCCATGGCTCAGACCTTCCGCCCCGAGTTCCTCAACCGTATCGACGATATCGTGGTGTTCCATCCGCTCGGTATGGCGCAGATCGAGAAGATCGTCGACATCCAGCTCGCCGACGTCCGCGCGCGTCTGGCCAAGGAGCGCATGACGCTTGCCATCACCCCGGCGGCCAAGCAGATGCTCGCCGTGGGCGGCCTGGACCCGGTCTTTGGCGCCCGTCCGCTCAAGCGTCTGGTTCAGCGCGAGGTCGTGGATGCCATCGCCGCCGCTATCATCGACGGCACGGTGCGCGAGGGCGATCAGGTGACGGTCGATGTCGACAAGGACGGTGGCTTTACCGTCGTGTGCGACAACACGCCGGCGGCCACCTACGAGGTCCCCGACGCAGAGTAAATTATGGGGCCGGCTTTAACCGCACCTCATCGCAAAACGCCAAGGGCGGCGGATCCAATCGGGTCCGCCGCCCTTTTTCGTGCGACAATCGATGATGTTGAGCATGAGTACATGGCAAGGAGATATGCAGATGAAAGACGAGAACAAGACGCACGCACCGGTTGCTGAGGCAGCGCCCGCCGCGCCGGTCGCACCGAAGGCTTCTCCCAAACCGGCGCCCAAGCCGCGCGACCCCTACATCCGTGCCGAGAACGAGGACGATGACGGCTACGATCCCTACAGCGATCGCCGCCCCGAGCGCGAGCCGATGTTCGAAGCCGACCCCTGGCACTAAGTGCCACCCAAAAGGCCACCAATAAGTTGCGGTGAAATAGGGACTGTTTTGCGGTTTGACCAGCAAAAACAGCCCTATTTCACCGCAACTGCGTTAGGGATTTTTCTACAGGGGGAGGGTAGTCAAAAAAGCCCCGTCCCAAATTGACTGCTCGGGGAGTCGCATTCGAGCTCGGTTGTCCTCTTAGCCACTCGATATCCTTCGGAGCAATAACGGTGATAAAACTTGCTTAAGTGTTAATCAAGCTACACACAATCTTGCTCTCTAATTAATCAAGAATCGGTATAATTTTGATTAGCTAGAGAGCAAGATTGGAGAATCATGGCATTCAACGACTTGATCGCCCAGAAAATAAAGGACTTTGAACAGCAGGGGGTTCCGCAGGTTTTTGAGCGAGACCTTGATCTAGGAAACCCACAGGAGCCAAAGCGCGACAACATCGTAAATGTGATTGTGGGGGCCCGCCGTTGTGGAAAGACGTATCGCCTGTATCAGGAGATGCGGCGGCTTCAGAGCCGGGGCGTCGAGCTTGACCGGATGCTTTACTTCAATTTTGAGGATGAGCGCTTGCGCCCGTATGAGCCATCGCTGCTGGCGGACGTGCTCGACACGTTCTATGCGCTGTATCCTGTTGCTCGAACCGAGGGCGCTTACATTTTCTTTGACGAGATCCAGGAAATTCCCGAATGGGGTGCGTTTCTGCGGCGTGTAGTCGATACGGAGAAAGCGACCGTCTATGTGACGGGATCTTCTTCTAAGATGCTGTCCTCAGAACTTAAGAGCGAGTTCAGGGGTCGTTCTCTTGTGCGAGAGCTTTTTCCGTTGAGTTTTTCGGAATACGTTCGATATAAGACGGGGAGCGTTCTCGAGCCAGATGCGACCTTTTCCCCGAGCGATGCAGCGCTGCTTCGACATCATCTGATCGGGTATCTTGAACGAGGGGGATTCATTGCGACACTTGAGCAGACGCCTGCAGACGCGATTCAGCTGCTACAGGAATATGCTTCGCGAACGGTCGCCATGGACGTCGTTGAACGTTACGACGTCAAGAACCCTCGCCTGGCATCGCTGTTCTTGACGCGGTGTATGGCATCTTCGGGACGAGAGCTGTCAGTGAACAAAGTGTACAACGAGTTCAAGAGCAGACAGATACCCGTCAGTCGTAATTCGCTTAGCGATTTACTTGAGTATTATGAGGACGCCTACCTGTTATTTTCTGTGCCGGAGTTCACGCGTTCACTGGCAAATAACATGCGGTCTGCGTCTAAGGTCTACGCTGTCGACCCTGCGATGTTTGGAGCATTCTCTCCCGCATCAGCATTGGACCAGGGCCAGAGGCTCGAGACCGCAGTGTTCAATGCGCTAAGAAGAAAGACTCCCGCGGTGAGGACCGGCTCGGTCTGCCGCCTGCTGATCAAAGAGAAGAGCAAAAGCCATGAGGTGGACTTTGTGGCTGGGGACGCGCTTCTCATGCGGGCTTATAGCCTGATTCAGGTGAGTGCGGATATGGCACGTGAGAAAACGCGCGAGCGCGAAATTGCCGCGCTTGATGCCTCGATGGCCCAGTTCGATCTTGGCGAGTCGGCAATCGTTACCATGGATGAACAGACCGATATTTCATGCGAGCACGGTGTGGTCCACGTTGTGCCCGCATGGAAGTGGCTCCTTGCCTAATCATCTATGGACCTGTGGGGTCAGGACCTCCTGGCTCCCTCATCACGGTTGGGGAGCACCTTGCTGCGCCAGGCTAGTCCTGGGCTTTGATACTCGGCAGGAGAATCTGGGCGAGGTAGTCGGTCTCGAGTTTGGCGGCGGCGTCGGCCTTGCCGTCTTTGCCGACCAGCACGTTCTTGATCTGGCTATAGGTATAGCGGTTGCCGGTCGTAAGCTCGACAAGCTCAATGGCCGCGTCCATGGGGTAGGTCGACACTGGATCCTGGGTGCGCCCGTTGATAGTCTGGGGCACCACGTACGGATAGACGGGGCCGCTGGCATAGACGGTATAACCGTTGCCCAGATTGGCCGCACCCAAAACCGTATCGCCCTCATCGGGCGTAAAGCTCTCGCCCTCGCGCACCGCGACGAGCGTCACGATCGGCGTATCGCTGTCGCCGTCCAGATAAATGCACAGCGTGTTGCCGTTTTGCCAGGTTGCGACCTTGCCATACCACTCAACCGGAATATCGAGCTGATACAGGTCCGTTGCCTTATGCCGAGCATCGGCATCGCGCGCGGCCTGCGCTTCGCTCGCGCTCACGGCATTGACGGCGGCGTCGCGCCGCGCGGTTGCCGCCTGCTGAAGTATCTTGGCGGCCGCGGCGGAGCTCGCACCGCCTTCCTCGGCATACTTGGCGGCGGCATCGATCTGGTCGTCAGTCACCGTGTCGGCCGAAGGCACCTTGAGCTTAAAGGTGGCCTGGGCACTTAAATCCTGTCCATCGCTCTTAACGGCGACCTGCGTCTTGGTGGTCGGGACGGTATAGATGGTGCCGTCGGCCGCGATGGGGGAGGCGGCGATGGAGAGCGTGTAATCGCCGGGCAGCAGTTTGATGCCGCGGCCGCGCTCGTCAACGTAGAGCGTTTCGCTCACGGAAGAACCGTCGGAATCTTGTCCGCTCACCTGCACGGGAATCTTGGAGCCAGTTGAGCAGTCGAGGCCCGCGGCATGCACGCCAATCTGCACCGACATCATGGTATGGGCGTTTGCGGCAAGCACGGCAGCCTGCTCTTGTTGATATCCGTTCCAGGCAGCATAGCCTGCGCCGCCGGCAACAAGCGCGACGGCTACGACGCCGGCAACCATCAGATTGCGGCGCTTGGGCGACATTTTGCGATGGCGAACCTCGGCCTCGCGTGCCGAGGGAACGGACGGCAGGGGAATATCGCCCATGGCGATGGTCTCGTCCACGGCAGGCGCAGAGCCTAAGCCAGGAAGCTCGCGGGTCAGCGAATCCTCGGCCGGCAAGCTGTCGAGCAAGATGGTTTCCTCGCCCGTGTCGGATTCGGGCTGGTTGTCGGCCTCGCTTTCGGTGTCTTCGTGACCTGCCTCATCTTCGGCAGGCTCAACGTCGCCTGCATCCTGATCATCGGGCTGTGCCTCGATTTCCGGTTCATCCTGCACATCAACGCTCGAATCGTCAAACGCAACATCGTCAAGCGAAATCCGGTCTAGGCTCTCCAGGGCCTCGGCACACGCTTCTGCATCTTGGGCCGCATCCTCTTGGCCCATCGTCTCATCTTTCATATATCCCCCAAGCTCAATATCGGGACAACACTGTACCCAAAAACGGGACCCCATAGAGCCGCCGCATGATTTGAAATCCGATTTTATATATGCGTATGTTTTTGAATAGATGAATAGAGACGCAACGACAAAAGCCCCCGAAAAGCGAGCGAAACGCTTTCCGGGGGCTCTGCGAGACATTGGATGAAAATCCTGACGGGCGGGCCTATGCCCAACTGCCAACAGCGACCAACACGTTACTCGGCGTGCGCGTAATCCACCTTGGCGCGGCGAGCGGTAGCCTTCTCCCAATCGCTGGTGCCCTCAAAGACATCCTGCTTGTAGGGATTGCGGCCGAGCTTCTTGGCGCGGTAGGCGATGTAGATGATCGCGGCGACGTTGGCGACCAGAGCGGCGATCGAGACCGCGGTAGCGGCGCCGGGGTCGAGCGTGGAGTGGGTCACAAAGATGGACTCCTCCTGGAAGTACGGGAACACCTGGGCAAACATGCACCAAATGGCCAGCGTAAAGGCGCGGTTCTGGATCCAGCCGCCCTTGTTCCAGATAAAGGCGGCGACGGTGGGCGCCAGAAGCAGCGCAAAGCCGCAGAACCAGGAGTGGGTGGGCAGGCAGTTGTAGGTGTAGCAGAAGTTCCAGATATCGTAGGCGATGATGTAGACCCAGGTCATATCGGGCCACAGCATGTCGGTCTGATCCTCGGAGGCGTAGACGCTCCACCAACCGGTCATGCAGAAGATGTTGATAATACCGGCGATGCCGTTGAACACGTTGTTCCAGCCGGCCAGCTGCGTAGCACCTTCGGAGGTGACCCAGGTGGACTCGCCCAGGACAAAGAAGTGATAGGCGCTCTCAAAGTCGGACACGACGGCGATCATGATGTTGATGGCGACGATCACAAACGGCCATGCGCGGAACCAATGCGCCTTGCCAATCTTGCCCCACTGGTACTTAATGGCAATGAAGCCCCAGCAACCGGCCAGCGCCGCGTATACCTTGGCGTAGTGGAACCAGCTGTTCTGGTACACATGGGTGGGGTTGGTGAGCGCCCACTCGGCACCCTGCGAGACGCCGATGGCGATGGCGACGCAGTAGATGGTCATGGCCAGCGGAGCCACGCCAAAGATGATTGCCGCGCCCAGCTTGGTGCGGCGGCCGACCTCGTTGAGCACGATCAGGCCAATAAAGACCATGGCCCAGCCGGCCCAGTGGATAAGGGTATCGCTACCCCAAACATCGAACAGCATGCTGCTCTCCTTTCACACGCCCGCGGCCCCTCTTCTGATCGCGGGCAGTTTGGCCAAATGTCGTCAGTTCTGGGGCTTGCGCTCCGGATACTTGGCGGTATAGCCCTCGATGTGGAGTGTCGAGGCGATGATTTCCTTGACCGTCTCGTCGGGCACATCGGGGTGCGTGCGGATATACATCAACAACCCCATGATGAGGGTGTAGAACGTCTCGTAGACATGGTCGATGCGTAGCTCATGATGGGCGGCAAAATCCACCACGGTGGTGTCGCAGATATACTGCGCCACACGCTGGACCACGTTGTGCAAAAAGCCGCCGTAGAGCGCGCCGCTGCTTGAGGTGAGCGTACTCGGCAGCTCGTGGCCGCTGACGACCAGGCGCTTAAAGAGCGGGGCGACGGTGTTGAGTGCGCCCTCGATATCACCGACGGTGCGGTTGGCATTCCACTGCTCGAGCTCGGAGATAAAACCGTCGATCGCCTCGTCCATGACGGCGGTGACAGCGGCGTCCATGTCGGCAAAGTAGTGGTAGAACAATGAGCGCGTGCAGCCGGCTCGCTTGGTCACGGCCGAGACGGATAGATGCGACACGCCTAGCTCAGAGCTCACGGTGCGCACGGCGGCGAGGATCTCGCGACGGCGTTCGTCGCCCGTCAAGCGCTTTGCCGCGCTATCGGATGCGGGGACGGCATCGACCACAGAGGTATCTGCTGTGTTGTTGCTCATGTTTTGCCGCCTTTCATCCTCTTTTGCCTGACCGTTCGCCTAACAGTCTTGAATATTGTTGACGGTTCGTCAATACTATTTTTGACACAATGTCAACTAATGGCGGGTGAACGGCATGGGGGCATGCCCGGCCTGCAAAAAAGAGGGGTGCCGCGGTCTCGCCGGGCTGTGGCAAGAGAAGGGACAACCATGATTCTCAACGGACCGGGGATTAGCTACACCGAGCCCGACATCGGTTCGGAGTTCGTGCCGCCGCTGCCGGAGCATCCGCGCGAGGCCATCGTCAAGCTGTGCGAGCACTGCACCAACCGTCTGCTGCATCGCGATGAGCTGCTGGGCTACGAGTACTGGTCGTTTGCCGAGGCCGCGACTGACGAGCAGGCCGAAGTGCTCTGCAAGATGAAGATGCGCCGTCCCTATACGCTGCCCGAGATGGTCAAGCTCACCGGCATGCCCGAAGCCGATATCGAGAAGATGCTCGACGATATGAGCTACACGGGCCTGCTCGAGTACAACTGGGAAAACCCCGAGCGCGCCAAGCAGTGGGTGCTGCCCATGCTGGTGCCGGGTTCCGCTGAGTTTCTCAACATGCGCGTGAGCCAGCTCGAGGAGCACCCGGTCTATGCCAAGTTCTTTGAGCAGGCGTCCAAGGGACCGCTGTCCAAGGCCACGCCGATGGTGCCGCCCGGTGGTGCCGGCATCGGCATGCATGTCATTCCGGTCGAGAAGGCTATCGATGCCGCGAGCACGTCGGTGCCGATCGAGCATATCGAGCATTGGCTCGACAAATACGATGGCAAATATGCCGCTAGCACCTGCAGCTGCCGCGCGAGCCGTCGCGTGATGGGTGAGGGCTGCGCCGACGACCCGGCCGATTGGTGCATCGCCGTGGGCGATATGGCCGACTACGTGGTCGAGACCGACCGCGGCCATTACGTGACGCGCGACGAGGTTTACGACATCCTGCGCCAGGCCGAGGACAACGGCTTTGTGCACCAGATCACCAACATCGACGGCGAGAACAAGATCTTCGCCATCTGCAACTGCAACGTCAACGTGTGCTATGCCCTGCGCACCTCGCAGCTGTTCAACACGCCCAACCTGTCGCGCTCGGCCTATGTCGCCAAGGTCGAGAAGGACAAGTGCGTGGCCTGCGGTCGCTGCGTTGAGGTGTGCCCGGCCGGTGCCGCCAAGCTCGGCCAGAAGCTCTGCAGCAAAAAGGCCGGCGGACAGGTGCCCGAGTATCCGCGCCAGGAGCTGCCCGATGCCACCAAGTGGGACCACACCAAGTGGTCGCCCAACTACCGCAACGATAACCGTATCGAGACGCACGAGTCCGGCACCGCGCCCTGCAAGACGGCTTGCCCCGCGCACGTTGCCGTCCAGGGCTACTTAAAGCTCGCGGCGCAGGGCCGCTATGACGAGGCGCTGGCGCTCATCAAGCGCGAGAACCCGCTGCCCGCTATCTGCGGCCGTGTGTGCAACCGCCGCTGTGAGGATGCCTGCACCCGTGGCCGTGTGGACGCCGCCGTGGCTATCGACGAGGTCAAGAAGTTTATCGCCCAGCGCGATCTTGATGCCGCGACCCGCTATGTCCCACCCGTGGTGACGCCGACGCGCGCCGGCGGCTTCGATCAGAAGATCGCCATCATCGGTGCCGGCCCGGCCGGTCTGTCCTGTGCCTTCTATCTGGCCGAGAAGGGCTACAAGCCCGTCGTGTTCGAGAAGAACGAGCGCCCGGGCGGCATGCTCACCTATGGCATTCCCAGCTTTAAGCTGGAGAAGGACGTTATCGAGGCCGAGGTCGAAGTTATTCGCCTGATGGGTGCCGAGTTCCGCTATGGCGTGGAGGTCGGTCGCGATGTGACGCTCGACGAGCTGCGCGCGCAGGGCTTTAAGGCCTTCTACGTTGCCATTGGCTGCCAGGGCGGCCGCCTTGCGGGCATTCCGGGCGAGGGTGCCGAGGACGTGACCGTGGCCGTCGACTTCCTTCGCGAGGTTAACAGCGGCAAGATCGATTCCCTGTCCGGCCGCACCATTGTGGTGGGCGGCGGCAACGTGGCTATCGATGTCGCGCGCAACGCCTGCCGTCTGGGTTCCGAGCACGTTGAGATGTTCTGCCTGGAGAGCGATGCCCAGATGCCTGCCAGCGAGGAGGAGCGTCGCGAGGCCATTGAGGATGGCGCGCACATCAGCTGCGGATGGGGCCCCAAGGAGATTCACCTGGACGAGGCCGGTCGCGTGTGCGGCATCACCTTCAAGCGCTGCACGCGTGTCTTTGACGACGAGGGCCGTTTTGCGCCCGAGTACGACGAGAACGATCTGCGCCGTGTCGATGCCGACCGTGTCGTCATGTCGATTGGCCAGTCCATTGTGTGGGGCGACCTGCTGGCTGGCTCCAAGGTGGAGCTCGGCCGCGGCCAGGGCGCCCTGGTCGATCCCCAGACTTACCAGACCGCCGAACCCGACATCTTTGTGGGCGGCGACGTCTACACCGGCCCCAGCTTTGCCATCGATGCCATTGCCGCCGGCCACGAGGCTGCCGTGTCCATCCATCGCTTTGTGCAGCCGGGCTCCACGCTCACCATCGGCCGCAACCAGCGCCGCTACACCGCGCTCGACCGCGACGATGTCGTGATCGAGAGCTACGACAACGCGAGCCGCGAGGTTGCGCATGTGGACCGCGAACGCGAGAAGGCTGCGCCGTTTAGCGAGTATGTTGAGACCTTTACCGAGGAGCAGGTGCGCGCCGAGACCGCCCGCTGCCTGGGCTGCGGCGCCTCGATCGTCGACCCCAACAAGTGCATCGGCTGCGGCCTGTGCACCACCAAGTGCGCGTTCGACGCCATCCATCTGGATCGCGACCGCCCCGAGTGCTCCACGATGGTCAAATACGAGCAAAAGCTCCCAAGCCTGGGCAAGTACGCGCTCAAGCGCGCCATCAAGATTAAATTCGGGAAGAAGTAAGAAACGCAACAAGCAGGAGAACGGCGCAGAGAGCGGTTGGACAGCGAGCGAGTCCCAGGCGTGGCGAGGTGCCTTGAAAGAGGAGGGCATAGGGCTTTTGCCCATGCCCGACGATTGAAAGGCAGATCGCCCGTCTGGGGCTCGCGCAGCGTCAAGCCGACCGCCGTTCGGTAGAACGGCGGAAGGAATTAAAAGTGCACGAGCTCGGAATCGTCTATCACATCATTCGCGATGTTGAGAATGTGGCGCGCGCTCATGGCGTGCGTCGCGTTTCGAGCGTCACGCTGCTGCTGGGCGAGGTCTCGGGCGTCGTCCCCGATCTACTACTCGACGCTTGGCGCTGGGCGGCGGATAAAAAGCCTATCACGCAGGGCGCGGAGCTTATCGTGGAGCCTGTCGAGGCCGTGACGCATTGCGAGGCGTGCGGCCGCGACTACGCGACGGTCGAGCACGGCAAGACTTGCCCCCATTGCGGCAGCGGTGAAACATACCTGCTGCAGGGCCAGGAGGTCATGATCAAACAGATCGAGACCCCCGACGAGGACCCGGCAGACGCTGCTCCTGACGGCCTCTCCGACGCCCCCGACGCCGTCGACGCCGCCAACCCCCTCCACATCGCCTAACATCTAATGTCTACATGGGCTAGAGTTCTAAACATATTTGCTTCGGTTAGTCAAGTCATGTCTGTTTAAACAAAATGGTGGCACGCAGACGCATTGGGATTCACCTAAAAGCGGTCTTAACGAACGGTGCACCTTTATATGTCTTTGAAAACAATCAGCAAATCACGTTTTAGCAGGCAATGAGCTATAAGCCAGCAACGTAATCAACTTGTAACAAACTTAGACGTTTAAACAAATAATGCAACCTTTTGCGAATTTAGCTATAATTCCACAATCCAAACAGGTATACTCCTTTCATGTCGTGTAGGAAATACGTAGACAAAAAGGAGGTTATGTGATGGTAAGTATTGTTCTTGCTAGCCACGGGGACTTGGCAGCTGGAATCAAGCAGACGGGCTCGATGGTCTTTGGCGATCAGCCGTCTGTTGCCGTGGTCTCGCTCGAGCCGAGCATGGGCCCCGACGATTTCCGTGCCAAGGTCGAGGAAGCAGTCGCTTCCTTCGAGGACCAGGAGCAGGTGCTCTTCCTCGTTGATCTGTGGGGCGGCACGCCGTTCAACCAGATCAGCGGACTCATCGAGGGCCACGATTCCTGGGCTATCGTCACCGGTGTCAACCTGCCTATGCTCATCGAGGCATATTCGCAGCGCTTTGACGCAAAGAACACTGCACATGCGATCGCAAAACATCTCGTGACTGAGGCTAAGGCTGGCGTGCGCGTCAAGCCCGAGTCTCTGGAGCCCGAGGAGAAGAAGCCGGCTGCGGCCGCCGCTGCTCCTGCAGGCGCTATTCCTCCGGGAACGGTCATCGGCGACGGGCACATCAAGATTGCCCACGTCCGTATCGACACCCGTCTGCTTCATGGTCAGGTGGCCACCACGTGGACCAAGCAGATCAACCCCAACCGCATCATCGTGGTTTCCGACGGCGTTGCTCACGACGAGCTCCGCAAGACCATGATCGAGCAGGCTGCCCCTCCGGGAGTCCATGCCAACGTCGTGCCCATCAAGAAGATGGCCGAGGTCGTCAAGGACACGCGCTTTGGTGACACCAAGGCCATGCTGCTCTTCGAGAACCCGCAGGATCTGCTCAAGGCCATCGAGGCCGGCGTCGACATCAAGGAAGTCAACATCGGTTCCATGGCTCACTCCAAAGGCAAGGTCGTCGTCACCAACGCCGTCGCTATGGGCGATGACGACGTCAAGACTCTCGAGGCCCTCAAGGCCAAGGGCGTCAAGTTCGAGGTCCGCAAGGTTCCTTCGGATTCCTCCGAGGATCTCGACGCCATGTTGAAGAAAGCTAAGGCCGAACTGGCCGCTCAAGCATAGTAAAGGAGGGTCCGATACATGTCTGCAATCACTATTCTGCTTGTTGCGATTGTCGCGTTGCTTGCCGGTATGGAAGGCATTCTGGATGAGTTCCAGTTCCATCAGCCGCTCGTGGCATGCACGCTTATCGGTCTCGTAACCGGTCACCTTCAGGAGGGCATCCTCCTGGGCGGTTCGCTCCAGATGATGGCCCTTGGCTGGGCTAACGTTGGCGCCGCTGTCGCGCCTGACGCCGCTCTGGCCTCGGTCGCTTCTTCGATCATCATGGTGCTCGCCCTCAACGGTGGCGCCACCGATTCGGCAAAGGCCGTTACCGCCGCCATCGCCGTCGCCGTCCCGCTGTCGGTCGCTGGCCTGTTCCTGACCATGATCTGCCGTACCCTGGCCACCGCTATCGCTCACGCCATGGACGGTTGCGCCGAGAAGGGCGACTTCTCCGGCATCGAGCGCTGGCAGTACGCTGCCATCCTCATGCAGGGCCTTCGTATCGCCATCCCGGCAGTACTTCTGTGCATCATCCCGGCCGAGGCTGTTACCAACGCGCTTAACGCTATGCCCGACTGGCTGTCCGGCGGCATGGCTGTCGGCGGCGGCATGGTCGCTTCCGTCGGTTACGCCATGGTCATCAACATGATGGCCACCAAGGAGACCTGGCCGTTCTTCATCCTCGGCTTTGTCCTTGCTGCCATCCCTCAGCTCACGCTGATCGCCCTTGGCCTCATCGGCATCTCCCTTGCCCTCATCTACCTTGGCCTTAAGGATCTGGCCAAGCAGGGTGGCGGCATGGGCGGCGGCTCCGGTGACCCGCTCGGTGACATTCTGAACGATTACGAGTAGGAGGGGAGTGATACATATGGCAGAGAACAAGATTCAGCTCACCAAGGCTGACCGCAAGAAGGTTTGCTTCCGTCATCAGTTCCTTCAGGGCTCGTGGAACTACGAGCGTATGCAGAACGGCGGCTGGTGCTTCGCAATGATCCCTGCGATCAAGAAGCTCTACACCAACAAGGATGACCAGATTGCCGCTCTTAAGCGCCACCTGGAGTTCTATAACACCCATCCCTATGTTTCCGCCCCCGTCATTGGCGTCACCCTCGCTCTCGAGGAGGAGCGCGCCAACGGTGCTCCGATCGACGACGTCGCCATTCAGGGCGTCAAGGTCGGTATGATGGGCCCGCTCGCCGGCGTCGGCGACCCCGCCTTCTGGTTCACCCTTCGCCCGATTCTGGGCGCTCTGGGCGCTTCCCTGGCCCTGTCCGGCAGCATCGCCGGTCCGCTGCTGTTCTTCTTCGCGTGGAACATCATCCGTTACGCCTTCCTGTGGTACACGCAGGAGTTTGGCTACAAGGTCGGCTCCTCCATCGCCAAGGACCTCTCCGGCGGTCTGATGGGCAAGGTCACCGAGGGTGCTTCCATCCTGGGTATGTTCATCATCGGCGCCCTGGTCGAGCGCTGGGTGTCCATCTCCTTCACCCCGGTCGTCTCCAAGGTCACGCAGTCTGCTGGCGCCTTTATCGACTGGGCTAACCTGCCCTCTGGTTCTGAGGGTGTCAAGGAAGCACTGACGATGTATAACTCCATCGGTGCTAACGCCCTTGATCAGGTGAAGGTCACCACGCTTCAGGCCAACCTCGATCAGCTCATCCCCGGCCTTGCCGCCGTGTGCCTGACCCTGCTGGTCTGCAAGCTCCTCAAGAAGAAGGTCAGCCCGATCGTCATCATCCTGGCTCTCTTCGCCATCGGCATCATCGGTCGCGTCTGCGGCTTCATGTAAGCACGTTTCGGCTTAAGACCGAGAATTGCTAGGCAAGGGCTTTTGAGCCATTGAAACGGACCGCACCCGGTGGGTACACTGGATGCGGTCCGATTGTTTTATTTGGAGGGCGAGGTGCGCATGGCGCAATCTCAGAACAGCACGGTCGATCTGGCAACGCCGGCAACCTGCCTGATGGGGCTTACCAGCCACGGTAACGTGATGGTGGGCAATAAGGCGTTCGAGTATTACAACGAGCGCAATCCCGAGGATTATATTCAAATCCCGTGGGACGAGGTCGACTATATTGCCGCCGAGGTTTTACGCGGCACCAAGAAGATCACGCGTTTTGCCATCTTCACCAAGGACAACGGTCACTTTACGTTTTCGACGCGCGACGACAAAGAGACGTTGCGCGCGGTCCGCAAGTACGTCGACGAGGATAAGCTTGTGCGTTCGCCCGACTTTATCGATGTGACGGCCAAGGGCGCCAAGAGCATCCCCTCCGTTATCAAAAACCTCTTCCACAAAGGTAACTAGTCATTAAAGAGCGCCCCCCAAGTGGGACGCAGTTTCCCATGGGGCTCGATCGGGAAAGTGCATCCCAGTTCGAGCGCCGATTCCGGGATGTAGTTTCCGGAACGGGGTCGTTTGGGAAACTGTGTCCCGTTTCGAGCCGAAATTCTGGGACACAGTTTCCAGCGAGGTCCCATTGGGAAAGTTTGACCCAGAATTTGCCTGGATAGTGGGACACACTTTCCGGAGGGCTGTTCCACTGCAACTTCGAAGAGTGGCTATACGCTGTATTACAACGGCGTAAATCTGCTACACTAGTACAACATGCCTCCGTAGCTCAGGGGATAGAGCACCGCTCTCCTAAAGCGGGTGTCGACGGTTCGAATCCGCCCGGGGGCACCAGAAGATTATGACGGCGTCGCGAGAGCGGCGCCGTTTCTGGTTTGTGGGAGCTGCCGGCGGATTCGAACCGTCGACACCCGCGTCACTCATTTCCCCGCGGGGGAGTTTTCGAATCCGCCCGGGGGCACCAGAGGAATATCGAGCCCGGTACCGTTACGGTGCCGGGCTCTTTTGGTTTAAGGCATGCCGTAGTATTCGCTGCTTCAGATAAAGAAAGCGCCCGCTTGCT
Organism: uncultured Collinsella sp.; assembly: GCA_902497065.1. Classification (GTDB taxonomy): domain Bacteria; phylum Actinomycetota; class Coriobacteriia; order Coriobacteriales; family Coriobacteriaceae; genus Collinsella. Next base: position 82,711 of record CABVDH010000004.1, on the reverse strand, counting down.
GGGGGAGCAAGCGGGCGCCTGTGAGCGAATATGTTTGCGGCGAAAGCCGCGATGAGCGGTGGGGTGGCGACTAGTTGGTCGTACCGGAATCGTCGCCCGTGCCCGAGCCCGAGCCCGAGCCCGAACCAGAAAGTGCGACCGTCAGCGTAATCGTGCTGTCGGTGGACTGCTTTCCAGTGGGGGAGACGCCCGTAACGGTTGCATCCTCGTTACCGCTTACGGGATTGCCGTTCTGGTCACAGAAGCCAATGTTATAGAAACCGGCGTTGTTGAGCGCGGTAACGGCGGCGGAAATGCTCTTGCCGTACAGGTTGCCCGGGACGGTGGCCTTGCCGGACTTCTTGGCGATGACGACGGTAATCGTGGCGCCGGGCTTCTGCTTGCCGCTGGGGTTCCAGCTGATCACGGTGCCCTCGGTAACCGAGTCGTTCTCCTGGTAGCTCACGTCGACACCAAAGCCTGCCATATCGAGGGCGTTGCGCGCCTGGGCCTCGGTCATGTCGGTCAGGTCGGGGACGGACGTGGTATCCGGGCCGCTCGAGACCTTGTACGAGATGGTCGTGCCCTTCGCGACTTCCTTACCGGCTTCGGTGCCCTGCTCAAAGACCTGGCCCTCATCAGCCTCGTTGGCCTCCTCGGAGGCGTTGCCCTTCAGGCCAACGCTTGCCAGTGCGGCTTCTGCTTGGTCCTTGGTCAGGCCGACAAGTTTGGGAACCTCAACCTTTTCGGAGGGCTTGGGGCCCTTGGAGATTACCAGGTTCACCTTGGTGCCCTTGGTCTTCTTGGTGTTGCCGTTGGGCGTCTGCTCGGCGACCTTGCCCTCGTCGACATCGTCGTTGTAGCTTTGGTCGATGGTGCCGACCTCGAGGCCGGCTTCCTTGATCAGCTCGACGGCAGTCTGCTGGTCCTTGCCCAGCACATCGGGCACGGTGACCTGCTCGCCGCCAAAGAGTCCTGTGGCAAAGGCCACCACGATGCCGATGACGGCAACGGCTGCCACCACGGCGGCGATGATCTTGTTCTTGTTGGATTTGGGCTTTTCGACCTCGTAGGAGCCGGTGGAGCCCGAAACCGAGCTGCGGGCGGTATTTTGGCCGCTCACGCCCGAGACGGGACGCACCATGGCGCGCGTCTGATCGGAAAGCTCGCGAGTCTTGGTGGCGCCCAGCTCACCGGGGGCACCGATGATGCGCGTGGGCTCCGAGACGTTGACGGCACGGCCCGACAGGTAGCTGTTGAGCACCTGACGCAGCTCGTCGGCGGTCTGGAAGCGGTTTGCCGGGTCCTTCTCCATGCACTTGAGGATGATGCGCTCAAGGTCGGCGTCGACACCGGAGTTGATCTGGCTCGGCGGAATAGGCAGCTCGTTGACCTGCTTGAGTGCGACCGAGATAGCGTCGTCACCGTCAAAGGGGACGCGGCCGGTGGCGCACTCGTACATCACGACGCCCAGCGAGTAGATATCCGAGGTGGGGCCGAGGTCCTGACCACGGGTCTGCTCGGGGCTGACGTAGTGGGCGGTTCCCAGCACGTTGTTGTCTTGCGTGAGGTGGCTGTTCTTGGCGCGCGCGATGCCAAAGTCCATCACCTTGATGTTGCCGTCGGGCAGCACCATGATGTTCTGCGGCTTAATGTCGCGGTGGATGATCTCGTGCTTGTGGGCGACCGAAAGCGCGGAGCTGATCTGCGAGCCGATCTGGGCGACCTTCTTGGGGTCGAGGGCGCCGTGGCTCTTGATGCCGCTCTTAAGGTCGGTGCCGCGCAGGTACTCCATGACGATGTAATAGGTGTCGCCGTCCTTGCCCCAATCGTAGACGCCCACGATATAGGGGGAGGAGAGACCGGCTGCTGCCTGGGCCTCCTGCTTAAAGCGTGCGGCGAAGGTTGCGTCGCCAGCATACTGCGGCAGCATGATCTTGACGGCAACCGTGCGGTCGAGGACCTGGTCCTGTGCACGGTAGACGGTCGCCATGCCGCCTGTTCCCACCTTATCCTTGAGGAGGTATCTTCCCCCGAGGACCCTCTGTTCCATTCCTGCTCCTAACATAACTATTCGCTCAACGATGTGTGTAGTACCTACGATGTGGCCGCTGGGGCCGTGTGGCGCGTTGCCGCTAACTCTTCGGCCGCGGCGCGCCTCGGGTGTCCGATTCGATCATGGGCATCACGCTCCCTGTGCGGCAAGCGCCGCGGTCAGGACGATACCGGCAATCTTGGCGGCCTCGACGTCATGCTTGTCGAAATCCTCCAAGGCCACCGAGATGGCGACCGTGGGTGAATCGTAAGGTGCAAAGCCAACAAACATCGAGTTGACGTTGGTGCCGCCGATCTCGGCCGAGCCGGTCTTGCCGGCGACCTTGACGCCGGGGATCTGGGCATCGGTGCCGGTGCCGGACTGGACGACGGCAAGCATGGCCTGCTTGACCTGGTCGGCCGTGGCGGAGCTGACGGCCTGACCAAGCGAGCGGGACTGCGTGGTCTTGACCACGGTTCCGTCCGGGGCGAGTACCTGGGCTACAAAGTACGGGTCCATGACCACGCCGCTGTTAGCGATGGCGGCGGCAATCACGGCGTTTTGCATGACGGTGGTCTGCGGGCCGGGCGTGTGGTCCATGCCGACAGGCTGGCCGGCGCCGGCCCAGGCGGTCTCCCACTCGGTCATGAGCGACGGGTCGGCCATGATGGAGGCCGCGGAGGTCAGGTCCTGGCCGAGCTTTTGGCCGTAGCCGAAGGCGTTGGCAAACTGTACGAGCGTATTTGCGCCAACTTCGTTTGCCACCTGGCCAAAGACGACGTTGGAGGACACGGCAAAGGCCTGCTGCAGGCTGATGGTGCCGTAGCTCTCGTTGGCAGAGTTGGTGACCGGTGCGTTGCCGATGTCCATGGAGCCGGGCGCCTGGTAGGTGCTGGTAAGGCTGGCGGTGCCGGTCTCGAGTGCCGCGGAAAGCGTAACGACCTTAAACGTTGAGCCCGGCGTGTACAGCGCGTCCATGGCGCGATTGTACATGGAGCCGTCCTCGCCGCCGCCCGTCTGCAGCAGGGCATCGATGTTGGTGTTGTCATAGGTGGGCGAGCTGGCACATGCGAGCACCGCGCCGGTACGCGGGTCGATGACCACTACAGCGCCCTTAAAGCCCTTGAGTGCCTGCTCGGCCGCCGTCTGGATGCGCGAGTCGATGGTGAGCTTGGCGGTGTTGCCCGGCTGGGTCTGGCCCGCGAGCGACGCGATGGCGTTGTTCCAGCTGGAGTAGTCCTTAGAACCGGTGAGCGTGTCGTTCATGACGCTCTCGATGGCGGTGGTGCCATACTGCTGACTCACGTAGCCAACCACGTGCGCTGCCAGGTTACCGTTGGGGTAGGAGCGTACGTAGGTGCCGTCCTCCTGCTGCAGCGACTCGGCCAGCGTCACGCCGTCGGACGTGATGATGGAGCCGCGCTGGATGTACTTGGAGCGGGCGATGGTGTGGTTGTTGGTCGGCATGTCCTGATAGTCCTTGGCCTTGATGACCTGGACATAGGTGAGGTTGCCGATAAGGATGGCGAACAGCGCCGTAAAGGCGAGCACCGCGCGGGTTAGACGGTTGGCGAGCGCCACGCGGCCGAGCACACCGGATTCAGGCGTGTCGAGCAGGCGACGACGCATGCGCGAGCCGACGGAATGGCTGCCGCTGCCGTAGGAAGACGAGGTGGCAAAGCGCGTGCCCGTCGGGGCGGCGGCCGATGCGACCTGATCATCGGTGATGGCGGCCATGGTGCCGGTGCCGGTAAGCTCGGCCTCGCGTCCGGTCGCCTCGTCACCGGCGCGCAGCAGGAGCGCGACGATGATAAAGCTTGCCAGCAGCGAGGAGCCGCCCTGGCTCATAAAGGGCAGAGTGACGCCGGTCAGCGGGATCAGGCGGGTGACGCCGCCCACGATCAAGAAGGCCTGGAAGCTGATGGCTGCCGTAAGACCGGTGGCGCTAAAGGCGGCGAGGTCGGATTTAGCGCGGGCAGCTGTGGTGAGGCCACGCACGGCAAAGAGCATAAACAGGATGAGCACGGCGCCGCCGCCCAAAAGGCCCATCTCCTCGCCAATGGCCGAGAAGATAAAGTCGGACTCGACGACAGGGATGTTGTTGGCCATGCCGTTGCCGATGCCAACACCGACCAGGCCGCCATCGGCAAGCGAGAAGAGCGACTGGACGATCTGGTAGCCCTGGCCCTGGGCGTCCTTAAACGGATCGACCCAAACCTGGAAACGCACCTGAACGTGCGACAGGAACTTGTAGGCGCCCACGGCTCCGACAGCTAAGAGCGCAAGGCCGATAACGACATACGAAAAGCGCCCCGTGGCAACGTAGAGCATCAGCAAGAAGATGGTGTAGAACAGCACGGCCGAACCCAGGTCGCGTTCGAAGACGACGACGAGCAGGCACACACCCCACACGGCAAACAGCGGCAGCAGCAGTCGCAGGCGAGGGATCTTAAAGCCCAGAATCTTGCGGTTGGAGATGGAGAGCAGCTCGCGGTTCTCGGCCAGGTAGCCGGCCAGGAACAGGACGATAAAGACCTTGGCGAACTCGCCGGGCTGGATGGTAAAGCCCGCGATGCGAATCCACAGCTTGGAGCCCGAGATCGTGGTGCCGATAAAGATAGGCAGCATCAGCAGAATGATGCCGATGATGCCAAAGGTGTACTTGTAGCGCATGACCACGTCGAGGTTTTTGACTAGTGCAAGCGTTCCCACCATGAGCGCCACCGAGACAAACAGGATGATGAGCTGTGAGATGGCGAGAGCGGGGGCGAGACGCGTCACGAACGTGATGCCGATGCCCGAAAGTATAAATACGATGGGCAGGATGGCGGGGTCGGCACCGGGCGCCAAGATGCGCACGGCAATGTGGGCCGCGGCAAAGGCGGCAAAGAGGCCGATCGGTACGGCGAGCGTCTCAAAGGAGATGGCAGCGCCCGCGGTGAGGACGTACATCGCATACAGCAGGATGACGGGGAACGCCGAGGCGATGAGCAAGAGCAGCTCGGTGTTGCGGCGACTCATAAGCGGCACTCCCTTTCTAATTCTTATCGGAGGCTTCGGCCTCGGCGGACTGTTCGGCGGTTTTCTCGGAATCTGATTCGGAGGTCGATCCCTGATTGGTGTTGTCGCGAATCGTTTGCGCGTCGATCACCTGGCGGGTCTGCTCCTCGTCGATCTGGTGGCGGTACTTGGATATCGTGTCCTGCGCATCGTCGACACTTGTTTGCGGAATGCCCGCCTTGAGGCGGTTTTGCGTGTCTTCGGGCAGGTCGGACAGCTTGATGCTGGTTTCGCTTTCGAGCCAGTGGAGCTTGAGTCCGAGTGGCTTGCCGGGCAGGCCGCGCCAGACGGCGACATTGCCCTGGTAGGTACCCAGGTAGTACGAGCCGGTGACACCCGTGTAGGCCCAGATGCCAGCTGCTAGCACAAAGACGAGGGCCAGGATGGCGGCGATAGTAACATTGCGGCGACGCACGCGTTGCGCCTCGCGCATAACGCCATCGTCAACCAGGTCAACGACTACTACGGTTACGTTGTCGTGGCCGCCGGCGGCAAGCGCCGCGTCCACTAGGTTGTCGACGCAGATTTGCGCGGTTGAGGACTGCGTGGCGATGTTCTCGATATCGCTATCGGGAATCATGCTCGAGAGGCCGTCGGAGCACAGGATCAGGCGGTCGCCTTCCTCGATATGCAGAGTGAAGTGGTCGGCATACATGGCGGGGTCCGAGCCCAGCGCGCGGGTGATGACCGAACGGTTGGGGTGGACGCGAGCCTCGTCTGCCGTGATCTCGCCGGCGTCCACGAGCTCCTCCACGTAGGAGTGGTCGCGGGTCACGCGGATGAGCGTGCCCTCGTGGAGCAGATAGGCGCGAGAGTCGCCCACGTGGGCGATGGCGAGCGTGTCGTTTTCGATGTAGGCGCAGGTGGCTGTGCAGCCCATGCCGGGCTTGCCCAGGCCGTTCAGGGCCGCCTCGATTACGGCGGCGTTGGCTGCCTCGACGGATGCGGCCAGGCGTGCTGCGTCGGCGGACTGTGGGGCCGTCTTGGCTATAGTCTCGACGGCGATAGAAGAGGCTACCTCGCCGGCGGCGTGACCACCCATGCCGTCGCATACGCAAAAGAGCGGCGACTGCACCAGGTAGGAATCCTCATTGTGCGGGCGCACACAGCCAACGTCGGAGCGGGCGCCCCACATGAGTTGCGTGGTGGTGCCGGCATCATAGGTCGAGTCGGTCTCGATGCGCTCCTCGGTTAGGGGTTCAAAGCTCATGGTCGAGCCGGGGTCTTTGAGTTTGGCCTCAACGGCGGCAACGTCGATTTCGGCTGTGTCACCGGGAGAGACGGTGTCGGTCTCGGCGTTTGATTCGGAATCGCCGGTGTCCGGGGAGTCGGGCTCCTCGGAAACGCGGGCGGTCGACTCGTCATCTTGCGGGCTGACGTCTATAGGCTCGGGCGTCGCAAAGTGCGACGGCGCGGGCGTGTTTTGCGACTGGGCGGCGGGCTCGGCCACGGCATCGGACTCGCTTGCGGGCGCAGGCTGCGGGGTCTTGGGTGCAGGGCCGTCCTCGGGGGATGTCCCCGCCTCGGGCGCCGGCGCAGACGCGGGCGCAACCTCGGATGCCGGGGCTATGGGAAACGCCGGCGCGGCGGGCTCGGGTGCCGCAAACACCGCAGCGCTCTCGTTGATTGCCGCGGCGACGGGCTCTGCAAAGTGAGCCGGCGCCGGGGTTGCTTCGGGCGCTGTGGGCTGTTCCGCAGCATGTGCGCCGATGGGCGCCGCTACGGCATCCGCTTCGTCCTCGTTATCGGCGAGATCCGAAATATCATGCGTTACATGCGAAAGAGGCAGGGAGAACACGGTGTCCTCGGGCTCCACGGGTGTGGAGTCCGCCGGAGCGGCGTGGGCCGGCGCAGCTGTGGCGGCGGCCGGTGCCTCGGTCATAGTCGCGGACTTGTTCTCCTCGTCGATCATCGACGGTTCACCTTCATGACCACATCGCCAATCTGGACTTCGTCGCCCTCGCGCAGCGTTGCGGGCTCCACAAGCTGGCGGCCGTTGACGAGCGTGCCGTTAAGCGAGTTGAGGTCCTCGATGATGAGCGCCGGGCCCTGCAGCGAAAAGCGCGCATGCGAGGCCGAGACGAATGGTTCGTTGATGCAGATGTCCGAAGATGGCGAGCGACCGACGATGACGGGGCCGAGCATATCTACGTGGATGCCGCGGATACCGCGCGGACCCTTGTCCACATCGATCGTCCAGATAGCCGAGTCGCGGCGCTGTCCGCGCACAAGTCCCACGCCGGTCTTCATGACGGCGAACAGGAAGATATAGAGCAGGGCGACCAGGACGATGCGGCCTGCAAAAAGGACGATATCGATGTTCATAAGCGACTATCCCCTAAATTCAAAGGTGCTCAGGCCAAACGTCAGCAGATCGCCGTTGCGCAGCGGGCAGCGCGTAATGCGGCGGTTGTTGACGAGTGTGCCGTTGGTGGAATTGAGGTCCTCGATCGACCAATCCGAGCCCGTAAAGGTGAGCTGGGCGTGGCGGCGCGACACGTTGGGGTCGCGCAGGGCAATGTCGGAAACTGAGCGCTCGCGACCGATGGTCACCTGTGCGGAGGTGATGCTATGGCTCTCGCCGCTCACGACGTCGACGAGCCGGGCGAGCGGGCGCTGCGGGGCGCGAGTGCTCGCCATGTTGGAGGCGATGCCGGTTGCGGCGCCTAGGCCCACGGCGGCACCGGTCGCGGCGGCTCCGCCCATGCCGGCAAGCGCGTCGCGCGAGATGGTCTGCGGCACCGGGATGGGTGCGGCGGCGGGGTCGGGGACGCTAGGCGCGAAGGGGTCTGCCGTGGCAAGCGGGTCAGGAGTGGCGGCACGAGGCGTCGGCTGCTGCTGGGGCATGGCGGCGGGGCGCTGCTGCTGCGGGGCAGCAAACTGCTGCTGGCCGGCGCGCGGGGCGCTGGCGGCACGGCTTGCCGCGGAGTTGTTCTGGCCCAGGCCGTTTTGATAGGCGCGCTCTTCTTCGTACAGGCGGCCGAGCGTGGGGGCATCGACGTTCTCGGCAAAGACCGAGAACTTGCCGGCGCGCAGCTGCGGATCGATCATAAAGCGCACGAGGGGCTCGCCGACAAAGACATAGCGGCGCTTTTCGGCCTGCGCCTTCACAAACTCGCGGACCTCGCGCGAAAGCTCGGGGTAGAACGGGGCGAGCATGGGATCGTCGTCGGCGGCGATCAGGATGGTATAGAGTGCCGGCGCCGTGTTGACGCCGTTAATCACCAGAGTCTGATCCTCCATGTCGCGAGCGGCCTGCTTGGCAAGCTTCTTAAAGGAGAACGGGGCACGGGTGGCACCGAAGATGCCGGCCACGTGGTCCTCGAAGATGTTCAGGAAGTTCACGAAAGATCACTCTCCGTATAGGTTCTTTGGTATCCGAGCAAATATAGGCATATCCCAACGATTATAGAGGATAGGATTCCCGCAACCGCCGCCTTGGCGGCGACCGCGGCTGCAAGGCCGGCAATTTCCATATGGTGTGCAAGACAGGACGACGCTGCGCAGCCGATGCCGGTGACGGCGATGGCGGCGATTGCGGCAAGGTTTGAGCCCTGATCGGCACGCTTGGCATGGGCATTGAGCAGCGCGGATGACGCTGCGGCAGTTGCCGCGACCAGCACAAAGGCAGCCCAAAGGAGCGGGTCTCCCAGCGCTGCGGCAACGTTACCGAGCCCCAGCACGCCTCCGGCTGAAAGCGCGACCGTGGCCAGACGGGCAAAAAGCGCGCCCATGCCCGTTGCCGCGGCGGCGCTTGCCGGGCCGAGCCAAAATGACGCGACGCCGGCGGCGACCCCAGCTGCCAGGAAGGTATTGCCAGTCAGACAGCCAAGCGCGAGTGCACAGGTGAGCGCGGCGCTCGCGGCAGCCTCGGTGCGACCCCAGGCGATCCACCAACCGGACATGGCAGCGGCAAAGATCACCGCGACGGGCAACATCGACAGGATGCCCTGCGCCTGCATGGTGGCGTTGGCCATGAGCACCAAAAAGCCCACAGCCGAGATGGCCGAGCCGATCTGGGGGGCCAGGCCAGCCGCCGCTCCGATCGCGATAGCCGCAATGACCAGGCCGGGAAGCGCCGCGACCCCGGCCGTTTGCATCAGCAAAAAGCTAAAGGTGCCGCACGTTAGCGCCGAGATAGCGTGCATGGTGTAGTCGCGCGCATGGCTCCAGCGCGTGCCCGCCCAGCCGAGCGCGGGGTCGACCTCGATGGCGTCGTCCTCGTAGTACGACGGCTCGATATCGTCGAGCTCCTGCTCGTCATCCGAAAGCTCGCCAACCATTTGCTCCAGACTGCGACGGCCCTCGCGCACGCTGCCCAGACCGGCAAGGAGTTGGTCGTAAAATGCCTCGATGCTGTTGGGGCGGTCCTGCGGCATGGGGGAGAGCGCGCTCATGAGCGCGGCCTCGGCTCCCGGGGGAAAGTGTGGTATCAGCTCGCTGGGATAGGTGGCGCCGCCGATGATGCGGTCGAGCGAGTCAGCGGGCGTGGCCGCTATAAAGGGGGCGCTGCCGCACAAGCCCTCATAGATAACGCAGGCAAGGGCAAAGACATCGGCGCGTTCGTCGACCGTGCCGGTCTCGATATCGAGCTGCTCGGGCGGCATGTAGCCGATGGTGCCGCCGCGCGAGCCGCCAAAGCCACCGGCGGACGACAGTCGCGCCATGCCAAAGTCGGTGAGCTTTACATTGCCCGAGTGGTCGATGAGCACGTTGGCGGGCTTAATGTCCAGGTGGAGTACGCCATTGCTATGGGCGAAGGTGAGCGCCTGGCCCAGGGCATCGGCAATGGCCGCGGCCTCGCCAAAGGTAAGTGAGTGGCCGTCCACGCGGTGCAAAAACTCGGCAAGCGACATGCCATCGACATACTCCATAACCAGGTAGGCATAGGCTGTGTCGTGCGTAAAGTCGATGACCTGCACGATGTTGGGATGTTGAAGCATGGCGGCAGTGTGCGCCTCGCGCAGGACATCCATGATGTCGCTGGCGGGCATGCCGGCACCGTTGATAAGGGGGATGCGCTTAATGGCGACGCGGCGGCGCAGGTGCGTGTCGCGGCAGATCTCGATGGAGCCAAAACCGCCGGTCGCAAGTGTCTCGAGCGGCTGGTACCGCTTGAGCAGCTCGCGAGAGCTGGTGCCCTCCAAAGGAACGTCCGGCGAGAACCGGGCGGTATGTTGCGAGAAAAGCGGCATGGCCAACCCTCGTGCGTTTAAAGTTCGTTTGCGAGTGGCGGGAGCCGAGCCGTTCGCGGTGGCATAGATGCTGCTAGTGTAGCACGCTCGGGTGCATGGGGAGGATAGCGGGATGCGAGGCTGCCTGTCTGGCTTGGCCTTAGCGCTTCTTCTTGTTCTTCTTCTGCTTGCGCTGCCTGCCCTTGGCCTCCTGGGGCTTGTCGCTCTGCTTGGCCTCGGCGGCGGCCTTCTCGGCCTTCATTTTCTTCTTCTTGGTCTCGATGCGGAGTTTTTTGTTGATGCGCGCCTTAAGGAAGGGGCCGAACTGTTCGGCATCGCCACGGACGAAGGTGTCCTTGGGGATCGTCACGCCCTGGTCGGCGAACATGGCCACAAAGATGCGCTCGCCGTCGAGCACGTGGTCGAGCTTGTCAAACGGGAAGAACTGCGACTTGCCGCTCTTGCCCCAAACCATCAGGCCGTCTTCGTTGGCGGCGACGCGGCGATAGCGGCCACCCATGGACTCGTCGGCCTCGACGGCGTCGATAAAGTCGCGGGCGAGGGTGTGGTGCAGGTTTTTGCTCCACCAGGCCAAAAAGGCGCCGAATACGATCAGCACGACGCCAAACTTGATCCAGTTGCCGCCGGCCACCAGCATGCCGATGCCGATGAGCGCGGCAATCGCGGCGGCGACATACAGCGAGCCACGGCGCCTGGGCGAGGCGACCAGGCGCGCAAAGTCGGTGACCAGGTCGTTTTCGTACTGGTACTCGTTGAGGTACAGGATGCCGTCGTCGGCTGCGGCCTGCTCCTCGAGCGCGACCTCGACCTGGTCGGCTGCTTCGGAGGGAACGAGGTTGCTCTCTGCGTCTGCCATGCTCTTTGGACTCCTATCGCGGCGGGCTCGCCGTACGGGTTATTATGAATGCAGTATGCCGTGCGACCGCATGGCCGTCGCGGCAACAAGACTCAGTATACCCGGGGGAGCACCCATGGAATCGTTGTACCGAAAGTATCGCCCGCTCACCTTCGACTCCGTGGTGGGCCAGCAGCATATCGTCTCGACGCTCGAGCACGCCATCACCGAGGGGCGCCTGTCCCACGCGTACCTATTCTGCGGACCGCGCGGCACGGGCAAGACCACCATGGCGCGCATTCTGGCCAAGGCACTGCTGTGTCGCAATGCCGAGGCGGCGCGCGCCGAGGGTGCAAGCGGCTGCTTGCCCGACGGTACTTGCGAGGAGTGCGAGCTCATCGCCGAGGGCAACCACCCGGATGTCTACGAGCTCGATGCCGCAAGCCGTACCGGCGTGGACAACGTGCGCGAGGAGATCATCAACTCCGTCAACTTTGCCCCGGTGCGCGGCAAGTACAAGATCTATATCATCGACGAGGTCCACATGCTCACGACGGCGGCGTTCAACGCGCTGCTCAAGACGCTTGAGGAGCCGCCGGCGCACGTGATCTTTGTGCTGTGCACCACCGACCCGCAAAAGATTCTGGAGACCATCCTCTCGCGCTGCCAGCGTTTCGATTTCCATCGCATCGGCAACGAGGATATCGAGTATCGCTTGGCATACGTGTGCGAGCAGGAGGGCTTCGATTACGACGACGAGGCGCTGGCTATCGTGGCGCGCCATGCCAAGGGCGGCATGCGCGACGCGCTGTCCACGCTGGAGCAGCTGAGCGTCTTTGGCAACGGTTCTGTGCATGCGGACGACGCCCGCTCGCTTTTGGGCGAGGTTTCGGACCAGATCCTGGGCGAGTTTTCCCGCGCCATTGCCGATCGCGATGTTGCCGAGCTCTATGGACTGATTCGTGTGCAGGTCGAGGAGGGCAATGACCTGCTTGAGCTGACGTGCGACCTGGTGGCGCATGTGCGTGACGTGTACGTTGCCTGCGTTGCCGGTGCCCGTGCCGAGCTGTTTGAGGGCGGCTCGGAGCAGGCCGAGGCGCTTGCTGCCGAGGCTGCTGCCTTTGGCGAGCATCCTGCCGACCGCCTGGCCCGCGTGCTGACGGTGCTCGACGATGCCGCACTGGAGATGAGGGGCGCGAGCGACGTGCGCCTGGTGCTCGAGATTGCCTGCACGCGTCTGGCGCGTCCCGAGGCTGATTTAACGATTGAGGCATTGGCCGAGCGCGTGGCACGTCTGGAGGCCATGGTTGCCAACGGCGCCGTGCCGGCGAGCGTGGCTGCTGCTCAGGCCGCCGCGCCTGCAGCATCCGTACCCGCTGCTGCCCAACAGCCGACGCTCATTTCGGGCGCCCGTGCTGCCGCTCCGGCGGCATCCGCTGCCCCTGCTGCTACGTCCGCGCGCCAGGGTGGCATGCCTTGGGACCGCGGAGCTGCTGTTCCGACTGCCCAGCCTGCGCCCCGTTCTGCGTCCGTGTCAGCCTCCAAGCCTGCAGCGCCTGCGCCTCAGCCCGTTGCGGCCCCCGCGCCTGCCACCGCTCCGGCACCTAAGCCCCAGTCCAACAATGCCGCCCAGGTTGCCGCCGCCGGTGCTGCCGAGACGCCCGCGGTCGAGGATGCCGGAGAGCTGCAGCGCAAATGGGCCGAGGTTGTCGAGCGCGTCAAGGCGCGTCAGGCTTCCTACGCAGGGCTTTTGCTCAACGCCCGCGCCACGGCCGACGACGGCTCCAAGCTCACGGTCTCGTTCCCCGCGGGTTCGACTTTTGCCATTAAGATGCTCGGTCGCGCCGATACGCAGTCGGTGGTCCTGCCGACGGTCTGCGCGGTTTTCGGTCGTCGCACCGTCGACTATGTCCTGGATGGGGGTGGCACGCCGGCTCCTCAACATGAGGAGCATTCTCCATCTGCACGGGCTGCGGTATCTGCGGACCCGCAACCCGTGTCCTCGGTGCCCCCTGCATCCTCGAGCGCCAGCGCGACGCAGCCAAAAGCGGCGCCGGTAGCGGCACCGACCCCGTCGGCGCCTGAACCCGCTGCGCCCAAACCGGCTGCTCCGATCCCCGCGCCCAAGTCCGCTGCCGCGCCTGCGCCCAAGTCATCCGACCTGGCCAAGGCCCCTTGGCTGCGCTCCGACAACCCTGCCGGTGCTCCTGCCACGGGCAAGCTCCCGACCGAGCCCGCGCCCCGAGCGCCCGAGCGCGCGTCCGTCCCCATGGCTCAGCCGCCTGCGCAGGCTGCGCCATGGGAATCCGAGCAGGTGCCCTACGACGATGCTATGGTCGGTGGTTTTGCTGCCGATGCCGGCGGGGACGATCTGCCCCCGTTCGACGTGCCGGGTGCGGCGTCCGCGACCAAGGCCGCTGCTGTGGCACCCGCAGCCTCTGCAAACGACGACGTCCCCGCCGCTCCCTGGGAATCCAATCCCGGTGCTGGCAGCCCCTTCGGCCATCAGGGCGCAGCCCCGAGCATCCCGCAGACCGAGGACGAGGCCAAGGCCCTCATCCGCAGCGTCTTTGGCCAGGCCACCATCTTCAAGCCGGTGGAGTAGCTGCGCAGGCGGGTATACTGCTCAAGAAGAGGACCCCTTGTCCGGGCGCATCTGTATTTCGGACATGTGTAGTGTGGTGCCGCGTATCTCGCATTCGAGCAGACAGGTGCGTGACGGTCGGCCTAGGATGCTGAGGTCGATGCGATACGTCGCATGGCTGTCCGTGTACTCGACTTGCTCGGCGTTAATGGTTGCTCCGATTGCCAAATAAACGCCTAGCTCGGCATTGACAATCTTGAAGTCCTTTATCTTGACCTTGAACTCTTGATAGAGGGACGGGCTGTTGTAGTAGACGGTTCGGGTTCCGTCGGTGCACTCATCGGTCGTCTCCCATTTGACGACGGGCTGGTCCGAGCTGGCTATCAGCAGTTCTGCTCCAAAAGCTATGGCATGGGTGATGACAACCAGCAATGCCCAGCCGACAAAGAGATAGAGAACCACATATGCAACGGGGTGTTTTGAGCGGATGTTTTGGAGCGCGTTGGGGGCATTCATGGGGCACCTCCAAATTACTATCTATGGCAATCAAATTATACCCTGCCGCCATGTGCGCCGCCTCGAGCAGCGGTTCGGCATTTTGTTATCTAGCTGGATGCAGAAAATGCCGGATTCCGGCTCTACAAGATTTAGCTTTCAATATTATGCAGATGCGAATTATTCAACTTTGCATAATCTTTGGGCGCGGCTTGCACTCCAGGACATGTATATCGACTGAGGTAACACGTCCGCCCCGCTCTCTCGCCCCGCGCCGTGGTACGATTTTTGTGTTTGAAAGTCCCACCGCGCTCCGGCTGCCCTTGCAGCTCGGCGTGCGGCCGCACGTAAAGGAGCCATCATGGCCGGTATGAACATGCAGCAGATGATGAAGCAGGCTCGCAAGATGCAGGAGCAGCTTGCCGCCGCGCAGGAGAATCTCAAGTCCCAGACCGTCGACGCCTCTGCCGGCGGCGGCATGGTCAAGGTGACCGTTAACGGCGAGATGGAGCTCGTCAACCTCACCATCGATCCCGATGCGCTCGATCCCGAGGACGTCGATATGCTGCAGGACATGATCATGGCTGCCGTCAACGAGGCCGTCCGCGGCGTCAACGAGCTCGCCAACAAGCAGATGGGCGCCATCACCGGCGGCCTCAACATCCCGGGCATGCCGTTCTAAGACACGCATATATATGAGTGCGAATCACAGCCTGCAAAAACTGCTCGATGAGCTGGGCCGTCTGCCGGGCATTGGTCCCAAGTCGGCCCAGCGCATCGCCTATTACCTGCTCGAGGCCGATGCCGAGGAGGCCCGCCGCCTGGCCGAGGCCATCCTGGAGGTCAAGCAGGAGGTCCACTTTTGCAGCCGCTGCTTTAACTACGCCACGGCCGACGAGTGCTCCATCTGCCAGGACCCGATGCGCGATACCACTCGCATTTGCGTTGTGGGCGAGCCGCGCGACGTCCAGGCGATCGAGCGCACGGGCAGCTACCACGGTCTCTACCACGTATTGGGCGGCGTGATCAGTCCCATGGACAAGATTGGTCCCGAGCAGTTGCACATCCGCGAGCTGCTGGCGCGTCTGGGCCACGAGGATATCCATGAGGTCATCATCGCCACCAACCCCAATATTGAGGGCGAGACTACGGCGAGCTATCTGGCCCGTACCATCAAGCCGTTGGGCGTCGAGGTGTCGCGTCTGGCAAGCGGCCTTCCCGTGGGCGGCGACCTGGAGTATGCCGACGAGCTTACGCTTGGCCGCGCCATCGAGGCCCGTCGCGCGATTTAGGTGGCGAGCCTGCTCCTGCCGTATGTTTTCCTCGCGACGCACGGGGTAGTCATAATTTCCCTGTGCGACTGTAAGTTTGTTGTGCAACAAAGATGCTTTGTATCCGCTTATCGCATGGATGCTTCCACTCGCATCCTTAATTTGCTCATTCGTTGCGCAACCTTTTGGGTTCGCTGATACACTCAAATATGGATTCGAATGAATGCGCCGCTCCCGAGCGGCGTGTTTTTGTTGGAGGAGAACGCATGCGGCCCGGTGGCACTCAGACAAAGCGCGGCGCCGCGGTGCGCATGCGATGCCGACTGGGCTTGGCTCCGCGGGCGTACGCACTGCTATCGTGCTCGTTGGTGCTGGTCATAGCTGGCGTTTCTGCCTATGGCATGACCGTGCCGTCCATGATACAGGCGCATGCCGCACGCGAACCGCGCGTGGGGCATGAGGTCAAAAGTGATCTGGGCACCACGACTGGATATGCTTGGGCAAGTGTGGTCGGGCATATTGTGTTTGGCACCGACGATGCGGACGGCGCCGAGGTCCCGGACAACGAAGTCACGCTTGCCAATGGCAAAACCATCGTGCTCACCAACACCAAGATCATCGATCGGTTGTCCAACAATAGCGTGGCGGCAACGGTGAATAAGGTCGAGCAGCAGAAGGGGCAGGACGCCCAGCAGACAGGCAAGCCCGGTAGCTCGGATTCATCGAGTTCGGGCGGCGGCTCTGGGTCGGGTTCCTCTACCGGAGGGTCTGGAAACGGCGGCTCGACGGGCGGCAACACTGACAACGATGCAAACTCCGGTGGCCTTTCCGCTGCTGAAGAAGAGAGCATTCACAGTTGGCTTGTGACCAAGTACAACATGCTCGACGGCTATGTTTCTCGTGCCAATGACGTGGTCTCGACCTATAACTCTACGGGAGATCCCAGACCGTGCGACAGCCTGGTCGGGGAGATGTTTGTTATTCGAGCTGAGTTCGGTCGTCAGACATTCTCGCCCCGGTCAAAGTGGTATCAGCAGTATGCCAATCTGTGGGGCTGTTACACCAACCTATGTCAATGGGTCGGCCATTACGGCGATGATGACGTCGCGCTCGGTAACTTCAACAATAACGTGGCGGCGCTTGCCCTATGATGACCGATCTTGCATCCACCACACCACAATCGCTCGGTCGCGATCCCATGGTCGGCCTGCGCCTGGCGCGTGTCGACGGGTTTGAGCCGGCCATTGCGCTCGGTCAGGACGAACTGCCTGCCTATCTGCGTCGTTTTACGATGCTGTTTGCCGACGATGCCACCATGCGCCGTGGCGGTATCGGCCGCGTGACGCGTGCCGTCAACGCCCAAGGTGAGGCCGTGGCACTCAAGCAGCTCATCTTGCCGACGCGCGATGAGTTTGACGACGATGCCGCTCACGAGGCGCTGGTCGCCAAGTTCAAGGCGGCGTTTCGCGAGGAATACGAATGCCATCGCGCCCTTTCGGGCCTTAAGGGCTTTCCCCGCCTCTATGGCTGGGGCGAGGTTGACGGTGTGCCTGCAATTGTCATGGAATGGGTCGAGGGCGAGACGCTCGCCCGCTTGCGCTCGCGACTCGCCGTGGACGATGCCGGACGCCTATCGCCGCTTGTGGCGGCGCGCTTGGGGCGCGACCTGTTCGACCTGCTCTGCCGCATGAGCCTGGTGGGGGAGGGCTTTGTCCATCGCGATATCTCGCCCGCTAATATTATGGTGCGTACGGCGCGTCTACCGCTTGACCGGCAGCTTGCCGAGGGCACCTTTGACCTGTGCCTGATCGACTTTGGCTCGTCGCTGGCGCTCGAGCCTGCGTCGGCCGTGGCCGGTACCGGCGGCAAGGCATCCTTTACCGAGCGCTATGCCACGCTGCGTCGCGCGACGGTGGCCTACGCTCCGCCCGAGATGCTCACCGACGATATTCCCGACCTGCGCGCTTTGCGTATGTCGCCGGCGATCGACGTCTATGCCGCGGCAAGCACGGTTTACGAGCTCATTGCCGGCGTCGCGCCATACGAAGCTGCGCCGAGCACTTCGGGCACCTCGGGTTCGCGCAAAAAGACGCGCGACATCGCCAGCCCCTACCGTCTCAAGATGGACACGCTGCCCGACTATCCCATTGGTGCCCATGCGCCCGGTTGCGATTTGACTCAGCTGCTTCGTCGTGAGCCCGATGTGGCGCTCGCCGCGGCTGAGCAGGCCCAGCAGTTGGGGCTTGAGCCGGATTCCGAGGAGCTACGCGATGCGCTGGCGTTTGTCGATGCCCAGCTGTTCGACGTGGTGATGGCCTGTCTGTCCAGCCATCAAAAAGATCGTCCCGAGCCGGCGGCGGTCGAGGCGGCGCTCTCGGCGTTTTGTGACCACTATGCACAAAATGTCGGTCGTTCGCTCCGCGGCGAGCCGCTCACGCCGTGCCCCATGGATGCGTCCGGCCGCGCGGTTCGTCGCGCGCTGATGGTCGGCGCGGCGGTCGTCTGTGGCGTGGTTTGGGCTGTGGTCGTGGTTTCGGCCGCGCTGCTGGCGTCGGGCGCTCGCGTGACGGCGACTTTGGGATCGCTCGTGTGGTCTGGGCCACTACCGGGTATTATTGCCGCACTGGCGTTGGCGCTACCAGGCATGGCCGGCGTTGCCGCGGGGGCACTTGCGCGCGATCGGCGCTCGGGGTTCCTGCAGGGTGTGCTTGCGCTTTCTGCCTGCGAGGCTCCGGTGCTGGTTGTGGCTGCATGTAGCGTATTTTCCCAACGCGCCGTGATGGGCGGCCTTGTTGCCGCTCTGGTTGCAACCTATACGCTTACGTGGTTTTTACTTGCGATGGGCTTTGCCTTTGAGCTTCCCGTTTCGGCACCGCGGCGCACAAAAGCCCAGATGGCGACTCCGCTTGCCGGTGGAGCCGCAGCTGCCCGTACTTTTGGCGGACCTGTCGAAGTATCGTCCGATTCTATTTCTACGACCAAGGAGGCCTAGGTCATGGCATCTCAAGTTGAGCTCACCCCATGCGGGGCCATGTTTGACATCTTTAAGCGCGCGGCGCATCTGAGCCATATCGAGCTGTGCGGCTTGGTGCTTTCGTCCCGTCCGCTCGCCGACGGCCGCAGCCCGCAGAGCCGAGCCGCCGATCGCTCTTGGGTTTCCCGCTTTATCGTTCGCGCACCGGTCGGCACGCTTCAGCAACGCTACTTTGCCGAATACGGTACATCGGCTGCGCGTATTATGTCGCAACTGGCCCTGCGCCAGCGCAACCCCATGGACTCCACGGCTGTGATCAATATGGTGTGCGGTCCTGCAGGTGAACCGATGGTACGCGCGCTCGAAGAGTGTCACCAGGACACGAATCTCTATCGCAACGCGCTCGATCGCCTGTCCCAGGCGGCAGAACTCATGCCTGCCGAGCGCGCCGAGGCCGTGCTGGTGCTGTTTGTCGCCGTCGGTTGTTCGGCGGATGTGCGGTCCTCGGTGAACTATGCCATCGACTACGCGCACGCGACCTGTGGCGGAGGAACATCCACGCCGCGTTCGCTTGGCATGTCGATGACCGCGGGCGAACGCGAACCCGCCCCGGCGCACCCCTTGGGCTTGCTGCGCGTACAAAACAGTTTTGTCGTGAGCGCCCCGCGCTGGATTCAGCCGAGCGAGCAGGGTGTTGAGATTGGCGCGCTGGCCACTGGTGAGGGCGATATTACCGACGTCGGCGACGATGTCTCGGCCCGCCATGCTCATATCTGGTGCGATGCTCAAAATATCTGGCGCGTCGAGGACTTGTCGTCCACCAACGGAACCGTGGTGGTAAACGGGGCCACGCGCGTCTGCATTCAGGTCGAGCCCGGCCGTTCCGCCCAACTCAATCCCGGCGACGAGCTCAAGCTCGGCGAATCCACTACCTACGCCATCCTCTTCGGTGCTCTCTAGCCGGCAGATAGGGACGTTTCTTTTCTGCCGGCACTTGGGGACACTCCTCGGCGCGCCAGAGCCAGTCGCCCGGGGATGGAAGGGCCATTTTGGCCCTTGGCGGTCAGTCGGGGCGAAACTAGAAGATCTTTCCGATTCGCGGCTGTTCATGCTTGTAGAGCATCTAAAACAATAGGATGTTATTCTGGAATATGCCGGGTGCGTGAACTTGCCTGTCTTAGCCTTAATAAGGTATAGGGGAGTTTGGCTCAGGGGTTCCGTCTTGTTCTTCAGCGCAGTATTGTGGGACAGATTTGCTGAGATTGGCGCCTTACACCGCAGAGCGCACGGAAGGCTCTCGATTTGTGTTCTGGCCCCAGAATACAGGGCCTGATACTTACCAACTGTGGCATGGATGTAACATCTGTAGAAATCAACCCTTTTGTTGTCGACCTTTGTAAGAAAAACACTGCCATCAACTCTTTGGATGACGAAACTAGGGTGCTTGAGGGGAGCCTTTACTCCCCTCTGAGAGATGACTCATGTTTTTCGCTTGTCGTTGTGAATCCTCCGTTACTGCCGATTCCGGATGAGATTCCTTATCCCTTCGTTTGAGATGGAGGACAATCGGGTCTGGATAAAACACTTCGTATTCTTAAGGGTGGCGATACGCATTTAGAGAAAAACGGTAAATACTGCTAATAGGGGTGACGACGATGGTGCAGGGGCGACCCGCGATGCTCTCATCAATACGTCGGATACTTGGGAAATCAGGTCTAGATGCATGTATGATGATGCTGTGTGGCTATTCAATTAATCCGCGTTCCGAATGGGTGCAGGGTATAGCTGCGACATCGTATGCTTTTGACCCGGCGCGATACTCAGATATTTCTGAGGCGGTTGACGAAGTTTATACGCACTATGCCGCGCAAGGCGTTTCGGAAGTTTGCACATCTACGTTACGGGCTTAGGTTTCTTCAAGCGAGCAGGCCGGTTGCGTTATTTCGAGCGATTTTTCTAGTCTAGACGACAAAAGGCAAAGGATTTGATGGGTATAAAACGCGGACGTTTGTGGGCGGATGCTCAAATCTATTGTGGCAATCGGGCGGTTGAAAAAGATATTTCAACCGCCCGATTGCCAGGTTCGTCGGAGGAGATGTCCGATTCCGACTCTCTTGTAGGAAGAGCTTGAGATCGTATTGGCCCAAGGCAATCTTAAAGCAGTCTCATTGGCAAATCTTCGCTCCTGTTGTGTTGAGGTGTAAGGTATCAGTGATTGATGTTTTGTGGCGGGTAGATTGGGGCCTTCCTTGATTCGATGCGTTCTCTCGAGGTTCATCAGAGCAAAAGGGGCTTTCGTCTTCATTGCTATCACGGTGATTGGAACCGCTCTCTCCTATGCCATGCCATACGTGAACGGGAAATTCTTAGATTTTCTTCTCGGTAACCGCAGCGAAAGAGACGCCGTACTCTTCGCGCTCCTGGTTGCGTCAATAGGAGTTTTCTCCACCCTCTTTACTTATTTTGCAGGAACACTTTCCATTCGCATAACCACGAGACTTTCCTTTGATCTTCTCAGGGAGGCCGTCTTGCGTTTTGAAAGAGACGATTACTTGGTGAGTCGGACCATCGATCCAGCCTATACAACGCAACGGATTATTTCCGACTCCAGCGTGGTCTCATCCTTCGTTTTGGCGAATTTTATCAGTGCGCCGCTGTCCATTGTAGCCATTCCCATCGTATTGCTTATCATATGGTCAATTGATTCAACTCTCGCGGTGTTTTCCATCATTCTCCTCATCGTGTATTTCTGTGTAATTACTGGGTTGAGGAAACTTTTGTATAGGGTCACGTATGAGAAGAAAGAGGCGGACAGCGCCTTTTACGCCGCAATTGCATCGCAGCTTAATCAGATTCTCAACATTCAACTGACATCTTCGTACGGCAAGAGCGAACAAGCGCTCGACGCTGGGTTTAAGAGCTATTTTCCCAAAGTTTTGCGCTCCGGAAAGCTATCATATTCTCTGACATCGCTCGATGGTCTTTTCGCAGCGTTGTTTCAAGCGGTGATACTTGTTGTTTCCGGAGTACGAATCATTAACGGAACTATGTCAATAGGCGAGTACACTATCATCGGTACATACTTCGCGGTTCTCTTTAAGACTTTGAAAAGTATGATGTCATTGTTCAAATCCTATCAAGATGCCAAAGCATCATGGGATAGGACGGCTATCGCGACGAGAGAAAAGGAGAGATCGGGGTGGAATCGGACCGATTTAGCTAAACTCGATGAAATAAATGACATTTCGGTATCTGATTTGGAATTCTCGGTTGCCCTTCCAGACGGATCTGTCCGAGAGGTCCTCGGCGGGTTTTCTTTCAAGTTTTCCGGTCCTGGTACATATTGCATAGTTGGGGAAAACGGAAGAGGCAAGACGTCACTTCTTTACTTGATGCTCGGGCTATACTCATCGAAAGGCAAAGTAAAATACAACGGCGTGCCAATCGAAGAATGCGACTTGGATTACATACGTGCGAGAGAGATATCGTGCTGCCCACAGTCGTGCTTCGCGCCGGACGAAACGGTGAAAGAGCTGTTAGAGTATTTCGACACGCCCTTTTCTTCCTATCACCGGGGTGTAGATGGCCTACTTTCGCTGGAAAACAGCGTGAAGGAGTTGCTCGGGAAACGTTGCTCCGCGCTTTCGGGCGGTGAGCTGCGCCGAGTGTACTTATGGTCGGCGATTTCACGCAAGTCGTCAGTTTTGGTACTCGACGAGCCCACGACTGGGTTAGACGCTGTAAGCCGCGCCGAGCTTGCGGCCTATGTTAAGCGCAACAAGCAAAGCCAGCTGATCATCGTTGTCTCTCACGATGACGAGATGGTCGGCGCGGTAGAAGGGGTAGTGGATTTAGGCAGCATGTACCAGGGTAAATGATGACAAGTGTAGTGCTACCCAACTGGCAGAGATAACAAAAAGGCGATGCAGATGCACGTAGCATTCAGGCGGTTCGGACTCGGTGCCTTCACGCCATCGCAACGCTTTCAGATATAGTTCTCGTTCTCTTACTAAAGGAAACTTTAGTCTACGTCATCTTGTCGAGACAGAGGTGAAGCGAAGTGTTGTCGCGACGTATCTTATTCCAGGTGGCTCAGTATCAGCGTGAGAATCGCACCAAAGTGTACTTACGATTCTCGTGTCCCACGGACAACATGAGCTGAGCATTGAGGTTCCACCCTTTGCTGCAACTACACGGGGTTGGACGGCAATGAATATGCCGGGCCGCATACCACGCGCAGCGGGGGTCCATGTCCCAGTATGTTGCCTACAGCAGCCTCGATGTCCACGCACACATCATCTCTGCCTTCGCGTTCAATCCATTTGCCGGAGAGTGCGAGGGTTGCCAGGCCGTAGAATTCGAGCCGAACAAATGAAATGCGGTATCAGCGCATAGGATTAAACTGACGATTGCTTTGCACTGAGAATACGCTTGGAAAGCCGCTATGGGTGGCGGCCCGGGTTAAATAGAGAAGCCCGTCCGATCACTTTCATGTGGCGAACGGTCGGGCTTCTTATTCCACTTGCCAATGCTCGGCTCATATTGGAAGAAAGCTACGCTAATGTTTGCGTGACACTCCTATTTTCTCCGAAGAAAGAGTCGGATAATGAAGAATAGAATTAAAAAAGGTGCCAGATATAACGCAAGTATAAAGGCTAATCCAACGAGACCTTGCAATAATGGCATAACTCCTCCCAGACACGAGATTTTGGTATTTGTTCCCATCTTATTCTGAATTGGACCAAATAGTTCCTAGCCACAAAACTACTCGTCAACTGGATCGCACCAATCTGCTGGCAAAACACAGCTTGATTCTTTATCGACATAGCACCAATCCGCAACAGGGCACTCGGCGATGTCGTAAAAATTGCATATATCAACTCCAAGACAACAAGGCTCAACGGGAGGATGTTCATTTGAACCAACAGGATGGATATGCTTCATAACAGCTCCTCACCTTAATCCAATTAGAGACTACGTTTGATCAATGCCACAGTGATCTACAACGCAGATGCTGCCGCCATCCATGTCATAGTCGCAGTAATCGTATGCACCACAGCCATCTGCTTTATCATAAACAGTACAGATGTCAGTAATGCCCAAGAGGCAGTCAAAAGACATCGGCTTCACGCCTGCCTCGTCGCCACTTCCTGGATTAATCGGATGAATATGCTTCACGACTACCTCCCTTTGAGTGCAGAAAAACCTCAATATTGTGTATAACAAACCAAGATGTCTAGTTCACCATATTTCTAGAATGGTTTCGGCGAATGTAGCAATAAGCTTCGCAGACGGTAATCAGAAGAACGAACACCTCCACAATGGTGACAGCAATGCGCTGAACCGCTTATTCCGATACAGTAGCTTCTCGTTGATTTTTCTCCTGCGAAGATGAGTGGCGGGAAATAAGGTCAAAAGCCATCTCGTAGCACATTTTTCTATATTCACATGATGCAGGGTGTAGACTCTTGGGCAAGTAGCCGTGCTCGTCTGCAGCCTCCCAGCTACAGCCCCCACCACAGAAAGACCGAGCCCAACAGTCCGTACAGTCAATTCTTTTTTCGACACCCTGACTCCAGTTTTCAATATACCTAGTTTCGTCAATTCCGGTGACGATGTTGCCCATTTTGAATCGCATCATCCCGACAAACCTGTGACAGGGGTATACGTCCCCTTCGGGAGTCACGGAAATAAAACGCCTGCCAGCCCCGCATCCGACAAAGGCGATCCTGTTGCTCATAATCAAATCAACTGCAGTTTTCAATGTTCTAAACAAGGGCTTTTCCCCTTGATCAATCTGTTTGAGATATTGATCCGCCAAATCTATTAGGCCCGCCCTGATTTTGTTTAATGAGTGTTCGTCGAGTTTGATATTCTCATCGAATGAGCTCACGGGCGAGAAGTAAATCCTTCTGAAGCCCATCTCTTTAAACTGAAGATAGTCTTCAACAAGGTTACAGTTATTATTTGTTAAGGTCGCTCTTGCGCCGAAGGGGAACGACTCGGAAAAACGACGAACGTTTTTGTCGATATCGGAGAAAGAGCCGCCTCCCGTCTTGTACGGGCGCGATGCATCGTGCTTGCATCCTGTACCATCGAGACTAATCAGAACAGAAAACCCGTGCTCCTTGAAAGAATTCACAGCAGTGTCATTCAAAAGCGTTCCGTTGGTCGTAATAGAATAGGTAAAGTTTCTATTGGGGTATATTCTTTTTGAATAGTCGACCGTTTTCCATATCAGCGGCTCGTTAATCATGGGTTCCCCACCAAAAAAGACGATCGCAAGCGTTTCGTTTTCCGATGAACTTGCGACGAGGTAGTCGACCGCCTTGAAGGCTATCTCGTCTGTCATCAGCAGAGGAGACGTTCCATAATCTCCTTTACCGGCAAAACAGTAACTACAACCAAGGTTGCATGCATGTGAAACGTGGAGTTCGATGGATCTAAGTTTTCGAGGCGTGTCTTTTGTTAAGAAAGTCCGCTCAGACAATCGTTGATACTCATCAATGTCGTCTTCAAGTTCTGCTATGGTCGTTTGGTCGTAGCCTTTCGCAGCAAGTGACTTTGTTAGCAACTTCGAGTTGACCGTTCTTCCCGATGCTTCAAATATGCGAAGCGCATCTTCTGATGCTTGGTCAACCTGAAAGCAATTGCGAGTGACCTCATCGAAGCAGTAACGACGATCACTTATTGAGAAAAAATGCATACGTTCCTCAATTTCATGCTGGACTGGCACTAACCTTGTTTATTGTTGCGCAGCTATAAAAAACCACCAGCGGGGATTCGGTGTGCGGCCCAATCGGACTCCCAAAAGGTTCTATTTGAGACTGGCAAGCTTTGTGTTGTTGGCACTTCGACAGCGCTCTTTATTCCAACATGGAGCCTCGCAGTTTGAGTCGACTTGCCTCTGGAAGGTCCGATCTTAACTTGATTTAGGATGAAAACAGATTACAGGCGCGCTCCTCTAGAAAGAAAGGAAACCAATCGCCGCCTTTCACCAGGAAAGTTTTTATAGCCCACCTCGAACAAAATGAAAGATGCGAGAGCGATTGGGGAACAACGCGAATCTCCCCTTTTGGGTGGGAGCGAGCCTTCAGCCACCGGCGAACGACTCGCCCTGGTCAGAATCTGGAAGTGGTGCCGGGCCGCTTGGGCCTCCCCGGTGACTTCGTGGGGCTTACCTGCCTGACGTCGAGGAGTACATCCGCAAGATTCGTTCCCTATGCCGTTTGCTCTCACGCCCGCCTTAGTTCCAAGTCGGGCGAGCCGCCGCGCTCATGCGACCCGTGGCGGCGACACGTCGACGCCGCGCTCGCTGAGCACATCTTCGGTCGCGGGCGAGCACGAGGTCGCGCCGGCGCATCCGCTGGGACTGCTGTGCGTGCAAAACGGCTACGTGGTGAGCGTCCCGCGCTGGATTCAGCCGAGTGAGGAAGGCGTTGAGATCGGCGCGCTGGCAACGGGGGAGGGCGGCATCACCGACGACGTCTCGGCCCGCCATGCCCATATCTGGTGCGACGAGTCTGGCGCATGGTTTGTCGAGGACCTGTCGTCCACTAACGGCACCGTGGTGGTAAACGGGGCCACGAGTGTGTGTATTCAAGTAGAGCCCGGCCGCTCCGCCCAGCTCAACCCCGGCGACGAGCTCAAACTCGGCGAATCCACCACCTACGCCATCCTGCTCGGCGCCCTCTAGCCGGCAGTTAGGGACGTTCCTTTCCTGCCGGTACTTGGGGACACTCCTTGGCGCGTCAGAGCCAGTCGTCCGGGGATGGAGGGACCATTCTGGCCTTTGGCGGTCACCCGAGGTAAACCTTTACCGCCCGCCTATATTTGTCGAAATTACACTTAACGGCGGGGTACAATAAACCCGCATGCGGATTTCCGTTGCGGGCGCTTCCCATCGCCGGGGCGTGCCCGGGAGCATCCGGCATGCGGCCTTTGCGGCGCTCGGTCATGTGCAAGACGGGCGGTCGGGTCTGTGGGGCGCATCAGCTGCCCCTCGCCTCGGTATGTCTTCTCTCCACGCCATGTACCTGCTGCTCAGTCTGCCTGCCAGATGATTGGAAGCAACAGCGAAAATCCCATAACGCCAACATCCCGGCGATCGCCGGGGCCTGTATACCTATATGAGAGGAGAGGGGTATATGGCGCGTAAGTTTAAGTCTATGGACGGCAACGAGGCGGCCGCATATGTTTCGTATGCGTACACCGAGGTAGCGGGAATTTATCCCATCACGCCGTCCAGCCCGATGGCCGACCATGTCGACCAGTGGGCGGCCCAGGGTCGCAAGAACATCTTTGGCACCCCGGTCAAGGTCGTCGAGATGGAGTCCGAGGCAGGTGCAGCCGGTACCGTTCACGGTTCGCTGGGCGCCGGTGCTCTGACCACCACCTACACGGCTTCTCAGGGCCTGCTCCTGATGATCCCGAACATGTACAAGATCGCGGGCGAGCAGCTCCCGGGCGTCTTCCACGTCTCCGCGCGTTGCGTCGCTTCCCACGCCCTGAACATCTTCGGTGATCACTCCGACGTCATGGCCTGCCGCCAGACCGGCTTCGCCATGCTCGCCGAGGGCAATGTCCAGGAGGTCATGGACCTCTCGCCGGTGGCTCACCTTGCCGCCATCGAGGGTAAGACCCCGTTCCTTAACTTCTTCGACGGCTTCCGCACCAGCCACGAGATCCAGAAGGTCGCCATGTGGGACTACAAGGATCTTGCCGAGATGTGCGACATGGACGCCGTCCAGGCTTTCCGCGATCACGCGCTCAACCCTGAGCACCCGCACACCCGCGGCAGCCACGAGAACGGCGACATCTTCTTCCAGAACCGCGAGGCCTGCAACAAGGTCTACGACGAGCTCCCTGCCGTCGTCGAGGGCTACATGAAGAAGATTAACGAGAAGCTCGGCACCGATTACGGCCTGTTCAACTACTACGGCGCTCCCGATGCCGATCGTGTCGTCGTGTGCATGGGCTCCTTCTGCGACGTGCTCGAGGAAGTCATCGACTACCTCAACGCTCACGGCGAGAAGGTCGGCCTGGTCAAGGTTCGTCTGTTCCGTCCGTTCTCCATAAAGCACTTCGTCGACGTTCTCCCCGAGACCGTCCAGAAGATCGCCGTCATGGACCGCACCAAGGAGCCGGGTTCCATCGGCGAGCCGCTCTACCAGGACGTCGTCTCCGCTCTCTACGAGGCCGGCAAGACGGGCATCAAGGTCGTCGGCGGCCGTTACGGCCTGGGCAGCAAGGACACGCCTCCCGCGTCCGCGTTCGCTGTCTTCGAGGAGCTTAAGAAGGACGAGCCCAAGCGCGAGTTCACCATCGGCATCGTCGATGACGTGACCAACCTGAGCCTGCCCGAGGCCGAGGATGCGCCCAACACCGCAGCCCCCGGCACCATCGAGTGCAAGTTCTGGGGTCTGGGTGGCGACGGTACCGTCGGCGCCAACAAGAACTCGATTAAGATCATCGGCGACCACACCGACAAGTACGTCCAGGCCTACTTCCAGTACGACTCCAAGAAGACCGGCGGCGTCACCGTCTCGCACCTGCGCTTTGGTGATTCCCCGATTCGCTCGCCGTACTACGTGACCAAGGCCGACTTTG
This sequence comes from uncultured Collinsella sp., assembly GCA_902497065.1. GTDB lineage: Bacteria > Actinomycetota > Coriobacteriia > Coriobacteriales > Coriobacteriaceae > Collinsella. Next base: position 54,674 of record CABVDH010000004.1, on the reverse strand, counting down.
TCGCCTGCCATAACCCCAGCTACATCGTTAAGGGCTTCAAGATGGTCCGCGACGTCAAGCCGGGCGGCACCTTCCTGGTCAACTGCCAGTGGAGCGACGAGGAGTTCGCCGAGCACATGCCCGCCGTGGCCAAGCGCTACATCGCGAACAACAACGTCAACGTCTACCTGATCGACGCTATCGACCTGGCCGCTAAGGTCGGCATGGGCAAGCGCACCAACACGGTGCTCCAGTCCGCCTTCTTCGCGCTGGCCAAGGTCCTGCCCGCCGAGGACGCCCTGCAGTACATGAAGGACGCGGCTACCAAGTCCTACATGAAGAAGGGCCAGGCTATCGTCGACGCCAACCACAAGGCCATCGATGCCGGCGCTACCGCCTTCCGTAAGTTCGAGGTTCCGGCCGACTGGGCTACCGCCGAGGATGCCGCTCCCGTCGAGCTCTCCGAGGAGACCAAGTCCGCTATCGCCCAGCAGGTCAAGAACCTGCTCGAGCCCATCGATCGCATGGACGGCGACAGCCTGCCTGTTTCCGCCTTCGTCGATTGCGCCGACGGCCAGTTTGAGCTGGGCGCCTCCGCATACGAGAAGCGCGGCGTCGCCGTGGTCGTTCCCCACTGGGACGAGACCAAGTGCATCCAGTGCAACCAGTGCGCCTATGTGTGTCCGCATGCCACCATCCGTCCGTTCGCGATGACCGAGGACGAGGCTGCCGCCGCGCCCGAGGCTACCCGCACGCTCGACGCCATGGGCCCCAAGGCCAAGGGCATGAAGTTCACCATGGCTGTGTCCCCGCTCGACTGCATGGGTTGCACCAACTGCGTCAAGGTTTGCCCCAAGGGCGCCCTCGAGATGGTTCCCACCGAGCAGGAGATGGACCAGCAGCCCGTTTGGGACTACATGGTCGAGAACGTCTCCGAGAAGAAGGAGCTCATCGCGGCCAACGTCAAGGGTAGCCAGTTTAAGCAGCCCTACCTGGAGTTCTCGGGTTCCTGCGCCGGCTGCGCCGAGACCGCCTATGCACGTCTGGTGACCCAGGTCGTCGGCGACCGCATGTTCATTTCCAACGCCACCGGCTGCTCCTCCATTTGGGGTAACCCCGCTGCCACCGCTCCTTACTGCAAGGACAAGGACGGTCACGGCCCGGCGTGGAACAACTCCCTGTTCGAGGACAATGCCGAGCACGGTCTGGGCATGGCCGTTGGCTATGAGGCCGTTCAGCACAAGCTGATCGCCGCTACCCAGGACATCATCGCTGCCGATGGTCCGTCCGATGAGCTCAAGGCCGCCGGCCAGGCTTGGATCGACTCCGTCAACGACGCCGAGGCCTCCAAGACCGCTGCCGCTGCCTACGTTGCCGAGCTCGAGAAGTGCGGCTGCGATGCTTCCAAGGCGATCCTCGCCGACAAGGCTTACCTCACCAAGAAGTCCTTCTGGATCTTCGGCGGCGACGGCTGGGCCTACGACATCGGCTTCGGTGGCCTGGACCACGTCCTGGCTTCCGGCCACAACGTCAACGTCTTCGTCTTCGACACCGAGGTCTACTCCAACACTGGCGGTCAGGCCTCCAAGGCTTCGAACCTGGGCCAGGTCGCTCAGTTCGCCGCTGCCGGTAAGGTGACCAAGAAGAAGTCTCTGGCCGAGATTGCCATGAGCTACGGCTACGTTTACGTGGCGCAGGTCGCCATGGGCGCCAACCCGGCTCAGACCCTCAAGGCCATTCACGAGGCCGAGGCCTACGACGGCCCGTCCCTCATCATCGGCTACAGCCCCTGCGAGATGCACTCCATCAAGAAGGGTGGCATGCAGAACTGCCAGGCCGAGATGAAGAAGGCTGTCGAGTGCGGTTACTGGAACCTCTTCCGCTTCAACCCCGAGGCTGCTGCCGGCAAGAAGTTCTCGCTCGATTCCAAGGAGCCCGCGGGCGGTTATCAGGAGTTCCTGATGAACGAGGCCCGTTACGCTTCGCTGACGCGTTCCTTCCCCGAGCGCGCCGAGGAGCTCTTCAAGGAGAATGAGCAGGCCGCTATGGACCGCTATCAGCACCTGCTGAAGCTCAAGACGGTGTACAACGAGGCCTAGGTCTCTCACCGCAGGATCTGAGGACTGACCTTCGCGGACGTCCTCGGACATGAAAGAACCCCCGCTGCGCACTACGTGCGGCGGGGGTTCTTTCGTCCTGCGGAGTGTCCGCGAAGGTCAGTCCTCAGATCCTGCTACGACTACGTCCTCGGATTGTGGGGGCGGATGAAGGACGTGGTTGTGGGGGCCTTTTGTCCCGGTCGCTGCTTCGCGGCTTTGCCGCGAAGCCTCGCGCCACTATGGGGATGGATGGGGGACTTGGCTGTTGCCGCCTTTTCGGAGCGCTTCTTTATTCCTTTTGCTGGATGAAAAGCCCCTTGTTTTTGCAGTGGTGCATACTTGACTTATAAGTGCATAGAATCTCGCATAGCGCGAGTAAGATATTGCGCTGTCCGTTTTGTGTTTAGCAGAGATGTAGTTTGCATAATCCGACATAATCCTCGCTTCATTTAAATAAAGTCGCACGTAAATTACGTAGATATGTCTGAGCTGGAGTTCTGTACGCTGAGCGGACAAAAACGACCGTTCACCGTTCCGCTATTTTCAAAATGAATAAAATGAGCGATAAAGAGAATATAAACCTTAATAAACTCGCGTATCGCACGGACGCGGGTTATTAATGGGTTGTAGGCCTTTTACAGAAGGGATTCCAGCAATGTCTAAGCCTCTTGGCAAGCCCGATCGTATCGTCGTCGCCCTTGGCGGCAACGCCCTCGGCAACAACCCCGTCGAGCAGATCGAGGCCGTGAGCAACACCGCCCACGCTCTCCTCGGTCTCATCGAGCAGGGCAACGAGATCATCATCACCCACGGCAACGGCCCGCAGGTCGGCATGATCCAGAACGCCTTCGCCGCCGCCCACGACGCCATCGGCACCCCCGAGATGCCGCTGCCCGAGTGCGGCGCCATGTCCCAGGGCTACATCGGTTATCACCTGCAGCAGGGTATCGGCCGCGAGATGCACAAGCGCTATAAGCGTTGGCACGCCGCCACCGTCGTCACCCAGATCGAGTGCGATCCGGATGATCCCGCGTTCAAGAACCCGACCAAGCCGATCGGACCCTTCTACACCGAGGAGCAGGCCAAGGAGTTCATGGCCGAGGATCCCTCCAAGGTCTTCGTCGAGGATTCCGGCCGCGGCTGGCGTCGCGTCGTCGCCTCCCCCGATCCCAAGAAGATCGTCGAGGCCGACTCCATCCTCAACCTGCTCGACAACGAGTTCATCGTCATCGCCTGCGGTGGCGGCGGCATCCCCGTCGTCCGCGACTACGAGAACAAGGGCTGCTACAAGGGCGTTCCCGCCGTCATCGACAAGGACCTGGGCGGCGAGCTGCTGGCCGAGGACTGCGACGCCGACGTCCTGTTCCTGCTGACCGCCGTCGAGCATGTCGCCATCAACTTCGGCAAGCCCAACCAGGAGGAGCTCGAGGACCTCACCGCCGACGAGGCCGAGCGCCTGGCCGACGAGGGCCAGTTCGGCAAGGGTTCCATGGAGCCCAAGGTCCGCGCCGCCATCAAGTTCGCCCGTTCCCGCAAGGGCCGCACCTGCATCATCGGCGCTCTGGACAAGGCCGCCGAGACCATGGCCGGCCTCTCCGGTACCCGCATCCACGAGTAGTCTCTACTCTGTTGCCTCTCTCGCGGGCGCCAGGCAAGGCGCCCGCAAACTAGCCTCTCTTCATGAGCCCCGCAGTCCGCTCCGGCTGCGGGGCTTTTGTATCTACCTAGTCATTGGGGACGTTCTTAAATGACTAGCCAAAGGGGACGCTCTTGCCGTGGGCAAGCACGGCACCTGGGGATTTACGACTAAGAGGCTAGTACGTTAGATCGTGAGTTGCCTGAAACCAAACGACGACACCTAAGATACGAAGGCGACGCCTGTCCAGAGTGAAGTCGGGTTCTTCTGTCAAATAGGAATACGTTGACAGTGCGATCGTGTTCCCTCGGATTTCATATCGCCGAATAACTATGGCTGATGCGTCTACCATGGCAACGACGGTGCATCCGTTCCACGGTTTAGCAACAGGATCGACCAGCAGAACGCTGCTTTGCGGATAGCAGCGTGACATGCCGCTGCCGTTCATCTGAACTAGAAAGCCTCCCGGGTGCCTTTCAAGTACGGGTCCTGGAACGAAGGTACGCCCACTTTTCTTAAGGCTAAAGCCACCGTTGCGGCGTACGATTTTATAGATTTCGCATTCTTCGTTTTGGGCCACGTTCGGGCTTTTCTCAGGCCGCGAGCTTAAGCCGGCAGAGGCAAGGCCGCTATTACTTGCGGCGAGCTCATCAAACGTTACATCAAAAAGCTCGGTCAGCTTATCGAGAGTCGACACCTTGACGGCGGTGTGTCCACGTTCCCAACGACATACCGTTTCTTTGGTAACGCCGAGAATGTCGGCAAATTGCTGCTGCGTCAAGCCTTCGCGGGTTCTAAGGCATTTAATGTTATCCCCTTGGGCCATGTTATTCATCACGCCTAAGTGGCAAGCACAAACAGTTGGGCCCGCCAAAGCCGTTTGTCAGCTCGTGTATGGAAATGGGAACAAGATCGATTCCGGCCTGTTCAAGAGCAGCGTTCGTCGCTTGATTCTCTTCATAGACACAGACTTTGCCCGGTCGGAGGCACAGCACGCTGGCCGCGTTATTTGTGCACTCTTTTTCCGTCAAATTGGGATTTGATCCACCGCAGGGAATAAAACGAAGCTCGGGTATGCCGAGCGCGACGGCCAGTGCCTCCTTGACTCCTTTTTCGACGGCGTGAATCTGGCAGAGATTCTCCACTCGATTTCGCGTAATCTGATAAGAGCGAGATTCTGCGAGTAGCTGGGGGTCGACTACAAAAGTATCGTAGTCGACACGGCTTAGGTACGTATCAAGATGGATGCACAGGTTCCGTTCGGGTACTTCAATTGCCCATACGGCGTCGATGCTCGAGTCGGGGTTCCACAGGAGGGCACGAGCGAGCATATCGATGGCTGCAGATTCGGTTCTCTGAGAGATGCCGACTGCGACATTATGAGCATCAAGATTGATGATATCGCCCCCTTCAATATGGAAGGTCGAATCGTGACGATAAAACGAGGGCGTGTCTTTGAAATTGGGATGGTATTTAAAAATCGTTTGGTAGAGCGCTACTTCGCGATTGCGCTCGGGCCAATACATGTGGTTGAAGGAGATGCCGGAGCCGATGGTGCTTACCGGGTCGCGCACGAACCACATGGTGTTTAATGGGCTTACGAGCAGCTCGTCAGGGGCATAGGCCTCGCCGGTTAATTCGGCGAGTCTGTCCCCGCCGTCGAAGCAGTATGTAACTTGCCCGTGGCGGATGCCGCCAATCGATGCCGAGACGAGCTCCTGCGCCGATTGGGTGTGTTCAAGATGCTCGCGGACTGCTTGCTGCAACTCGGCGCCAATCGCGCCGCATTCATCGACAAAGGAATCGACAAAAGATGCTCGAGCTTCGGGGCATGAGTCAAGCGCTTCTGTAAGAAGTTGGTCGAGATACAGAACCTCTACGCCTTCATGCTCGAGCACTGAGGTATAGGCATCACACTCAGCTAGGGCTCTATCCAAGTCAAATAGGCTGCTCGATGGTCTTAGGCTAAAAACTTGGCCAAAGCGGCCTTCGGGATAGTTTTGGGTTTCGATACCGGGTCGATATAAAAGGGCCTGTTTAATCTTACCGATTTCGCTGGTGATATGAATTGGCATTAGAACGCTCGCTTTAATTCGGATGATGACTGATGTCAATTATCGTTCTGCTGGGAGAAGTTTAAGTGAGTATGTTGTGGGTATCGGTGGACGGCTTAAGCTCTTGATTGAAAGTCACCAATTGATAAAAAATATCAATTTAGTTCCATAGTTGAGCTTATATATCAATAAAAATCCGTCTGCCTTCTAATACTATCCATTCGCATAAATATCTAATGTCAACTGGCGTGAAAACCGAATAATAAGGTTGCCGGCGAAAAGCTCGTATCGAAAACCTGCAAACTAAAGGAGGCATAATGGCCGAAGTGCAAAAGAAACGTGGGCTACGAATTCCGCACGTCTACACCATTATCTTCATTCTCATGGTGTTGACCGCAGCTCTTACGTGGATCGTTCCCTCCGGCTCGTTTGAGAGGCAGGAGCTCAACGGACGCGAGGTCACTGTTGCTGGAACATATGAGTCCGTTGAAAAGGTTTATGCGGACGAAGACGGCGCTGAGGTTGACCTGAAACAAGGCCTGTTCGACGTGCTCGAGGCTCCTGCGGTGGGAATTCAGCAGGCAGTTGAGGTCGTGGCCTTTATTCTGATTGTCGGCGGATCCTTTCAGGTCATTACTGCCACTGGAGCTATCACCAGCGGCGTGGCGCGCATCGTTAAGAAGTTCAAGAGTAAAGACATCCTGATTATTCCGATTTTGATGGCGGTTTTTGCGCTGGGCGGTAGCACGTTCGGCATGGCGGAGGAGACCCTTCCATTTTTTGCCATCTTGCTGCCGATTGTTATGGCTATGGGATATGACTCCATTACGGCTTTTATGATCGTGTTCGTTGGCGCCCGTATCGGCTATATCGCATCGACGGTCAACCCCTTCAATGTTTTGATTGCTCAGGGAATTCTGAATATCCAGGGTAATCCCCAGCTCTGGCTTCGCGTTGTTGCCCTTGTTGTGCTGACCGCCATCGCTATTGCCTGGGTCGTGTTGTACGCTCGAAGGGTGAAGAAGAACCCCGAGTCCTCGATTGCTTACGCTGATGATATCGAGAAGCGCAAAGAGCATGCATCAAATGACGAGCTGCTCGAAGCCGATTTCACCGGGCGCCAGAAGGCCGTAATCATCGTATTCGTGCTTGGAATCGTCGCCATTGTCTGGGGTCTTGTCACCCAGGGCTGGTATATGAACGAGATCTCTGCAGTCTTTATGGCTATGGCGCTTCTGTCTGGCATCGTATCGGGCATGAGCGAGAAGGAGATTGCTACAGAGTTCGTTAAGGGTTTGGGCGACTTTGTTTTCTCTGCGGTCGTGGTCGGTCTTGCTCGAGGCATTTTGGTTATCGCCAACGATGGCTTGATTATCGATACGGTCCTAAACGCTCTTGCGACTGGCCTTGCCGGAATCCCCCCTGTTCTCTTTACCAGCATTTTGTATGTCGTTGACAACTTGCTTTCGATTCTGGTTCCCAGCTCTTCGGGCATCGCGGCGCTCACCATCCCCATCTTTGGGCCTCTGGTTGAGCTCATGGGGCTAAATCCAGAAGCTGCGGTTACTGGCCTTTCGATGGGATCTGCAGCGATGTCGCTGATTTCCCCCACCAGCGCAATGCTTGTCGCCGGTCTTGGTGTTTGCAAGATCTCTCTTGGCCAGTGGTGGCGAGTTTCCTGGAAGTTCTTCCTTGTGGTCAGTGCGGTCTGTCTCGTATTTACCGCGGTATCCGGTCTGCTTCCGATTGTCTAGCAAGCGAAACGACAACTTTGTAAGCCATTGCAATAACAATTGAGCTCTAATCCAGAAAGGAACGATGATGAGCAAAGGTCTGAACGTTCATAGCGAAATTGGTGCCCTCAAGAAGGTATGCGTGCACCGACCGGGCTTGGACCTGGTAAACATGAAGGCGGAGGATTTTGAGCGCGCCTGGATTCATGACGCGTTTTATCTCGAGTATGCTCAGCGAGAGCATGACGAGTTTACTAATCTTCTTCGCGGTGCTGGCGCCGAGGTCGTTTATATGGAGGACTTGCTTGCCGAGACTTTCGATCAGGTTGAGGGTTCTCGTGCCGAGTTTATGAGCAAGTTCGTTCCCGAGGCCAAGATCGAGAATCTGGCACTTCGTCAGGCAGTCGTGGAGAAGCTCGACTCCATCAAGGACAACAAAGAGTTTGTCCTTACCGCTATGGGCGGCCTCTACGTACGCGATCTCGAGATTCCGCATGTGAGCGGTTCCCTTGCGAGCATGGATAGCGACGAGCTGAAGCCCGACGAAATGGTCTTGTTCCCGATGCCCGCCTCCTACTTCTCGCGTGATCCGATCGCTGTGGTCGGCAAGGGCGCGATGATGAACCGCATGTACTGGCATCAGCGCAACCGTGAGGTCGTATTCTATGAGACGATCATGCGCCACCATCCTGATTATGCTGGGGCTCCGCTTTGGTACGACCACAATAGCGATTGGCATATCGAAGGCGGCGACGTTCTGAACATTAACGCCACCACGCTTGCAATCGGTATTTCCGAGCGTACCCAGACCGCAGCCATCGACCAGCTTGCCAAGAATCTGTTCTGGGGCACGGGAGAGTCCGAGATCGAGCAGGTATTTGCCATCAAGATCCCCCACGGCTATGCCTATATGCATCTTGATACGGTTTGTACTCAGGTTGATTACGATAAGTTTACCGTCTACCCCGGTATCTACGAGACGCTTCGTGCCTATCGACTCACCAAGGGTGATTCGGATGGCGAGGTCTTTATCGAGGAGATCGAGGGAACGATTCAGCAGATTCTTGAAATGGCAACCGGTATCGACCATATCACGATGATCGAATGCGGTGCCGGCGATCCGATCGAGGCATCCCGTGAGCAGTGGAACGATGGTTCCAACACGCTTGCTGTTGCGCCGGGTAAGGTGTGCGTCTATGAGCGCAACGTTGTTACCAATGATGCGCTTTATAAGGCGGGCGTTGAGCTGCTGGTTGCTCCTTCCGAAGAGCTGTCTCGTGGTCGTGGTGGCCCGCGCTGCATGACCATGCCGTTCTGGCGCGAAGAGATTTAATTCCGTTCTGGTCCGAGATGCGCGGGTGCGCGTTCTTGGCGCGCCGCGCACTCATCAATTAGGTTAATAGTGAAAGGAACCCACCATGGCACTGAATCTTTCTGGTCGTAGTTTTCTGACCCTGCTTGACTTTACTACCGAGGAGATCGAGTACATGCTCGAGCTTTCGAGGGACTTTAAGAATCTCAAGCGCATGGGTGCCCCCCATCGTTATCTTGAGGGCAAGAACATCGTTCTGCTGTTTGAAAAGACTTCGACGCGTACGCGCTGCGCTTTTGAGGTGGGTGGCATGGATCTTGGCTTAGGTGTAACCTACCTTGATCCCGGTTCGTCACAGATGGGCAAAAAGGAGTCCATTGAGGATACCGCCCGCGTGCTTGGTCGCATGTACGACGGTATCGAGTATCGTGGTTCTGACCAGTCCATTGTTGAGGAGCTTGCCGATAAAGCCGGCGTTCCTGTGTGGAATGGTCTCACCAATGAGTATCACCCGACCCAGGCTTTGGCGGATATCCTTACGATGCGCGAGGAATTCGGTGACACGCGTGGCCTCAAGCTGACCTATCTCGGCAAGGAGCAGGGCAATGTAAGCGATTCCCTCATGGTGATCTGCGCTAAGCTCGGCATCAACTTCTGCTCTTGTGGGCCGAAGGGCGATGTTGAGGGCGCTACCCACTTTGATCCCGAGCTGCTTGAGACTTGCCAGAAGATCGCCGAGGAAAACGGCTGCACCATTCAGCTTACTGACAACATCGATGAAGGCGTAAAGGATGCCGATGTTATTTACACCGATGTCTGGGTTGGCATGGGCCAGGCTGAGGAGCTCTGGAAGAGCCGTATCAAGCTGCTCTCCCCGTACCGCGTAACCTCGGAGGTCATGGCGAAGGCAAACCCCAACGCTATCTTCATGCATTGTCTCCCGAGCTTCCACGATACCAAGACCACCATCGGAGCGGAAATCGCGGAGAAGTTCGGCGTAACCGAGATGGAGGTCACCGACGAGGTCTTCGAGTCCGATAAGTCTCGCGTCTTCCAAGAGGCAGAGAACCGTATGCATACCATTAAAGCCGTGATGTACGCTACTCTTCGATAAGGAGGCACGCATGTCCAAACCCTACGGTAAGCCCGATCGTATTGTCGTCGCCCTTGGCGGCAACGCCCTCGGCAACAACCCCGTCGAGCAGATCGAGGCCGTGAGCAACACCGCCCACGCTCTCCTCGGTCTCATCGAGCAGGGCAACGAGATCATCATCACCCACGGCAACGGCCCGCAGGTCGGCATGATCCAGAACGCCTTCGCCGCCGCCCACGACGCCATCGGCACCCCCGAGATGCCGCTGCCCGAGTGCGGCGCCATGTCCCAGGGCTACATCGGTTATCACCTGCAGCAGGGTATCGGCCGCGAGATGCACAAGCGCTATAAGCGTTGGCACGCCGCCACCGTCGTCACCCAGATCGAGTGCGATCCGGATGATCCCGCGTTCAAGAACCCGACCAAGCCGATCGGACCCTTCTACACCGAGGAGCAGGCCAAGGAGTTCATGGCCGAGGATCCCTCCAAGGTCTTCGTCGAGGATTCCGGCCGCGGCTGGCGTCGCGTCGTCGCCTCCCCCGATCCCAAGAAGATCGTCGAGGCCGACTCCATCCTCAACCTGCTCGACAACGAGTTCATCGTCATCGCCTGCGGTGGCGGCGGCATCCCCGTCGTCCGCGACTACGAGAACAAGGGCTGCTACAAGGGCGTTCCCGCCGTCATCGACAAGGACCTGGGCGGCGAGCTGCTGGCCGAGGACTGCGACGCCGACGTCCTGTTCCTGCTGACCGCCGTCGAGCATGTCGCCATCAACTTCGGCAAGCCCAACCAGGAGGAGCTCGAGGACCTCACCGCCGACGAGGCCGAGCGCCTGGCCGACGAGGGCCAGTTCGGCAAGGGTTCCATGGAGCCCAAGGTCCGCGCCGCCATCAAGTTCGCCCGTTCCCGCAAGGGCCGCACCTGCATCATCGGCGCTCTGGACAAGGCCGCCGAGACCATGGCCGGCCTCTCCGGTACCCGCATCCACGAGTAGTCTCTACTCTGTTGCCTCTCTCGCGGGCGCCAGGCAAAGCGCCCACAAACTAGCCTCTCTTCATGAGCCCCGCAGTCCGCTCCGACTGCGGGGCTTTTGCTATTCACCTAGTCATTGGGGACGTTCTTAAATGACTAGTCAAACAAGAGCGTCCCCAATGACCACTCATTTAAGTCTGTCCTCAATGACTAGTAGTAGGCCCACATGGCTTCGACTTCGTTGAGGACCTCTACGACGCCCCAGCGGCGGGCGCTGCGGTTGGCCGAGTTGGGGTCGTAGACGCCAATCTGGTTGGCGTTGTCGATGCCGTAGAGCACGATGTAGTGGCCTACGTTGGTAAACGTACCGGGGCGCACTGCGGCGATGACGGGCGCACCCGAGCGAAGTGCTTGGGTAATCGATTCGCGATCGTTATAGAGCTGTGTTCCGTTGAGCCCTAGCTGCCACGCACCGCCTGTCATAAACGACCACTCGGTGGCACCAGTGGGGGCGTAGTTGCCGGCTTCGGCCAGTGCGCATACATCGACCGGCGTCTTATCGGTGTGGCCGGTCTTAAAGATATAGACCATGGTGAGGCAAGTGGGACCGCAAGCGTTTTCTCGAATAGTGCCACCGGCATAGGGCAGCTCCGACCATGCGGGGTCAATTTGGTAGATGTGGGGCATGGTGCCGGCCTGCCATTGCGAGCGTGGGGTCGAGAACGCAAAGGAGTAACCGGGCGCGACGGGAGCTTTAAGCAGCTTGTCCTCGGCAGTGGGCTCAAGACCGGCTGATCCGTGGGAGATACAGGATCCCAAAAACACAAAGACGAGGCAGGCGGCGATGGAGCAGAGCGCAAGGCGTAGGCGGCGGGCCGGAAGCGCGTGGCTTGTGGTATGTGACGCGGGGTGAGGGGCGGAATTGCCGCGATCGCGTTGAGGTCGCGAAAAGGAGCGCTTGACGTAGTAGTCGGTCTTACGGCGATCGTAGCGGCGTGGCTGCGATGTGTCGGTCTGGCGTTGGCGTGTGCTCGTACTCACGCGGTCTGACTGCTGCACGGTACGGCTTTGTTGTCGCGAAGAAGCCCCGGGCTGCTCTTGGGGGCGCTGCGGGCTGTCGTTGTCGGAGGTGCTTCTGGGCGTTGGCGTGGTGCGGCCGGCAAGGCGCACGCTTTGTGGCCGTTGGTCGCCGTCATTGTATCCGTATGCCATTCGAATCACCTTGCCTCATGTGTAACTTGTCTATCCTACATAAAAAGATGCACGACACATGGGCATGTGCGCCAAAAGCCTGACAAATGGTATGAACGTTGCCGCGCCGCGCGCCAAGCGCCACGGCAACAGGTATTCAAAAGCAGACAAGATGAAAGCGTCCAAGACGAATGACGTCTCCCGCCGTTCGTCCCAAAAACGGTGCCGCTCGTTTTGCAGTTCTGCCTTCGGTCGAGCTGCGAGCGGCGCTGCTGCGCCAAGGCCGTATCTTAAAGCCATGGAATAAAAGCGCGCGGCAAAACGGACCGCGCAAGGGGTGACGCCAAGGGCGTCAAACAGGAAAGGAGGGGAACAATGGCGGACAAGAACGCAGAAGTTGCAGTCGAGGATAACGGCGGCATGAAGAAAACGCTTTCGCTCTGGAACTTCTTCACCATCGGTTTCGGTGCCATCATCGGTACCGGTTGGGTTCTGCAGGTCGGCGACTGGATGGTCGTGGGCGGCGGTCCCGTTCCCGCTATGATCGCATTCCTCTTGGGTGCAATCTTCCTCGTGCCCGTCGGAGCTGTTTTCGGTGAGCTCACGGCTGCTATCCCCATCTCGGGCGGCATTGTCGAGTATGTCGATCGTAGCTTTGGCCGTACGCTGAGCTACATCACCGGATGGCTTTTGGCCCTGGGCAACGGCATCCTGTGCCCGTGGGAGGCCATCGCCATTTCGACCCTCGTGTCCGAGATGTTCGGTAGCCTGCCCGGTCTTGAGTGGCTGCGCGCCGTCAAGCTCTACACCATCCTGGGGGCCGACGTTTACCTGTTCCCGACGCTGATCGCGCTCGGCTTTGCAGTCTACGTCATCTTCCTCAACTTCCGCGGTGCCAGCTCGGCCGCCAAGCTCCAGGCCTTCCTGACCAAGGCCCTGCTCTGCGGCATGCTGCTCGCCATGGGCGTCTCGCTGTTCACCGGCTCGCCGGACAACGCCATGCCCGTGTTCTCCCAGGTCGCCGGCGCTGGCGGCGGCAAGGCCGCTACCGAGAGCACCAGCCTGTTCGCCGGCATCGTGTCGGTCCTGGTTCTGACTCCGTTCTTCTACGCCGGTTTCGACACCATTCCTCAGCAGGCTGAGGAAGCAGCCGAGGGCCTCAACTGGAACAAGTTCGGCAAGATCATCTCCCTGGCCCTGCTGGCCGCTGGCGGCTTCTACATGGTCTGCATCTACTCGTTCGGCACCATCCTCGACTGGCATGAGTTTGTTAAGAGCCCGGTTCCCGCGCTTGCCTGCCTCAAGGGCATCAACATGCTTCTGTACCTGGCCATGCTCGTCATCGCCACGCTTGGACCCATGGGTCCGATGAACTCCTTCTACGGCGCCACGAGCCGCATCATGCTCGCCATGGGCCGCAAGGGCCAGCTGCCCGAGCAGTTCGCCGAGGTCGACCCCAAGTCCGGCGCTCCCAAGCTCGCCTGCGTCGTTCTGGGCGTCATCACCGTCGTCGGTCCGTTCCTGGGCAAGAACATGCTCATCCCTCTGACCAACGTGTCGGCTCTCGCCTTCATCTTCTCCTGCGGCATGGTCGCCCTCGCTTGCCTGCGTATGCGCTTCACCGAGCCCGACCTGCCTCGTCCCTACGAGGTGCCCGGCGGCAAGTTTGGCATCTGCCTCGCCATCGCTGCCTGCGCCATCATCATCGGCCTGCTCGTGATTCCGTTCTCTCCCGCCTCCCTCAACATGGTGGAGTGGAGCATCGTGATCGGCTGGTTGGCTATTGGCCTGGCCCTCATGGCTTTCACCAATTCCCGCAAAAAGTAACGCCTAGCCGGGGCGGATTGGGTGCGCGGTGCCCTCTCTCCCGCGCACCGAGCCCGGCGCCACTTGGGTAGCTTTGTGAGGCCTTAACCCAACACGGCCTCGCCCACTATATGGATCCATAAGGAGGAACCATGTCCACTAAGTATGCAATCGTTGGCGGTAAGCTCATCGACGGTACCGGTGCCGAGCCGGTCGAGAACTCCCTCGTTCTCGTCGACGACAACGGCAAGATCGAGTACGCCGGTGTTATGCAGGACCTTCCTGAGGGCGTTGAGGTCATCGACGCCGCCGGCAAGACCGTCCTTCCCGGCCTGATCGACACCCACCTGCACTTCTCGGGCAACTTGACCGACGATGACACCGACTGGGTCATGCAGCCGCTCCTCGAGAAGCAGGCCGTCGCCGTCAAGCAGGCCTACGACTGCCTCACCCACGGCCTCACCACCGTCTGCGAGATCGGCCGCTTTGGTATCCAGATCCGTGACTGCATCGACAAGGGCGTCTTCAAGGGCCCGCGCGTTCTGGCCACCGGCCTTGGCTTCTGCCGCGTTGCCGGCCACGGCGACTCCCACCACTGCAGCCAGGAGCTCAACAAGGAATCGCACCCCTGGGGCGATCAGGTCGACGGTCCTTGGGATCTGCGCAAGGCCGTCCGCCGTCGCCTGCGTGAGAACCCCGATGCCATCAAGATCTGGGCTACCGGTGGCGGCATCTGGCGCTGGGACTCCGGCCGCGACCAGCACTACTGCTCCGAGGAGATCCAGGCCGTGGTCGAAGAGGCAAAGATGGTCGGCATCCCCGTGTGGAGCCACTGCTACAACAACCACGCCGCTGCCTACGATTCCGTTCGCTTTGGCTGCGAGCAGCTGATTCACGGCTTCGATATCGATGAGCGCACCATGGACCTCATGGCCGAGCAGGGCACCTTCTTCACCCCGACGATCGCTTTCCTGCCCACCTGGTACGCCACCTATCCGCCCGTCTACGTCCCCGAGCTGCACGACAAGTACGAGGGCACCCTGGTCGAGAAGGAGCTGCAGCGCAACTACGACTGCCTGCGCGAGGCCAAGAAGCGCGGCGTCGTCATGACGATCGGCTCCGACTCCTTCTCCTTCGTCACCCCGTACGGCACCTGCTCCATCGAGGAGATGTACGAGTTCGTCGACAAGATCGGCTTCACCCCGGTCGAGACCATCACCTGCGCCACCCTTAACGGTGCCAAGATGTGCCACATCGAGGACGAGACCGGGTCCATCGAGGCCGGCAAGTGCGCCGACCTGCTGGTCGTCAACGGTGACGTCGCCGCCGACATCCACGTGCTCAACACCGACAACATGGACGTCATCATGAAGGACGGCTGGATTGTCGAGGGCGGCACCTTCGGCGAGGCAAACAAGTACAGCGCCTAAGCTACCGTTCATCGATGGCTTGATGTAAAACACAGTATTTGATTGCATAATGCAATGGAGAGGGTCGCTTGCGGCCCTCTCCATTGCTATGGGGTGCGTCGGTAAGAAGGAGATGACGGTGGATCTCAATAGGCTGATTCTGGGCAAGAGCTACAACTCTACCAAGGTCTTTCGTACCGCTCAGCATGTGGTTCAAGCCATCTTGCTCGGTATTGTCGTTCCGCTGCTTATCCTGCTGCTCATCTGGGATCTAACCGATAATCCCAATCCCGTTCCGGCCGTTGTCGTCATTGCCGGCTTGGTCATGCTGTGCTTCTTCTTCTCGTACGTCTTTGTCGTTCCCGACGACCTCACATCGAGCGCAACCGACCGCACGCTCGCCATCGCTTCAAAAATATTCGCCTACACGTCGCGCGGCCTTACGCCCGAAGCTGCCCTGGGCGCCTCTAAGATCATCCTGTCCGAAACTATCGCCTCTGCCATCTGCTTTACCGACGGCAAGCAGGTGTTGGCAAGCTGGGGCGAGGACTCGGCAAAATGCCCCGCGGGCACCCCGGTGGTACTGCGGACTACGCTCAACGTGATCAACAGCGGTGAGCAAAGCGTGTTCTCGCGCGATGCCTCGACCGAGACGGGTGGCTACTTTCCGCGCCTGCGCGCCGGTATTGTCGCACCGCTTACCGTGCGCGGGCATTGCGTGGGCACGCTCGAGCTGTATTATCCCCGTCTGAGCAGCATCGATATGCGCCAGACGGCGCTTGCCTCGGGCTTTGCCGACCTCATTTCCACGCAGCTTGCGAGCTTTGAGCTCGAGCGCCAGGACGAGCTTACGGCCCGCGTGGAGCTGCGCGCCTTGCAATCGCAGGTCGATCCTCATTTTCTGTTTAACACCATCAGCACCATCGTGTCACTCGTACGTACTGAGCCGGACAAGGCCAGGTCGCTGCTGATCGACTTTTCCAATTACTACCGTCAGACGCTTTCTGATTCCGATACCCTCACAACGCTCGAGCACGAGGTGGAACAGGGCACTCGCTATATCAATCTTATGCAGGCTCGTTATGGCGACGGCCGTCTGCGCGTCTCGGTCGATATCGACTTTGAGGTGCGCGATTGCATGGTGCCGCCGTTTATCTTGCAGCCGTTGCTCGAAAACTGCATCAAGCACGCGCAGCGCGAGACCGAGCCGCTTTCTATTCATGTTAGGGCTTTCGAGACCGATGACGGTTTGGAGATCATCGTCGAGGACGATGGCATCGGTATGAGCGAAGAGGTCTGCGCGCATCTGTTTGAGCAACATCGCCGAGAGGAGCCCGAGAGCATTACCGCCGACGGCTCCGTCAAGCGAGGTTGCGGCCTGGCGCTCTTCAACGTGCTTCAGCGCATCCATTTCTTTTACGGAGAAGATTCCGGCATGCGCGTGAAGTCCCAGGAGGGCGTGGGAACGCAGGTCATCGTCGAGCTGAACGGCGAGCCGCATGAGCCCGCGCCGTTGACGGCGTAGCACGCGGTTGGATTGAGAGAAAAAGAGGGGAAGCACATATGTCCGAAGGCTGGAACATCTTGGTGGTTGATGACGAACCTCCCATTAGGGCTGAGCTACGCTACCTGTTGGAAAAGGATACGCGTGTGGGCCAGATTGCCGAGGCGGGCAATGTCACCGAAGCCGTGGAGTCGATTCTGTCGAACAAGCCCGACGTGCTGTTTTTAGACATTACCATGCCCGGTCGCTCGGGAATTGAGCTTGCCGAGACGCTGCAGAACCTAAAGACGCCGCCGGTCGTGGTGTTTGTGACGGCGTTTGCCGAGTTTGCCGCCGATGCGTATAACCTCGATGCGGTCGACTATGTCGTCAAGCCGGTCGAGGACGCACGCCTGTCAAAGGCACTCGACAAGATCGAGACAGCCTTGGGTGCCCGTCGTGTTATCCACGCTCCGCGCCAGCCTTTGCGTCTGACGGTGGACCGCGGGGGCAAAAAGGTGTTCATTCCCGCCGCAGACGTCTGCTACTTTGAGGCGCGCGCCGATTTTTGCAACGCCGTCTGCGCCGAGGGAACATACCTGATCAATGAGTCGATTTCCTCGCTCGAGCGGCGCCTGGCCCCCGAGGGCTTTATCCGTGTCCACCGCAGCTATCTGGTCAATTTGGAGGACGTGCACAATGTCGAGATCGGTTCCACGGGTCTTATGGAGCTCAGGCTCGATCGCGTAACCTCGACGGTGCCCGTGTCCCGCCGTCGCGCTGCCGAGGTTAAAGCACACTTGGGGCTTGCGTAGACGGTCTGCGTGCCGTCGTTTACCATCGCAGGTTTGGCATGGGCGCGCGGTGGGCATAATGGGTGGCATCGAATGAAATCGAAAGGATCATTATGCCCGCGCTTATCACCCATCATCTGTTTGGCGAGGAAAGCATCGACCGTCTTCCGCAGGGCGTCATCGCGTCCGATGAAGAGCGCATTGCCTTTATCTTGGGCAACCAAGGCCCCGACCCGTTTTTCTTTCACATTCTGACACCGCGTGTTTCCGACTGCACGCTGCTGGCGCAGGTCATGCATCGGTCGCGCATGTCTCGCCAGTTCGCGTGCCTGCGCGACGGCGTGTCGCATCTGCTGCCGCGCGACGCCAGCTTGGGTCGCGCCTTTGCGCTGGGCCTGCTGTCTCATTACGTGCTCGACCGCAACGCCCATCCTTTTGTCTATGAGCAGCAGTTTGGCATCGTGGAGTCCGATTCAGAGCTTGAGGATTCGAGCAGTCAGGTTCATGCCGTGATCGAGAGCGACCTGGATGTACTGATGCTGCAGCTTAAACGCGCCGGCGCTACGGTCGACGATTACCCGCCGGCGGGCGAGATCGTCACCACCGATCGCATCAATCGCGTGGCCGGCGTGCTGATGAGCTATGTTGCCGGACGCGTGTACGGCATTGACATTCCGGCGGGGGAGTACGGTGCTGCCGTTGCCAATATGCAGCGACTTTACCGCGCGATTGAGCCGGCCGGCTCCGCAAAGACGCGCGCGATCTCGCTGGTTGAGGGCTTGGTGCACGACTACTCGCTGCTCGATGGCCTTGCCCATCGCGTGACGACGGAGCTGCCCGAGCGCACCGGTAACCTGGGCCATCTGACATGGAAGAATCCCTTTACCGACGAGGTCTCGAACGAGAGTTTCCCCGAGGTCTTTGATCGCGCGCTGGTCGATTACGAGTGCACGGTCGCACGTTTTATCGAGACCGGTGACATGGATGCCGTGACCAGTCACGTCAACTACAGCGGTCGCGTGCTCAATGCCGATGAGGAGTTCGACCGCGAGGAATAGGGCCCGTGCGTGCCCCTTTGCCGAATCCTTACCGGCGGTTCTGGACAATTGGGGTACGATGAACTAACTGCATATCGGGCGAATACGAAGGGTCCCTGTCCATGAAATACACCAAGCTCGAGCGTAACTGGGTTATGTATGATGTGGGCAATTCGGCCCTCGTGCTGCTCAATACCTCGGTGGTGCCCATTTACTTTAACGCCATCAATACCGGCGCTTCTTCGGCCGACCTGGTGGTCGCCTGGGGCAATGCGCAGACGATTGCCTCGCTGGTCATCGCCATGCTCATGCCCATTCTGGGCGCGCTTGCCGACTACGCCGGCAACAAGATCAAGTTCTTCTTGGGCTTCTTCCTCACGGGCCTGGTGCTTTGCTTGGCGCAGGCTATCCCAATGTCCGCCATGGCATTTTTGACCGTGTACGTGCTGTGCACCATCGGCCTTAACTCTTCTATGACGTTCTACGACGCCATGCTGCCCGACATTACCACCGACGAGCGCATGGACGCCGTGTCCAGCTCGGGCTATGCCTGGGGCTACATCGGTTCCACCGTGCCGTTCGTCATCTGCCTGGCGCTCATCATGGGTGGCCCCGCTCTTGGCGTCCCTACCATGCTGGCAACGCGTCTGTCGTTTATCATCACTGGTGCCTGGTGGCTCATCTTTACCCTGCCGCTCATTCGCACCTATAAGCAAAAGTACGGTCGCGAGCGCGGTCCCGAGGACACCATCGGCCACATCGTGGGCGGTGTGTTCTCCGAGGTCGGACACACCATGCGCGAGATCGCTCACAACAAGACCGTGCTGGTCTACATGATTGCGTTCTTCTTCTATATCGACGGTGTGCACACGGTCATTTCCATGGCTACCAGCTACGGCTCGGCTTTGGGCATCGATTCGACCCAGTTGGTCCTGGCGCTGCTCGTCACGCAGTTCGTGGCCTTTCCGTCCGCCATCATCTACGGCAAGCTCGCCGGACGCGTGGGCACGCTCAACATGATCCTGGTGGCAGTCGCCGCCTACATGGGCATTGTGCTGTTCGCCGCGTTCTTCCTAAAGACCGCCTTTGAATTCTGGGTGCTTGCCATTATGGTCGGCCTGTTCCAGGGCGGCGTGCAGGCGCTTAGCCGTAGCTACTTTGGTCGCATTATCCCCAAGGAAAAGTCCAACGAGTACTACGGCTTCTTTGACATCTTCGGTCGCTATGCAAGCGTCATGGGCACTTTCCTAGTGTCGGTCGTCACCTCGCTGACCGGCAACCCGTCGCTGGGCGTCCTTTCCATTGGCGTGCTGCTGATCGTTGGCTTTATGCTGCTGGTCCGCCTGTCCCGCATGACTCGGGCGGCAGAGCATGCCGCATAGGAGCGAGCGGCTATTGTGCCTGTCCACGGTACTCTTTTGGGGTTATCCGCAATAAACATTGCGACTTGCGAGCAATGATTTGCCCAAGTGGGTATGATGGAATCAGCTAGGTCGCGGGGCGTCGCCTGTGTTTGGCGGCGTCCCGTTTTTGTGTTGCAGGGAGGGTAAGGCATGAACGCCACAGTCGTGATTCCAACGTATTGGGCGGGCGATGACGCTTGCGCAAACGCCCCTGGCACCTATGACCATTCGACGCGACTCAACGCCGACAATCCCGAACTCGACCGCTGCCTGGCCTCGCTTGAGCAGGTACGTGACATCCCGCGCATCATCCTTTTGGTGGTCTGTCCCGTTTCTGCCACAGCCGATGTGTCGCTGCGCGTGCGCGAGATTGTCGACGCGCATCCCACGCTCAAGGTCACCGTTGTCACCAACACCCAGGCCTCGCGCATTGCAGACCGGGTTGCTCAGATCGCGCCCAAGGGTTCGGGCGAGTGCGTGAGCCTGCGAGGCTACGGTGCCATCCGCAACATGGGGCTAGCCTGTGCCGCTGTGCTGGGGCATGACGCGGTTATCTTTTTGGATGACGATGAGACTGTCATCGACGCCGACTTTATGAAGCGCGCGACCTATGCGTTGGGGCAGCAGACGCGTCAGGGCTTGCCGATCTTGGTCAAGAGCGGCTATTTCTACGATCGCGACGGCTCGCCGCTGGCTCCCACGGACAAGGCGGGCATCTGCCATCGTTGGTGGACCAAGCGCATCGAGTTCAACCGTTGGATGAAAAAGGCGCTCTCGGGCACCCGCATCTCGCGCTCCAACTACGTGTGCGGCGGTCTGATGGCCCTGCACGCCCGCGCCTTTACGCGTGTGGCCTTTGACCCGTTTATCACCCGCGGCGAGGACTTGGATTACCTCTTTAACATGCGCATGTTTGGCTACGACGTGTGGTTCGATAACGAGTGGACCGTGCGCCATCTGCCTCCGGAGTCCGAAAAGCGCTCACCGCGCTTTATGCAGGATGTATACCGTTGGTACTACGAACGGGCCAAGTTGACATTCGCCGCGCATCAAAAGGAGCTCATTCCCGTTACGGCGGCATCGCTCATGCCCTATCCGGGCCCGTGGATTTCGCGCGAGCTCGACGACCGCGTGCGCAAGACCGCTATGGTCCGCAGCGTGTTTACCCGCGAGCATGAGGGCTACCTGCGCATTTGGCGCCATGGTATCGGCGAGGCAAAGGCCTATGCGCGCCAAAACGCTGCAAGCTACCTGCGTTTCCAGAGCTTTTGGCCCAAGATCATGGACGGGCTTTGGCGTGACGCACAACTGATCAGTATCCTGGAGGGGGCCGAATGATCGACCGCCGCGCCCAGCGCGATAGTTCAATATCAATCTTTCGCATCATTGCCGTTGCCTGCGCCATTTGCGTGCTGGTGTACTTTATTTTTGCCTTGGTGACCGGTATCGAGCCGATCGCCACGGTGATTGCCTGCGCGCTGCTGTGCATCTTTCTGTGCATCTTTATCTTTTTGACGCTCAATCCCGATTCGGTGCGCTCCCAGTACACCGAGGAGACGCTCTCGGTGGCCTCGGCCATGCTCGAGGACATTAAGGGCGGTCTGACGCAGGAGTCGGCGCGTTTGGTGTGCCGGCGCATTTTGCCCGAGACGCGCGCCATGACGGTGGCCATCACCGACGAGGGCAACGTGTTGGCCTGCGCGGGCGAGTTTGAGGAAAAACTACTGCCAGATTCTCCCATCCACACGCTTGCCACACGCTACGTTATCGAACATGGCATCGTGCAGTCGTTCAACCGTATGGTGGATGTCGTGGGCTCGGATGGCTCGCACAACCAAGTCCCCGCCGGCATTATCGCCCCCATCAAGGTGGGCGATCGCACCGTCGGCACGCTCAAGTTCTACTACAAGACCCCGCGCGCCGTCGACCGTACCCAGTACGCGCTTGCCTCGGGCTTTGCCGAGATCTTGTCCACGCAGCTCGCCATCCACGAGCTCGAGGTGCAAAAGGAGCTCACAGCGCGCGCCGAGGTGCGTGCGCTGCAGGCGCAGATTAACCCGCACTTCCTGTTCAACACGCTGAACACCATTGCATCGTTTACGCGCACCGACCCGCTGCGGGCCCGCGAACTGCTTCGTGAGTTCTCATCGTTCTATCGTGCCACGCTCGACAACTCGGGATCGCTTATTCCGGTCTCGCGCGAGGTCGCACAGACCAAGCGCTACCTTACCTTTGAGAAGGCCCGCTTTGGCGAGGACCGCGTGCTTGCGACGTTCGATGTGTCCGAGGACGTGGAAGATACGCTGGTGCCGGCGTTCGTGATCCAGCCGATTGTCGAGAACGCCGTACGTCATGGTATGGGCGATGACGACGCCCTGAGGATCGACGTGACCGTTCACCAAGACGGCGAGGATGCAATCTTGATTGCCGTGGCCGATAATGGCGTGGGCATGGATGAGGGTACCGCCGCCAGACTGTTTGACGAACGCTCTGCCCGTCCCGACGCCAGCTCTCCCCAGGGTGGCGGCGCCGGTGTGGCCATGCACAATATTTCGGAGCGCATCCATCGCTTTTATGGGCCGCACTCCTATACGCGTGTCGAATCGGCGCCGGGCAAGGGCACCAAAGTGCTCCTTCATCTTGATTTGTCAGAGAGCATCTTTGACATTCAAGAGTAAAATAAAAGGCTACGGGCTCAACGTCATGCGACGGATGCCCGGCGTAGTTAGTTGACGAAAGGTTTTATCCCTATGCTGCGTGCGATGATTGTGGATGATGAGGCGCCGGCTCGCTCGGAGCTTCGCTTCCTGCTCGAGCAAACGGGCAAGATCGGCACGATCACGGAGGCGTCGAGCGTCCGCTCCGCCATCGAGATGCTTATGGAAAGTCGCGTGGATGTCGTGTTTCTCGATATCTCGATGCCCGGTGCCTCGGGCCTGCAACTTGCCGAGGCGCTGCATAAGCTCAAAAATCCGCCGGCGATCGTGTTTGTGACTGCGTATAGCGACCATGCGGTCGAGGCATTCGACGTGGATGCCGTCGATTATCTGATGAAGCCGGTCGAGGAAGCTCGCTTGGATCGCGCGATCGAGAAGGTCATGCAACGCGCCAAGCCGGTTACGGACAGCAAGGTGACCATCGAGCGTATCCCGGTGGAAAAGGGCGGCCGCAAGGTGCTCATTCCCGTGGACGACATTCGCTTTATCATGGCCAAGGACGATTACTCTTGCATTTATACCGTCGATGATCGCTTTTTGTCGACGACCTCGCTGGCGCAGTTTGAGGCTAAGCTCTGCGATTTTGGCTTCTTCCGTGTTCACCGCCGCTATATCGTCAACTTGGCGTGCGTTACGGACGTCGAGACGGTGCCCTCGGGCGCCATCCAGCTGGGCATTACGGGCGTCGACGAACGCGTGCCGGTTTCGCGCCGCCGCGTCGTGCCGCTCAAGAAGGCCCTGAGTCTCTAGCACACTGGCCCCGCAGCCCTGTAGACCCATCGTCTGCGGAGCCGTGGGGCCTTTTTTGTATGTATCTGCCGAATCGTTTTTTGCGGAAGGGATCCCATGAACAGTGCAAGCGCCAAGCGTATCGACATCATCTCGGACACTCACGGCTATCTTTCGCCTGCGCTTCTGGACGAGCTCAAGGGCGCAGATCTGATCATCCACGCCGGAGACCTCACCTCAGAGATGGATTACGAACATCTATGCACCATCGCCCCCGTGCGAGCGGTCCTAGGCAACAACGACTACTACCGCGACTACGGCCCGGATGTAGACCGTCTGGCCCTCTTCACCTACGAAGGCCTCAAATTCGCCGTAGCCCACTACCGTGAAGACCTTCCGGTGGGATCCGTAGACGTAGCCATCAACGGCCACACCCACGTAACCAAAGAAGCCCAAGTGGGCCGTTGCTTAGTCCTCAACCCGGGCAGCGCCAGCTACCCCAGAGGCACCCGAGGCCCCACCATGGCCAGAATGCTAGTAAAAGACGGCAAGATCATAAGCACCAAGTTTATTGACCTAGACTAACCGCAACAAAAACGGGGGATGCAAGCCGCATCTCCCGTTTTTCTTTAAGCCAAAGGCCAAAGTTCAACAAGATCCATCAGACCAACCCCGCCGAGGAGCACGCGGGCTAGCCGCGCAGCGGCGCACGCCCGCAAAACTGGTTGAACAAAGTGACGGCAGGGAGGGTCTCCGGGGCTGAGGGCGGGGGTTAAGTTTGTCGCGAGTTCCGCACGCAAAGGAAAGCACTTAATGTGCTTTCCGTCTTGCGCAGGACTGTAGAGCAGCAAACTTAACCCCCGCCCTCAGCCCCGGAGACCCTCCCGGATGGCCCCGAAAAATTTTTTCAAAAAAGTTGTTGCGCGGCGGACAGACTTCTGTGTATACTAATCCCCGCAGCGCACGCGAGCGGAAACAAACGCGAACGTCTGCCTGGGGAGTTAGCTCAGTTTGGTTAGAGCGCCGGCCTGTCACGTCGGAGGTCGCGGGTTCGAGCCCCGTACTTCCCGCCAACGCAATTAAAGCCATGTCTTCGGACGTGGCTTTTTGCGTTTGATGCACTTTGTTTCGATAGAACGATCGCCCTGGTGCATCTTCGCCCAGAATCCCCGCGCCTTCGGGAACGCAAGTAAAATCTAATAAGTATATTTGTCTGAACAACAGCTTTGTTGCGCAACACCTGTTCTACGAGGCAGGGGGTTAGGTTATACTAAATTGCACTGTGCGCCGCATCTGATGCATTTCGCTCCAAGCGCGGCACTCAGTGGATATCCGATTTACCATTTGGATGTCCTGGCGGTCATTTAGCGTCTCGACGCAAGCTCGGCCCCGGAGCTCGTTCGAGCTGTTCGTATTCCTTGAAAGGGGAAAAATGGACATATCGAGGAAGACTGATTACGCCCTTCGTATGCTGGCGATGCTTGCTGAGGATCCGGAGCGTTTGCTTTCTGTTCGCACCGCTGCCGAAGAGGTCAATGTCCCGTATTCGTTTGCCCGTTCGATTCAGCATGGTTTGGTCCAGGCCGGTATTGTGGAGAGCCTGCGTGGCGTCCACGGTGGCATGCGTCTCAAGGTCAGTCCGGACGACGTCACTATCCGCCAGGTCGTCGAGGCCGTTCAGGGCCCTATGGTTATGAACGACTGCACCGCCCCCGATGGTGACTGTGCGCGCATGGGCGCGTGCTGCTATCATCCCCTGTGGGCCGGAGCCCAGGCGTTGATGCGCGACTACCTCGATTCCGTTTCGCTCGGCGATATCGTCGCCCATCGCCAGTTTCCGGCTGTCGATCCCAAGTTCGCCGATCGCGATGCGTTTCCCGAGTACGCTGCCTGCGCGTACGCTTGCCGGGAGGAATAGCGCCGCATAAGGAGTATAGCTATGATTCAGGACCCCTTTCGTTCGATGATTCGTTCGGAAGGGGTCTTGCGTTATCGCGACCTTCCGTGGCGCCGAACGCGCGACCCGTATATCATCTGGCTCTCCGAGGTCATGCTGCAGCAGACGCAGGTGCCGCGCGTGGAGACGCGTATGCCGGCGTGGCTCGATCGCTTTCCGACTGTTCAGGCGCTCGCTCAGGCTGTCCCTTCCGATGTCTTGGATGCGTGGCAGGGGATGGGCTATAATCGCCGCGCCTTGGCGCTTCACAGGGCTGCACAGTGCGTTGTAGAGGACTGGGATGGGGAGTTTCCGCGCGAGACGCGTGACTTGGTCGCTCTGCCCGGCATTGGCCCGGCAACGGCGCAGGGCATCCGTTCGTTTGCATTCGATCTTCCGGGCGTGTATTTGGAGACCAATGTGCGCACGGTCTTTTTGCATCATTTCTTTCCCGATGTGCCGGCCGTTCCCGATCGCGAACTGGTGCCGCTGATCCAAGCTGCCTGTCCGGCGGCCCCCGGTGCGGCGGCGGACGAGATCGCGCCCTTTGCCGCGCCTCAAGACGATGCCGACACGCCGCGCGCGTGGTATTACGCATTGCTGGATTACGGCGCGTATCTTAAAAAGACACTGCCCAATCCGTCCAGGCGGTCGGCGGGCTATAGTCGTCAGTCCAAGTTTGAGGGCTCGCGCCGCCAAAAGCGCGCGCATATCGTGCGTATGTTGTTGGCAGCGCGCGATGGGCAGCCGGCGGGGATTACGCTTGCTGATGCCGTGGTGGGCGTTAACGAGATGGAAGCGGCAGCCGGTCGCGGGCCGGTCGAGTGCGACTTGATCGCGGGCATTCTAGCTGACCTGGAGCACGAGGGCTTTTGCCGAGCCGAGGGCGATTGCTGGTTGAGTGTGTAGCCCGCTCAAATCTGAAGAACGGGATTGTAAGGTTTAAATTCGCGGCTTGAGGGCATCCTAAAAACAAGGTCGCTCAAAGCCTATGGGCGGCACGTGTTGAAGGGAAGTACACCTATGGATTTTGAGAACTCTCAGACCAAGAAGAACCTCGAGACTGCTTTTGCCGGTGAGTCCCAGGCACACACCAAGTATCGCTACTATGCCTCCAAGGCCAAAAAGGACGGCTACGTTCAGATCTCGAATATCTTTGCCGAGACGGCGGGCAACGAGTCCGAGCACGCCAAGCTGTGGTTTAAGTATCTGCACGACGGCGCCGTTCCGGGCACTCTGGACAACCTGCGTGACGCCGCCGCGGGCGAGAACTACGAGTGGACCACGATGTACGACGAGTTCGCCAAGACCGCCGAGGAGGAGGGCTTTGCCGAGATCGCCGAGAAGTTCCGTGGCGTCGCCGCCGTCGAGAAGGCCCACGAGGAGCGCTACAACAAACTCGTCGAGCGCATCGAGTCGGGCGAGGTGTTTGAGCGTGAGGGCGTGAAGGTGTGGAAGTGCCTGAACTGCGGGCACCTGCACGTTGGTGCCGAGGCGCCTGAGGTGTGCCCGGTGTGTAACCACCCGAAGGCGTACTTTGAGGAGCAGGTGGTGAACTACTAGCGCTTGGCGCTAGCGTGAGCTGGGCCGGGAGGGCCGGACTACCTTCCCTCCTCGCTCACGGCTTCGCAGGGTCGCGTTGAGGGAAGGTAGTCCGGCCCTCCCGGCCCGCTTTGGGTCGTCGCGTGCTCGCTACAGAAAAGCTGATAAAAAAGTTTGTGTGCCGCCCCTTATGGGGCGGCACGTTTTTGTGGGGGCCGGTTGGGGCGGTGACGTTGCTTAGAGGGTACACTGGGTAGCGTTGGCTATTCGTTTCCTCTTGTGAGGTGTTGGTTATGGGTAAGAAGTCTCGGGCTCGGGTTGCTGCGGCGGGAACTCGCAAGGATCCTGGTCGTCGGGTTGCCGAGGGTAAAAAGGCCGATCGTGCCGAGAAGGACAAGAAGGTCGGCGCGCATGCTCATCCTGAGTGGGCGCCTCACCTCAATACGGCTAGCGAGGATCTGACTGCTAAGTTGTTTACTCTGGTCGAGGTTATCTTGGGCGTGGTGCCCGTGGTGGTCATTGGCTTGTTCTTGGCTTCGAAAGATGCCACGAGTGTCGATAAACTCACCGATGTCTTTTCTCAGGACCCCTCGATGGTGGTTACGTTTATCTCTGCGTGCCTGCAGCCGTTTGTGGCGTACATGTTGTACATGATTTATCGCAAATACTGCGAGGGCGACGCTGGTTTTGCCGCCGGCAACCTGATCGGTCTTTTGTGCTCCGAGATCCTACTGCTCAATATCCCGGGCGTCATCGGTATGGGCATCTTGCTGTGGCGTGTTTGGCGCAACGTTGCCCCGCACTTTGAGAGCTGGCTGTTTGAGCGTCGTGCAATGGGCGTGCTGGCAGACATTGCGGGCTCGCTCGTGATTTTAGCCTTGGCGTTTATGTGCGCCACCGCCGCCCGCGGTCTCGCGGGCATGTAGTCTGTCCTCACCGACCACGGAGCGCAGAGCGGGGAAACCTTTCCCTCTCGCTCACGGCTTCGCAGGGTCGCACGAGGCAAAGGTTTCCCTGCCCTGCGCTCCGGCGTTGAGTCGTCGCGTGCTCGCTACAGAAAAGCTGATAAGAAGTTTGTGTGCCGCCCCTATTGGGCGGCACTTTTTGTGTGGGGTCCCTGTCTTCACAATTTTCGTCAAGCTTTTGGTTAGATTTTGGTCAGTTGGCGTAAGGGTGGAAGGCCAAAAGATTGCTGGCGAAAAAAGCTCAGAGAAAGTGCTGGTAGGGGAGTTGTTGAGCTTTTCGACAGCTTTTGAGCAAAAGAAACTTTGTGGCTATTGCCGGCGATTGCGTTGTCGCGGTCATGGCGGTGCGGGATGCTGGTCGTAAGCGTCGAATGCTCCGATTTTGGAGGCCAGCATGGATCTGTTTCTTGAGACTCCGCAGCAACAAGCTGAGCGCATGCTGCGTCAGCAGCAACGACTCATGGAGATGCAAATGCAAGGGGTAGCCGCCCAGCTCCCTGCGCAAAACGTTACACCCGCGGTTTCGCCTGCGGGTGGATCGGCGCCAGAGAACTATTCCGTACAACAAGATTCATATGCGCAGGAGCTTGCGTTCGACAAACGCCGCACGCGTCGCCGCCGCGTGGGCCAGCGCCTGCGTACATTGGCGATGATCGTGCTCATTCCGTTAGGACTCGCGGCGATTTTCTTGGTCTCGTATGCGCTCACCTGCATCCTCAACGGCGCCTCGCCCAGTGAAGTGCTCCAACATCTGTCAGCCCTCGGCCAGCGCCTAGGCGATGTCATAACAACAGTCCGCACCGGCTGGGAGAGCTAGCGTTTTAGCGTCCGCGGCTCTAAGAGAAATTTGTCTGCAAGGCAGTGGGTGATCCGTGCGTGTGGCGGGGTAAGATTGATCGCGGTTTTGATTGGTGCTCGATTGGGTTTGTTGGGCGGAGTTTATGTCTGCTATTGATATTGTGCTTGTTGTGATCGCCTTGGTGGCGGTGGGGGTTGCTGTGGCTTGCGCCCTCCAGCTCAAGAGCCTGCGTGCCGAGCTGCGGGAGCGTGGCGACAGTAGCGCGGAAACGCTGGCAGCACTCGAGCAGGCCAACAACGCGCTCGATGCCCTGAACGTCGCGTTGGCCGAAACTCGCCGCACGGCCAATGTCATCGCTCAGCAGCAGACGACAGATGCGGCCGTGGAGCAGCAACGTTACCTGACCATCGCACGTGAGTTTTCGCAAGCTGGTGACCGGATGGATGACCTTCGCCGCGAGACGGCCCAACAGCTCGGTGCCAACCGCGAGGGCATCGAGCACCGCCTGGACAAGGTGCGCGAGACGGTCGATGCCCAGCTGGGTGCTATCCGCAAAGACAACAACGTGCAACTCGATCAGATGCGCGCGACGGTGGACGAGAAACTCTCCCGCACGCTCAACGATCGCCTGTCGGCATCGTTTAAGCAGGTGAGCGACCAGCTCGAGGCCGTGTACAAGGGCCTGGGCGACATGCAGTCCATCGCCACCGGCGTGGGCGACCTTAAGCGCGTGCTGGGCAATGTAAAGGCGCGCGGCATTTTGGGCGAGGTGCAGCTGGGTGCGATCCTGGCGGACATCCTTACGCCCGACCAGTATCTGGAAAACGTCACCACCAAGCCCGGCGCCTCGGAGCGCGTTGAGTTTGCCGTCAAGCTGCCGGTAGACGAGGGCGATCCCGTGCTGCTGCCGATCGACTCCAAATTCCCGGGCGACGCGTACGAGCACCTGCTCGACGCGCAGGAGTCGGGTGACGCGGAGGCCGTCGCCGCAGCGCGCAAGACGCTCGATATGATGGTGAAGCGCGAGGCAAAGGACATCTGCGAAAAGTACCTGAGTGTGCCGGCAACGACCAACTTTGGCATCATGTTCGTGCCGTTTGAGGGACTGTACGCCGAAGTCGTCAGCCGCCCCGGGCTTATCGAGACCCTGGGCCGCGACTATCACGTCAACGTAGCCGGTCCCAGCACCATGGCCGCCATTCTCAATAGCCTGCAGATGAGTTACCAAACGTTTAAGCTGCAAAAACGCACCGACGATGTACTGCGCGTGCTCTCCGCTGTCAAGGCCGAGCTGCCGCGCTATCAAAAGGCGCTGCGCCGCGCCCAGCAGCAGATCGAGACCGCGGGCAAAACGGTCGAGGGCATCATTACCACGCGCACCAACGTCATGGAGCGCAAGCTCAAGGACATCGACGCGTTGGAAGACGCCGACCAAGCCGATGAGATCTTGGGACTCACGCCCGCGGGCCTTCCCACAGACCAAGAAGACGAGGACTAATTGCAACAAGACGGCGGGGCGCCTGCGCAAGCGCGGGGCGCGGGCGCTTTTCGCGTCGCACTTGCCTGAAGTGCGCTTTAGTATGCAACAATGGCGTTTCGCCCAATCAGATGCGAAAGGAAGCCCATGTCTCAGAGAAGCACCAGCCCGCTCAGCCGCTCCACCGTGCGTCGCACGCTGCAGCGGTTTTGGGGCGTCACGCGCACGCAGTCGCTGATTGTCTTTCTCTCGGTGTTCTCGTCGGCGGGCTACATCTTTTTGCTGACGTTTGCCAATACCTATGTGATGGCCCTCATTGTCGACCGCGTTCAAGCCGGTCCCGTGGCGGGTGACCAGGTGTTTGAGGTCTTCGGCCCCTATATCCTGGCGCTCGTACTCGTTAACCTGGTGGGTCAGATCCTCTCCAAGTTGCAGGACTACACCGTCTACAAGCTCGAGATCGCGGGCAACTATCACCTGGCGCGCCTATGCTTCGACACGCTCTCCAACCAATCCATGACATTCCATACCAGCCGCTTTGGCGGATCGCTCGTGAGTCAGACGAGTCGTTTTATGAGCGGCTATACGGGGCTGGTGGACGTGACGGTGTATTCGCTCATCCCCACCATCACCTCGGTCATCTGCACCGTGGCCGCACTCGCCCCGGTGGTGCCGACGTTTACCGTGATCCTGGTGGGCATCATGGTCGTCTACATCGCGTTTGTCTGGCTTATGTACAAGCGCATCATGCCGCTTTCGGCCGCGACGTCCGCCGCGCAGAACAAACTGTCGGGCGTGCTGTCCGACGCGGTCACGAACATCTTGGCCGTCAAGACCTGCGGGCGCGAGGACTTTGAACGCGATCTGTTCGACGCCGCCGATCGTGCCGCGCGCGACGCCGAGACGGTCTCGATGCACGCCATGATGCAGCGCAACTTTACGACATCGGGCCTTATCGTCATCACCATGGCCGTGGTGAGTGTGTTCGTGGCGGGCGGCAACGCGTGGTTTGGCATCTCGGCCGGCTCGCTCGTCATGATCTTTACCTACACCTATAACCTCACCATGCGCCTGAACTACGTAAGCTCCATGATGCAGCGCATCAACCGCGCGCTCGGCGATGCGGCCGAGATGACGCGCGTGCTGGACGAGCCACGTTTGGTGGCAGACGACCCGGACGCCCCTGAGCTCAAAGTGACCGAGGGCGCGATTGATTTTGAGCACCTGAGCTTTGCGTACCGTGACGCTGCGGCGGGCGAGACCGTGTTCGATGACCTGACACTTCATGTGGCGGCGGGCCAGCGCGTGGGCCTGGTGGGCAAATCGGGCTCGGGTAAGACGACGCTCACCAAGTTGTTGTTGCGCCTGGACGATGTACAGGGCGGCCGCGTGCTCGTGGACGGCCAGGACGTCTCGCGCTGCGCGCAGCAGAGCCTGCGCCGCCAGGTTGCCTACGTGCCGCAGGAGGCGCTGCTGTTCCATCGCTCCATTCGCGAGAATATCGCCTACGGACGCCCCGACGCCACCGACGAGCAGATCCGCGAGGCGGCTCGCTTGGCTAATGCGACCGAGTTTATCGACCGCTTGCCCCGTGGCTTTGACACCATGGTGGGTGAGCGCGGCGTCAAGCTCTCGGGCGGCCAGCGTCAGCGCGTGGCTATCGCCCGCGCCATCCTGACCGACGCGCCGATTCTAGTGCTCGATGAGGCGACGTCTGCCTTGGACAGCGAGTCCGAGGCGCTGGTGCAGGAGGCGCTCGAGAACCTGATGCGCGGCCGCACCTCCATTGTGGTGGCACATCGCCTGTCCACCGTGGCGGCGCTCGACCGCATTGTGGTGCTGGCCGATGGCGAGATCGTCGAGGACGGCACGCATGCGCAGCTCGTCGAGGCGGGTGGCGAGTACGCGAGCCTGTGGAGCCGTCAGACCGGCGCATTCTTGGAGGCGTAAGCGTCTCGGACGTGGGACAATTGTGCCCATAAGTTTATTGTGCCGTTGAGCCGAGGAGTCGTTATGCCACGCGAGACCAATGCTGCCAAGCGCGAGCGCGCCATCGAGGTGTGTGAGCGCCTCAACCGTCGCTATGGCCCGGTCGAGTGCTTTTTGGACCACGAGAATCCCTTCCGCCTGCTGATCGCGGTGCTGCTCTCGGCGCAAACGACCGATGCGCAGGTCAACAAGGTGACGCCGCGGCTGTTTGCCCAGTGGCCCACGCCCGAGGCCATGGCCGGGGCGAGCGTGGCTGACGTGGCAGACACCATCAAGTCACTCGGCTTCTACAAGAGCAAAGCCAAGCATGCCGTCGAGGCCGCGCAGATGATCGTCGCCGACTATGGCGGCGAGGTGCCGGCCGACATGAAGGAACTCGTGAAGCTGCCGGGCGTGGGACGCAAGACGGCGAACATCGTGCTCAACGTGGGGTATGGCATCGTGGAGGGCATTGCGGTGGACACGCATGTCAACCGCATTGCGCACCGCCTGATGCTGAGTCCCAAGACGCATGCCAAGGAGCCGCTCAAGACCGAGCAGGATTTGCTCAAGATTTTGCCGCACGAGTATTGGGAGTCGGTTAACCATCAGTGGATCACCTTCGGTCGCGAGATCTGCGACGCCCGCAAACCCAAGTGTGACGAGTGTCCGCTGGCAGATTTGTGCCCCAGCGTGCGCGTAGCGGGGTAGGGCGGAACGCATCTTCGTCTGGCGTTTTTTGCGGGGCTGGGTTTGCCCTTGAGCCGGAGTCCTCTCCATGCGTTACCATGACAGACAATGTATTTGACGTACGACCCGCCGAGCTTGCCCCGGCGGGCTTTTGGCGTTGCGATGCCGGAGGAACAGCATGCTCATTCACCGTATAGCCGCGCAGCTCTACACTGCCGAGGCGCTGCAGACCGTCGAGGTCGGACTCGATGCCGGCGAGGACGTGACGCTGGCCGTGTCGCAGTCGGGCCGCACGCTTATGGCGGCCGCCCAGTTTGCGCGCCGTCCGCGCCCGACGGTCTACATTGTGAGCGGCGAGGATGCGGCCGATCGAGCTGCGCGCAGCCTTGCCGCCTATGTGGGCCTGGCGCACGTGTGCCGCTTTCCCGAGCGCAAGGACTATCCGTGGCGCGAGCAGGCGCCCGACGACGCCGTGGTAGCGCAGCGCTGCGAGGCGCTGGGGCGCATCGTGCGCGGGGACAACTGCATCATGGTTGCCTCGGCCCGCGCGCTGCTGCGCTGCGTGCCGCCGGTCGAGAGCCGCTATTGGGAGTCCACGACCTTTGCGGTGGGCGAGGAGATTCCTTTTGATGAGGTGCCGCAGCGCCTGGTGGGCATGGGCTACACCAATGCCGGCGCCGCCGACGCGCCCGGTCTGTTCCGCGTGCACGGCGACACCGTCGAGGTGTTTCCCGCGCAGGAAAAAGCGCCCGTGCGCATTGAGTTCTTTGGCGACGAGATCGACCGCATCCGTCGCATGGTGAGCTCAACGGGGCAGACCATCGGTAACGAAGACAGCGTCGAGATCTTCCCCTGCCGTGAGCTGGCGCTCACCGACGAGGCCGTCCACAACATGCATGTGGCGCTCTATCGCGCCAGCCAGGACGACAGCAAGCTGGCCGCATTGCTCGAGATGGTGGATGCGCGCATCGTTACACCCGAGCTCGACCGCTTTTTGCCGGTAATGTACGGCCAGACCGTGAGCCCGCTGGCGCACGTGAGCGGCAAGGCGCTCGTGGTGCTGTCCGAGCCGCGCTCGCTGTTCGACGATTGCCTGCGTGCCTACGAGGATATCGAGGCGCGTGCTGGCGAGGCAGGGATTGACCGGCTGGATGGCCTGTATGTACGTGCCCAGCAGCTCGATTTTGGTGCCCAGCAGCGCCTGAACTACGTGAGCCTGATCCGTGCCGGCGGCGCGGTGACGGCGGAGCTCAAGATCGAGCAGCCTGCTATCGCAGGCTCGGACAACCGTTTTATGACGCGCATTCAGGAAGTCGTGGGCAAGCGCTACGCCTGCGTGTTTGCCATTCCCGACCGCGGTGCGCGCGAGTCGATGGAGCTCACCTTTGGCGACGAGGGCATTACCTTTGAGGAATCGCTGACCGCGGCGCCCGAAAATGCCGGCGTCATTGGCGAGCGCGTACGCGTGGCAGCGGCAGATTCTGCCGACCGTGCCGCACGCCAGGAGGCCCACGCTTCCATTCGCGAGCGTAAGGTCGACGCGCTCAACGCCCGCTCGCTCGAGACGGGCGCCGCGCAGGCTGCCGCCGGTGCCGCCGTGCCCACCATCTCGCGCGGACGCGTGACCTTTGTCGATGCCGCCCTGCCGCAGGGCGTGGTGGTGCCCGATGCCAACCTGGCCGTGTTCTCGATCGCCGACCTCAACGCCCGCATGGACGCCAACCGCGCGCGCAGCCGCCGCAAGGTGGACATTACGCAGATCACGTTTCCGTTTAAACCGGGCGACTACGTGGTGCACGCTACCCACGGCATCGCGCTCTTTAGCGAGATCGCGCGCCAGGAAGTGGGCGGCAAGGAACGCGACTACTTTTTGCTGGAATATGCCGACGGCGACAAGCTCTACGTGCCGCTCGAGCAGGTCGACCGCATCACGCGCTATGTTGGCCCCGACGGCGACAAGCCGCGCCTGACCAGGCTCAATACCGCCGACTGGACGCGTGCCACCAACAAGGCGCGCAAGAACGCCAAAAAGCTGGCGTTTGATCTGGTCGACCTGTATACGCGCCGCTCGTCGATTACCGGTATCGCCTGTCCGCCCGACACGCCCGAGCAGATTGAGATGGAGGAGAGCTTCCCCTACGACGAGACGCGCGACCAGCTGGAGGCCATCGCCGACATTAAGGCCGACATGGAGGCGCCCAAGCCCATGGACCGCCTGCTGTGCGGCGACGTGGGCTTCGGCAAGACCGAGGTTGCCCTGCGCGCGGCGTTTAAGTGCGTGGACTCCGGCCGCCAGGTCATGGTGCTCTGCCCCACGACCATTCTTGCCCAGCAACACTACGAGACGTTCTTTGAGCGCTTTGCTCCGTTTGGCCTCGAGGTTGAGGTGCTCAGCCGCTTCCGCACGCCGGCGCAGCAGAAGCGCGCGCTCAAGGCATTTGCCGAGGGCACGATCGATGTGCTCATCGGCACGCACCGCCTGCTTTCGGCCGATGTGAACCCCAAGAACCTGGGCCTGGTGATTATCGACGAGGAACAGCGCTTTGGCGTGCAGCACAAGGAGCAGCTCAAGAACCTGCGCGAGCAGATTGACGTGCTCACGCTTTCGGCAACGCCCATTCCGCGTACCATGCAGATGGCCACGAGTGGCGTGCGCGACATGAGCCTGATCACGACGCCGCCGACCGGGCGTCGTCCCGTGATCGTGCACGTGGGGGAGTACGACCCCGATGTGGTGAGCGCGGCGATTCGCCTGGAGGTGGGCCGCGGCGGTCAGGTGTATTACGTGTCCAACCGCGTCAAGACCATCGATGACGCCGTGGCGCGCGTGCACGAGGCCGCGCCCGAGGCGCGCGTGGGCGTGGCGCACGGCAAGATGAGCCCGCGCGAGGTCGAGGACGTGATGATCGAGTTCGCGACCAAGAAGATTGACGTGCTCATCGCCACGACCATCGTGGAGAGCGGCATCGACAACGCGACCGCCAACACGCTCATCATCGAGGACTCGCAGCGCCTGGGTCTGGCACAGCTCTACCAGCTCAAGGGCCGTGTGGGCCGTTCTGCCACGCAGGCCTACGCGTACTTTATGTTCCCGGGCGAGCTGCCGCTCACCGAGGAGGCGACGGCGCGCCTGACCGCACTTTCCGAGTTCCAGGACCTGGGCAGCGGCATGCGCATCGCCATGCGCGACCTGGAGATTCGCGGCGCCGGCTCGCTTATGGGAGCCGAGCAGCACGGCAACCTGTCGAGCGTGGGCTTTGACCTGTTTACGCAGATGCTGGGCCAGGCCGTGGCCGAGGCGCGCGGCGATGACGACGCCGGCGTGGAGGCGGCGAGCGTGGGTATTAACCTGCCGGCCGACTACTTCTTGTCCGAGGAGTACCTGCCGGCGGTGGATCAGCGCGTGCTCGTGTACCGCAAGCTCGCAGCGGCCGAGGACTTGGAGAGCATCGATGAGGTGCAGGAGGAGACCGAAGCCGCGCATGGCGAGCTGCCGTTGGCGGGACTCAACCTGTTCAATCGCGCGCGCATCCGCATTCGCGGCGAGCGTCTGGGGCTCGAGAGCGTCACGCTCAGTGGCGGCCGCATCACGTTTTTGGGCGTCGACGTGCCCAAGAAGGTGGCCTTTGAGCTTAAGAACCGGTACGGCGCGGTGAACTTCCCTAAGAGCCGCAAGCTGTCGGTGCCCTACAAGGCGGGCGCCGGCGCGGGCAGCGGCCTGGGTCGCGGCCTCGACGCCAACGACGGCACCGGCCCCGTGGCCGCGGCACTCATGCTGCTGCAACAGCTGGGTGCGAGCGACGACGACTAACGGGTCGACGCTGCAAACGCCCCATTTGTGCAATCTGACCCTCACTCGTCGGTCGCGTACGCAAGTACGCTTCCCTCCTCCTTCGGGCCACCTTGCCACAAATGGAACGTTTTCGCTTACTTATGCTCAACCTGTAAGGGTATTTACGGGACAAAGCTATCTTTGCCCCACCACGTTGCGGGTCGACCCTTCGCCCCATCGAAAGGAAAGCATGTTCGGATACATCTATAAGAAAGATGTCGCCATTATCGCGGTTGTCCTGTGTCTTTGTCTGGGCGTGGGCAGCTTCTTCGATTATCAGATCTCGAGCGCGCTGTTCAACATCGGTAGCATGTACGGTCGCCTTATCGAGGCCGCCGGCGAGCTGCCGTTCGAGCTGACGGCAAGCGTCGCGGGCGTTATGCTCGTGCGCGCGGTGCGTCCCGATTCCAGAGGGAGCAAATGGCTCGCCGTGCTCGGCATCCTTGTCAACGTTGGCCTGGCCGGCTACGAGATCGTCTCGTCCCTGAAAGTTGGCGGCAAACTCATCGCTGTTCAGTTGGTGCTGACGTTTGTGCTGGTGATCGCCGCCAACCTTATCGTCTATCGCCTCACGCGCACGACCGAGCCCGACGAGCTCACGCACTGGGCGTTGATGGTGCTTGCCGTGTGGGTCGCTCAGGCCATTATCCTCAACGTGATCGTCAAGCCGCTGTGGTCGCGTCCGCGCATGCGCGTGATCGAGGTCACGCCGGGGCTCAATTTTCAGCCGTGGTGGGTGATTGGCAACCCCGACAAGTGGAGCTATATCGCCGCCGGCGTAATCAAGGACGGCTTTAAGTCGTTCGCGAGTGGACACACGGCGCACGCGGCGATCGGCCTTATGCTCGCCGGGCTTCCCGCGGCGGCCTTTAAGGAAAAGCCGTCGCACCGCCGGGTGGTCTTTTGGACGGCGGTTGTGGTCGCGGCGCTCGTCGCCTTTGGCCGTATCGTGATCGGGGCGCACTTTTTGAGCGACGTGAGCTGCGGCTTTGCCCTGGTGCTGGCGCTTGAGTGCCTTGCCGCGCGCATTGCCTATCCCAACGGCGTACAATAGCCCCGTTTGAATCATCGGGGCCCGTGCCCGGCTAGAGAGGATTGCCATGCTCGCGTTCAACAACGATTATTCCCACGGCGCACACCCGGCAGTGCTGCAGGCGCTCGTCGACACCAATATGGAGCCGCAGCCCGGCTACGGTACCGATGCGCACACCGAGCGTGCCAAGCAACTTATTCGCGAGGCCTGCCAGACGCCTGACGCTGACGTGTTTTTCCTGGTGGGCGGCACGCAGGCCAACGCGACGGTGATCGACATGCTGCTCGCGCCGTACGAGGGCGTCGTTGCTGCCGAGACTGGCCACGTCGCCTGCCACGAGGCGGGCGCCATCGAGTTTGGCGGCCACAAGGTACTCACCATCCCCGGCTACGAGGGCAAGATGCACGCCGAGGACCTCGAGAACTATATCCAGGTGTTCTACGAAAACGAGAGCTACGAGCACACGGTGTTCCCGGGCGCCGTGTACGTGAGTCTATCGACCGAGTACGGCACGCTGTACTCCAAGGCCGAGCTCGCGGCGATTCACGCGGTGTGCCAGAAGCGCGAGATTCCGCTGTTTGTGGACGGTGCTCGCCTGGCCTATGCGCTGGCGGCCGATGAGTGCGACATTACCCTGCCCGAGCTGGCGCGGCTGTGTGACGTGTTCTACATCGGCGGCACCAAGTGCGGTGCGCTCTGCGGCGAGGCTGTGGTGTTCTGCGGCATGCACGCCCCGGCGCATCCCATTCCGCGTATTAAGCAGCACGGCGCGCTGTTGGCCAAGGGCCGCCTGACGGGCGTGCAGTTTGAGGCGCTCTTTACTGACGGCCTGTATTTTGAGATTGGCCGTCAGGCGATCGAAACCGCTCAGGCGCTTCGTCGCGTGCTGCACGAGCACGGCTACCGGTTCTTCTTGGAGACGCCCACAAACCAGCAGTTCGTGATTCTGCCCAACGAGGACATGGCGCGCATTCGCGAGCATGCCTCGATCGAGTACTGGGAAAAGTACGACGAGACCCACACGGTGGTGCGCTTTTGCACCAGCTGGGCCACGACGCAGGAGGATATCGACGCGCTGGCGGCTGTCCTGTAGCCTGATGTAATGACGAGGGGCCGCCTTGCGCCTGGGTTTGGCGCAAGGCGGTCTTTGCTTTTGAGGGGGAGGGGCTGTATGCCCGAGATGTCCGAGCCGACGATTCGCCTGGCGACGCCCGAAGACGCGCCGGCGTTGCTTGCCATCTATGAGCCGTATGTGCGCCAGACGGCGATTACCTGTGAATACGAGGTGCCGAGCGTTGAGGAGTTCGCTGGGCGCATCGAGCGTACGCTCAAGCGCTATCCGTATCTGGTGATGGAGTTGGACGGGCGTCCGGTAGGCTATGCCTATGTGAGTCCGCTCAACAGCCGCGAGGCATATGACTGGTCGGTCGAGACGTCGATCTACCTGGCGCGCGACGTGCGCCACGGCGGGCTGGGCCGCAAGCTGCACGATGCTCTCAAGCAATGCTTGATTGCGATGGGCATCACCAACATGTGCGCGCTCATCGCCGTGCCGCACGACAAGGACGACGAGTATCTGACGCACAACAGTCAGGATTTCCATGCCCATATGGGATATCGCCTGGTGGGCGCCTTTGACCGCTGCGCCCAAAAGTTCGGCCGCTGGTACGACATGTGTTGGATGGAGCTGGTCCTAGCCGAGCGCACGCCCAACCAACCCAAGCCAACCTGGTTCCCCGACCTCCCCAAGCCTACCATTTAGGGACAGGTTTATTTTGGCAAGTTAGCCGATGGGCTCGGTGTATTTGGCGCGGTCGGTGCGTTGGATGCGCTTGGAGACATGGAGCGGGCGGCCGTCGGTGTCGTAGACGTAATCGGTGATCAGGATCAGCGCCTGCCCGCGCTCAACGTTGAGCAAAAACGCCTCGTTTTGCGAGGCATAGCACACTTCAAAGGTCTTGTGCCCCTGCGCCGGCGCGCGATGGAATTCTTGGCGCAGCGTGGCGTAGAGCGAACCGTTGATATCGCGATCGATGAGTGCCCCAAAGCTCGGTGGTAGATAGGTGGTCTCCAGGCACAGCGGCGCATCGTCCAGATAACGCAGGCGGACAAGTTTGACGAGCTTGCTGCCCACGGCGGCATCAAAGAACTTAGCTATGCTGCCGCCCGCCTTGGTAAAGCCCGAGTCCACCGTGCGCGTGGTGGGCTTCATGCCCTGACCCTGGACCTGCGCCGTATAGCTCGAAAACACCAGGTTGTTCTCGTGGAGCGCCGGCGTGTCGGCCACAAAGGCGCCGCGCCCGCGCTCGGTTCGAACCAGACCCTCATCAACGAGCACCTTAAGGGCATGGCGCACGGTGCTGCGCGACAGCCCCGATTCGTCCATGAGTTCCATCTCGGACGGCAGCTTGTCCTCGCGTGCGTAGACGCCGGCGGCGATGCGGTCACGCAGCATGCCCGCCAAGCGCTCGTATTGGGCCAGTTTCTTTTTAGACGAAGCGTTCATGCGTCAACCTGTATCTAACTTGTATGCGAGTCTAATCAAGCATGTATTCAATACAACAACAAAACTGCTGGTAACGAGAAGTCGAAAACCTTACCAGCAGAATTTCTAAGTCAAATATAGCATACAACTAGTCGACATAACCAAAACATGTATGTAACTTGTATGCCATCGAGAGCATCAAACGAGAAGAAAGGCTGATGCACGATGACTACTCAGGAACAGGTTAAGGATGTCGTCTCCCAGGTTTTGGCTGACAAGGCAGACAAGGGCGGCATCAAGCGCGTCGTGTGGATTGGCGCCGGCGGATCCAACGGCGGCAACTATCCTGCCCAGTACTTTATGGAGCACGAGGCCACGCAGGTCGTGAGCTCCAGCTACACCAGCAACGAGTTCGTGCACGCAACCCCCGCCTACGTTAACGAGAACACCCTGGCCGTCGTCGTGTCCATGCGCGGCACCAAGGAGACCATCGTCGCCGCCCAGGTCGCCAAGGACCACGGCGCCAGCACCATCGCCATCTATGTTGACGAGTCCGGCCTCACCGAGGTCTGCGACTACAAGATCCAGTACGACAGCTTGGCCGTCGACGAGTCCTGCATGGGCCGCACCAACTCCGCCGTCGTGACCATGATCGCCATGGAGCTTACGCAGCAGACCGAGGGCTATGCCGAGTACGAGACCGCTATGGCCGCGTTCGACTTGGTCGACCCCATCTATCGCAAGGCCGTCGAGTACACCCGTCCGCTTGCTGCCAAGTGGGCCGAGCAGAACGCCGACAAGCCCTGCATCAACGTCATGGCTCAGGGTCCGCTCTTTGGTGCCGCCTACGTCTTTAGCATCTGCAACGTGCAGGAGATGCTGCAGATTGACTCCTGCACCATCAACACCTGCGACTTCTTCCACGGTCCCTTCGAGATCCTGGACAAGCGTACCTCGCTGTTCCAGCTCATCAGCGTCGGCCGCAGCCGCTGCAACGACGAGCGCGGCATCCGCTTCGTCAACCAGTACGGTGGCGAGCGCGTCTATCAGCTTGACGCCAAGGAGCTCGGCCTCAACGACATCAAGGACAGCGTGAGCGAGTACTTCAACCACCTGATCTTTGCCCCGATCCTCAACAACGTGTATATGCGTGCACTCTCTGCCGTTACTCACAAGGACTACATGACGCGCCGCTACATGTGGAAGCTTGATTATTAGTTACGGCGTTTTACCAAACGCCGTAACGGCTCGACGCTGCAAACCCACCTGAGCGGCAATCTGCCTTTCAGCTTCAGCGGCATGACCAGAAGGTCAATGCCGCTTCGCTTCAAGGCACCTTGCTCGCTCAGGTGGGTTTTCGCTGGCGTTGCCAAAGCATCGGCGTCGCCTTGGCCCAGATGCGGCACTTGGAGACGTTCGGCACTTGGGGACAGTCCTAGTCATTGGGGACAGGTTACTTTGCACCAAGTTGGCGCATATGAACCTGACCCCTTTGCACCAATGGGTTGTAGCGGTAGAGCAGATTTTTCCGCTCGCCGATTTGTGTCTTGAAAAATGTATATAACGACTATAACGTAGTGTGAAACATATTGGAAACAATACCGAGGAGGCTGCGTTGAAGAAAAGCAATCTGGGCTATGTGCTGGTGCTGATCGCCGCGCTTATGTGGGGCAGCATCGGAATCTTTGTAAACGGCATTGCGGCCATGGGCGTTTCGTCCCAGAGCATGGCGGCCTTTCGCTTGTTGGTCGGAGCGCTTATCTTGGCGCCGGTTCTGATGTTTATGGGCTGCCGTCCGGGTGAGGGGTCTACCGTGGCTCAGGGTCCGCTGGCCCTGTTCAAGGCAAGCCCTAAAGAGCTTGTTCCCTGCGCACTTGTCGGTATCGTCGGTTTGGCCGCCGCTAACACCTGCTATTACGAGTGCATGGGCGAGGTGGGCATGTCCACGGCCTCGGTGCTGCTCTACACCTCGCCGGTGTTTGGCGTCGCGCTCGGCCGCGTGCTTTATCGCGAGGACGTGACCCCTAACAAGCTCGTTGCCATTGTCTTTAACATCGTTGGCTGCGTGCTTGCGGTGACCAATGGCGACCTTTCCGGTTTTCATTTTTCGGTTTGGGGCGTCACGTCGGGCGTGATTGCAGGCCTTTGTGGTGCGTCGCTCGCGGTGTTTAGCCGAATAGCAACCAAGACGGTCCACCCGCTGGCTGTCACGTTTTGGGGCTTTGTTTTTGGCGGTGCGGTTATGGCAGCTATCGCGGCTCCGTGGCCGGATGTCACCGCGGCAATGTCGCCACAGCTGCTGCTGTTGTTCCTTGGCTTTGGACTCATCCCCACAGCCGTGGCCTACATCTTATATATGCAGGGTCTGTCCATGGGGCTCGAGACGTCGAAAGTTCCCGTCGTAATGTCATTCGAGACGGTCGTCACCGTACTGGTGGGCATTGGTGTCTATGCCGAGCCCGCCGGCGCGATCAAGGTCCTGGGCATTGTGCTGGTGCTCGCGTCCATCCTGATTATGAACACCGACTTCTCCAGGCTGCGCAACAGTGTGTTTGTCGGTCATGTCGTTGAGAGCATGACCTTTAAGCCCAATGCGTGGTGGACGGAGAAATCGCAGGACATGGATCTGTTTAAGGAACGCACCGGCATCGCGCTGGAGCCCACCGTGCAGGAAAGCCCCTGGTACTTCGTGCGATAGGGGATTGCGCGCAGGGTCTGACCTGGGGTTATCCAGCTAGCGCCGGCCAACCCAGCCCCAACGTTTCAAGTACGTTAAACCCGTCAACGGTCGATTTTCACCCGCGAGCGGTCTTTATACTAATTAGCAATATCCGCAACGTATAAGACGTTATAATGACCATAACGAAAAGGAGGAGGCAAGATGAATCAGATCATTCTCGCATCTCATGGCGGCCTGGCCGCAGGCGCCAAAGACACGCTCGAGATGGTTCTCGGCGACGTGTCGAACGTCCACGTCGTGTCGCTTGCTCGTGACGACAAGGAGCCCATCACCAATAAGGTGGACGCCATGATCGCCACGTTCAACGCGGACGACACCGTCTATGTGCTGACCGATATGCTCGGCAGCTCGGTCAACAACAACATGGTCGAGCTTTCCAAGAACGGCACGAAGTTCACGGTTGTCAGCGGTTTCAACATCCCGCTGGCGCTTACGCTCGCTATGAGCCCCGTCCCCGTCAAGGGCGCCGAGCTCGCGGCCCTCATCAATGAGGCCCGCACCGGTCTGACCAACCCCAACGCACCGGTCGAGGCCGCCGCGGCTCCCGCCAAGAAGGCCAAGGCGTCCCGTCACAGCTCCGGTCCCGCCAAGATCGTCCTCGCACGTCTTGATTACCGTCTGCTGCACGGCCAGGTCGTCTTTACCTGGACCACCAAGGTTCAGGCCGAGCGCATCATCGTCGTCGACAACGCTGCTGCCAACGATGACATCAAGAAGGGCGCTCTTAAGCTGGCCAAGCCCCAGGGCGTTCGCCTGAACGTCTTCACCGTCGAGCGTGCCCTCGCCAAGATGGACAAGCTCAACACCCTCGGCGAGCGCGTCATGTTCGTCTTTGGCAATACTGCCGAGATGCTGCAGTTCTGCCAGGGCTACAAGCTCGACGCCATCAACCTGGGCGCCACCGCCAACCACGACGGCGCCGATCAGGTCGGCGGCAAGGACAGCTCCGTCTTCCTCGACGCCACCCAGAAGGCCGACGTCAACCAGCTGCTCGACATGGGCATCAAGCTCTATGTCCAGCAGACCCCTACGTATCAGAGCGTCGACATCGACGCCAAGCTGTAATCAACCAGGCTTTTGCCTGACTGAAAGGAGAAGG
The DNA here is from genome assembly GCA_902497065.1 of uncultured Collinsella sp. Lineage (GTDB taxonomy): Bacteria > Actinomycetota > Coriobacteriia > Coriobacteriales > Coriobacteriaceae > Collinsella. The sequence goes on along the minus strand of CABVDH010000004.1, from coordinate 10,661 downwards.
GTATGAATACGTTCATCAGTGCGGTGCTCGTCGGCCTCGTCGGCGTGTTCTGCATGTGGGACTCCCGCCTGCTCGGTCGTCTTAACTTCGAGCAGCCCCTCGTTGGCGCTACGCTCGTCGGTCTGCTGCTGGGCGATGTGCCCACCGGCCTTGCCGTCGGTGCCGCCGTCGAGCTCGTGTCCATGGGCCTGGTGCAGGTCGGTGCCGCCGTTCCGCCCGATATGGTCCTGGGCGGCATCGTGGCCGCTGCCTTTGCGTGCCTGACCGATGCTTCCGCCGAGACCGCCATGACGATCGCCATCCCGGTCGCCGTCCTGGGTCAGCTCCTCGGCATCGTGTTCCGTTCCATCATCGCCGCCCTCACCCATGTGGCAGATAGCGCGATCGATAACGGAAAGTTCAAGACCGCCTACCGCATGCACATCTGCGTCGGCTCCGGTCTGTACGCCGTCATGTACTTCCTGCCGATCTTCCTCGCCGTCTTTGTTGGCACCGACCTGGTTCAGGCCATCGTCAACATGGTTCCCGAGTGGCTGTCCACCGGTCTTAACGTTTCGACCAAGATCATGACCGCCTACGGCTTGGCCCTGCTGCTCACCATGATGATCAAGAAGGGTATGACTCCGTTCCTGTTCATCGGTTTCCTGCTCGCCGCTTACCTCAACCTGTCCGTCATCGCGGTCGCTCTGATCGGTGTGTGCCTGGCTGTCGTCTTCATGGGCTTCAAGTTCAACGGTTCCCATGCAGCTGCCGGTGTCGATTCCGACTACGATCCGCTCGAAGACGACGAAGACTAAGGAGGAACACACTATGGCAACCGCAACCAAGGACGTGTCCCTGAACAAGAAGGTCAGCCAGTTCTTCTGGCGCTCCTGGGCCATCCAGGCCTCTTGGAACTACGAGCGTCAGATGAACATGGGCTTCCTCTACGGCATGGTTCCCACGCTCGATCGCCTCTATCCGGACGAGTCCGACCCCAAGCAGCTCGCTGCTAAGAAAGAGGCTTACCACCGTCACATGGCGTTCTACAACTGCACCCCGCAGACGAGCGCTTTCATCCTGGGCCTCTCCGCCTCCATGGAGGAGGAGTACGCCAAGGACCCCGAGAACTTCGATCCCGATTCGATCAACGCGGTCAAGACCTCCCTCATGGGTCCGCTTTCCGGCATCGGTGACTCCTTCTTCCAGGGCACCATCCGCGTTATCGCCTTTGGTCTGGGCGTTCAGCTGGCTCAGCAGGGCTCCATCATGGGCCCGATCCTGGCCATGCTCATCTCCATCGTCCCCTCTGTGCTGATCACTTGGTTCGCAGCCAAGATGGGCTATCAGGGCGGCCACGAGTACCTGAGCAAGCTTCAGGGCGGCGACCTCATGGAGAAGCTCATGTATGTCTGCGGCATCGTGGGTCTTATGTCCGTGGGCGGCATGATCGCCACGCTGATCGGCGCCACTACCCCGCTGCAGTTCGCTGACGGCACCGTCGTGATCCAAGACATCCTGGATGGCATGATGCCCCAGATGATCTCCCTCGGCCTCACCGGCCTTATGTACTGGCTCATCAAGAAGAACGTCAACACCGGTTGGCTTCTCGTGATCGCCATCGTGGGCGGCATCGCCCTCTCCGCGGCCGGCATCCTGGCCTAGTCGCGACCAAGCGTCTAATCGCTTTCCCCGGGGAGCCTGCCTGACATCCCATACCCCAGGCAGGCTTCCATCCCTAAATGTGTCAAAGGGACAGTTCCTTTGACACATCCTCAACGGGCCGGCGACTCGGTCCAAACCACGGTAACCCTGCGAGCGCTCGGCAATGTGGCGCCGCAAAAATCGAAAGGAATGTGTCAGATGTACGAGATCGACCTTAACCTCCCTAAGCAGATCGTCGCTGACGTCCTGTCCAACCACGAGATCCACAGTGTCGCCTTCGTCGGCTGCGGTGCTTCCATGTCCGACCTGTACCCCGCCAAGTACTTCCTGGCCAACAACACGGACAAGCTGAACGTTCAGATCTTCACCGCTAACGAGTTCAACTATGACACGCCTTCCTGGGTCAACGAGCACACCTTCGTGATCACCTGCTCCCTCGGTGGCTCCACGCCCGAGACCGTCGAGGCTAACAAGACCGCCAAGAAGCACAACTGCCCGGTCGTCTCCCTCACCAACAAGGCTGGCTCCGCTCTGACCGTCGACGCCGACCATGTCATCGTTCACGGCTTCCACGCCAACTACGCTGCCAAGTGCGAGAAGCCCGGCTATGCCATCGCTCTTGCTGTCGAGATCCTTCAGCAGACCGAGGGCTATGACCACTACGAGGACATGATCACCGGCCTCACCAACGTCTTCGATCTCTGCGAGAACGCCGCTCAGCACTGCAAGAAGCTCGCCAAGAAGTTCGCCGAGGACTTCAAGGACGACAAGATGATCTACTTCATGGCTTCCGGTGCCTCCGAGAAGATGGCTTATTCTCACGCCGCCTTCCTGTTCACCGAGATGCAGTGGATCGACGCCGCCGCCTACAACACCGGCGAGTACTTCCACGGCCCGTTCGAGGTTTCCACCGAGGGTAAGCCCTACGTCTTCTTCATGTCCGATGGCGCTACCCGTCCGATGGACGCCCGCGCCCTCACCTTCCTTGAGCGCATGGGCGCCAAGGTCGCTCTGATCGACTCCAAGGACTACGGCCTGGCCGACGCCGTGCCCGCGAGCGTCGTCACCTACTTCAACCCGCTGCTGCACCTCGCCGTTATGCGCGAGTACGGCAACCAGATCGCCGAGGCCCGTCAGCACCCGCTGACCATGCGTCGCTACATGTGGAAGCTTTCCTACTAATCACAAGTAAGTAGACCTTACGGGTTGATTGAGAGGGGATGGGGTTTGCGCCCCGTCCCCTTTTTTGCTCTGGGGAGGGCGTGTCTGTCGCGTCGCAAATCCCAGATAAAACCTACCAAAATAAACCTGTCCCTTTTTGGCAGGTGGGAGGAGATGCGTATGATCAAGGCAGTGCTGTTTGATATGGACGGCGTGCTGGTCGATACCGAGTGGTTCTACAACCGTCGCCGCGTGGCGTTTATGGAAGAGAAGGGGTTTCACTTTGACGAGATCCCCGATCTTTCGGGGTCTAACGAGCCTGCCATTTGGGAGGCGCTGGTGCCCGACGATGTTGAGCTGCGCGAGCGCCTGCGCGTGGAGTACAAGCAGGTCTACAGCCCGGACCATCCCGTTCCGTATTCCGAGCTTCTCAACGAGCAGACGGAGCCGGTGATGCGTGAGCTACACGAGCACGGCGTGAAGTGCGCCATCGCGAGCTCGTCCTATCGCGAGTTGATCGACGAGCTGGTGGAGATTGCCGGTATCGCCGACGTGCTGGACTACACCATCAGCGGTCACGAGTGCAGTGCGTTTAAGCCCGACCCCGAGATCTACCTGCGTGCCATGGAGGCGCTGGGTGTAGAGCCTGCCGAGTGCCTGGTTATCGAGGACTCGCCTTTGGGCATCGAGGCCGGCAAGCGCTCCGGCGCCCGCGTCCTGGCACTGCGTCCGAACGAGGGCGTCAACCTCGATCAATCGCGAGCCGATGCCGTTATCGATAATCTGACCGACATTTTGGCCGCTTTGTAGCGTCAATCCGCCGCGAGAAGCACTGATTCACGCGTCTTTTGCTGCGGATTGGCTTAATTTGTCATCTATTTGGATCCGTTTGGCTTCGATTCGGACTAAGTGAGTAGACTTTTTGGTGCAAGACGAGCACAAAGCGCATCTGCTCTAGTAAAACCGCAGGTCACAGGGGTGGCGGTTTTGGGTGTGCTCTGCAGGTCGCGTAAAGTCTACTCACTTGTTATTTGGGCCTTTGGTCGTGGGGTTGCTGGTCCCGCTTTGGTTGTCGAGGGAGGGTGAATTGAAGCGCCCCCGCATGCTCCGTGCTACAATCGCCGGCATGCCTCACAATCAGATTTGCCTTCGAAAGGAGCCTGCGTGGCGAACGCCATCGATCAGCTCACGGACCGAGTGCTCGTACTCGGCCGCCTCACCATCGTCCGCCGCGCCATTACTGCCGTGGCGGTCACGATTTCCGCCGTTCTCCAGACATTCCTGATCCAGGCGTTCATTCAGCCCGCCGACCTGCTTCCGAGCGGCCTCACCGGCGTTGCGGTCCTGCTCGATCGCGTTACCTCGCTGGGTGGCGTTCACATCGACATTTCGCTCGGTATGCTCGCGCTCAACATCCCCGTGGCGCTCCTATGCTGGAGCGGCATTAGCAAGCGCTTCGTCATCTTCTCGATGATGCAGGTCGTGCTCTCGTCGCTGTTCCTCAACGTCTTTCACTTCGCTCCATTTTTGGGCGACAAGATCATGCTCATCATTTTTGGCGGCGTGGTCTCGGGTCTGGGCGCTGCCATCGCACTTAAATCCGGCGCATCCACCGGCGGCACCGACTTTATCGCGCTGTGGGTTTCCAACCACACGGGCAAGACCATCTGGGGCGTCATCTTTGGTTTCAACTGCTTTATCCTGGCGATCTTTGGCTTTATGTTTGGCTGGGACAAGGCGGCGTATTCCATCGTGTTCCAGTTTATTTCGACCAAGACCATCGACAGTTTCTATCGTCGCTACGATCGCGTGACGCTGCAGATCACGACGCGTAAGGCAGACGAGGTCATGACTGCCTACGTAAACCATTTTCAGCACGGCATTAGCTGCGCCGAGGTCGTCGGCGGATATAGCCGCGAAAAGATGTACCTGCTGAACACCGTTGTCTCGACCTACGAGAGCCAGGACATTATCAAGCTGGTGTGCGACGTTGATCCCGGCGCCGTGATCAATGTGTTCCACACGCTCAACTTTGTGGGCGGCTGGTGGGGTGGTCATGTCGACGAGCCCATGCCCACGGCCGTTCCCGATCCCGACAAGCCCGCACGCATGGCCAGCAGGCAGGCGCGCCTCAGCGAACAGGACAGCCTGCAGCAGGACGACGGCAAGTAGGGTATTGGCATTTTGCCGGTCCTGCGCAACCCATCCGAACGAGCCCCCCGAAAGCCCCGTTGCTTTCGAGAGGCTCTCGTTTGCCCAGATAAAACCTACCAAAATGAAGCTGTCGCTTTTTGGTAGGGAGGGTGTATCGTTTTATCATTATGAGGTAATATGAAACTAGACGTTATATACGTATTAGTTATTTCGATATTTCGATAAGAGTGATTAGATATGCCTGCACCCAAAAATGCACCGCTTTACCAGCAGATTTACGACGAAATTAAGGATGCGATCGAGAAAGGTGTTTATGCACCCAAGGAGCGTATTCCGTCCGAGCTTGAGCTAGCCGAGCAGTACGACGTGAGCCGCATTACGGTGCGCCGCGCCGTCGAGGAGCTGTGCTCCGATGGCTACCTGGTTAAGCAGCAGGGCCGTGGCACCTTTGTCTCCACGCCGCACATCAACCGCCAGTTCCACGCTTCGACGCTGCAGACGTTTACCGCGCTGTGTGCCGGCAACGGCATGAAGGCCGGTGCGCACGTGATCGATCGCCAGATCGTTCCGGCGCGCCAAAACGAGATGGAGTTCTTTGGCCTGCAGAAGGATGCGCTGCTGTTGCATATCAAGCGCGTGCGTACGGCCGACGGCGAGCCCATCTTTGAGGAGAACATCTTTGTGCCGTTTGACGCCTACCGTGAGCTGTTGACGGCCGATCTTGAGGACAAGTCGATTTTTGCCGAGGTCGAGCGTGTTGGCGGAACGCCGATTGTCTCGGTTGGCTACCGCACGGTCGAGGCCGTTCGTGCCAATACCGAGCAGGCGGCCGAGCTGGGCATTGCTCCGCACGATCCGCTGCTCAACCTGCGTGCCGGCTTCACGGGCCCCAATGGCGAGCCGGTCCTGATGGGTAAGCAGTACTACGTGGGATCGCGCTACGTTATGGTCATGTAGCTCTAGTTGCGCGGTTTTCCAAACCGCGCAACGGCTCGATGCTGCAAGCCCGCCAGAGCGGCAAAACATCGGCGTTGCCGGGCCGGCACTTGGGGACGTTCCTTTTCTGCCGGCACCTGGGGACACTCCTTAGCCGTTGGGGGCGTTCTTAAACGACTAGTCTGAGCGGCGGCCGTGTGCTGCTGTCCGCGTGGCGGCGTATAATCGGCGGCAGATGACTTGAACGTTAGGAAACCATGACCGATAGCATGCAGCAGATGGCGCTCGACACGCTCGGCGCCTATTTTGGCTACACCTCGTTTCGCCCGGGACAGGACCGCATGGTCGATGCGATCCTTGCCGGTCGTGATGCGCTGGGTGTTATGCCCACGGGCGCCGGCAAGTCCATTTGCTACCAGGTGCCCGCGCTCATGCTGCCCGGCATCACCTTTGTGGTGAGTCCGCTGCTGTCGCTTATGGAGGACCAGACCCGTGCGTTGCTCGCGGCGGGTGCGCGACCCAGCTATCTCAACTCCAGCCTTACTCCGGCCCAGCAAAACACCGTGCTCAAGCGGGCGCGCGAGGGCCGCTACCAGCTTATGTACGTGGCGCCCGAGCGCTTGCTCGAGCCGCGTTTTTTGGCCTTTGCGCGGGAGGCCGCGGCGGACGGCGGCATTGGCGTGCCGCTCGTGGCCATTGACGAGGCCCACTGCGTGAGCCAATGGGGCCAGGATTTCCGCCCCGCCTATCTGCAGATTCGTGAGTTCATCGATTCCCTGCCGCAGCGCCCCATCGTGGCGGCGTTTACCGCTACGGCGACCGAGCGCGTGCGCGCGGATATTCAGCAGATGCTCGGCCTGCAAAACCCCGCGACGGTGGTGACGGGCTTCGATCGCAAGAACCTCTACTTTGGCTGCGAGGAGATGGGCGACAAGGCCAAGGCCGCGTGGGTGCGTGACTACGTGATCGCGCATTCGAGCGAGAGCGGCATCGTGTATTGCTCGACCCGCAAGACGGTCGATGCGCTGGCAGGCGAGCTTGCCGAGGCACTGGGCCCCAGCGGCATTCGCGTTGGCCGCTACCATGCCGGCATGGGCAACGACGCCCGCCGGCAAAGCCAGCGCGCCTTTATCGACGACGATATCCAGGTGATGGTTGCCACCAACGCCTTTGGTATGGGCATCGACAAGCCCAACGTGCGCTACGTGATCCACAACAACGTGCCCGAGAGCATCGAGGCCTACTACCAGGAGGCGGGTCGAGCCGGCCGCGATGGCGACCCGGCCAGCTGCCACCTGCTGTGGAACGGCAACGATTTTCGCATGCGTCGCTTTCTGATCGACCGCGGCGATGCTGCCGATGAGGCGCTCGACGACGAGCAGCGCGCATGGGCGCTCCAGAACCGCTACCGCCTGCTCAGCCAGATGGAGGGCTACTGCAATACTACCGGCTGCCTGCGCGAATACATGCTGCGCTACTTTGGCGACGAGGCCGCGGCCGAGCATGCTGCTGCGGCTGGTGCGGGCGCCACCGCCACGGATGACGCCGAGGGCTGCGGCAACTGCAGCAACTGCCTCACGCAGTTCGAGGTCGAGGACGTCACCGATATGGCCCGCGCCGCCGTGCGCTACGTGGCCGCGCGACCCATGCGCTTTGGCAAGTCGCTGATCGCCGACGTGCTCCACGGCGGCAACACCGAGCGCATTCGCCAGATGCATCTGGACGAGGACCGCGGCTACGGCGAGCTGTCGAGCGAATCGGTCGGGCGCATCAAGGACATCATCGGCCAGCTGTGCGGCCGCGGTTATCTGGCCACCTCGCAGGGGCAGTACCCGGTCGTGGGGCTGGGTCCGCGTGCCGTCGAGGTCGAGGATGAGGCGTTCGCCTTTACCGTTAAGCGTCGTGCGTCCAAGCGCAAGGCCTCGGCCCGCGCCCGCCGCGCCGTCGATCTGCTGCGCGAGGAGGCCGAGCTGGATCAGCGCCCGCGTGTTGGCGACGATGCCGAGCTGTTCGAGCGCCTGCGTGCCCTCCGCAAGGAGATCTCGACGGAGCTGGAGATGGCGCCGTACATGGTCTTTTCCGACAAGGCCCTGCGCGGCCTGTGCCGCCTACGCCCACAGACGCGCGACGAGCTTATCCAGGTCAACGGCATCGGCGAGAAAAAGGCCGACGCCTTTGGCGAGCAGTTTATGGCGGCGATTGAAGAGTTTGAGTCCGAGCATGCACGGAATGGAGCATAACGATGGCATCCGATGATAAAACCGAGCGCACTGAGGTGTCCGCTGTGCCGCTGTACCAGCAGGTTATGGACGACCTAAAGGGCGAGATCGCGCGTGGCGTGTACGCATCCGGCTCGCGCATTCCTTCCGAGATGGAGCTCGCGAAGTACTACGGCGTGGGACGCATCACCGTGCGCCGCGCCATCGAGGAGCTGTCGCGCGCGGGGTATCTCAACCGCCAGCAGGGGAGGGGCACGTTCGTGTGCGCGCCCAAGCTCAAGCGCAAGATTGTCCAGAAGGGTGATGTTCAGAGCTTTTCCGAGGGTTGCGCTGCCAACGACATGGTGCCGGGTGCGCGCCTGGTATCGCGCACGGTGGTTGCGGCGACGCGCGAGGACGCGGCGTTCTTTGGCGTAGAGCCCGGCTGCGAGCTTATCGTGGTCGAGCGCGTGCGCACGGCCGACGGCATCCCCGTCATGCTCGAGAACAACGCCTTTGTGCTGGCCGACCATCCCTACCTGCAGACGCTTGCCGACAAGGACCTCACGGACAATTCCATCTTTGCACTCGTTGCCGAGCATTCGGGCCGCGCGCCGCTCAAGTCCGACCCTTGTACCGTGGAGATTGCGCTTGCCGATGTTCAGGCGGCCTCACTGCTGGAGGTGCCGGTCGGCGAGCCGCTGTTTTATATGGAGGCGTACTTTACCGATGAGGACGAGCGGCCCTTGCTGCTCGGACGCCAAAAGATCGTGGGCTCGCGCTACGTGTTCGACATCTAACGTCCACAGATAGAACAACATGGAACAAATTTGTCGCAATGGCTTCCACCGTGGCTGCTTGCGTGGTATATATAGAACAACATAGAATGACAGCAGGTACGAGCAGCCGTCGCCAAAAGCCGCCACACAAGGAGGAACATCAGCATGAACGCACGTGATCTGATTCAGGAAATTATCGAGCGCAAGGGCAAGGTCGAGAACGTCTTTTGGATTGCCTGCGGCGGTTCGATGATCGACCTCATGCCGGCTAACGAACTGCTCAAGCGCGAGGCCACCACGTTTGCCTCGACGGTCTACACGGCGCGCGAGTTTTGCCTGATGGCTCCCAAGAGTCTTGGCGAGAAGTCGCTCGTCGTTGCCTGCAGCCACAGCGGTAACACGCAGGAGGTCGTCGACGGCTGCGAGATGGCGTTGGCTGCCGGCGCCGAGGTCGTCGCCCTCACCGACTGCGAGGGCTCCAAGATTGATAACGGCAAGTGGACCACCTGGGTCTATCCGTGGGGTGAAGGCGTGCCGCAGGCCGAGGTACCGCAGGGCATCGGCGCTCTGATCGCCGCCGAGCTGCTCGACCAGCAGGAGGGTTACGAGGCGCTTGCCGACATGTACGCCGGTCTTAAGCAGATGGATGCGCTGCTGCCCGCTGCTCGCGAGAAGGTCAACGCCGAGCTGGGTGATCGCTTTGCCGAGCTCTGCCAGCAGCACGAGTTCTTCTATATCCTGGGTTCCGGCCCCAACTTTAGCCAGACCTACGCCATGGCCATCTGCTCGCTCATGGAGATGCAGTGGCAGCACTGCTGCTATATCCACTCCGGCGAGTATTTCCACGGCCCGTTTGAGGCCACCGAGCCCGGCGTGTTCTACTTTGTGCAGCTCGGATCGGGTGAGTGCCGCCCCATGGAGGAGCGCGCGCTGGCGTTCCTCAACACGCACACCGACACGATCATGGTGCTCGACGCACTCGAGTACGGCGTGGGCGAGGTGCCTGCCAGCGTGCGTTCGTACCTGGAGCCGATCTTCTTCTACAACATGAGCTGCGAGCTGCGCGCCGCACGCGGCAAGGTGTTTGACCACAGCCCCGAGGTTCGTCGCTACATGGGCATCGAGCAGTACTAGGTAACGGGAAAAGCATTCACCTTCGATTCGCAAGCGAACAGCGTGTGTAAAAAGCGGGCCGCGCCGGTGGGTTTCCGGCGCGGCCCGCTTAGTATCGCGTTTAGATTCGCAAGGTTGCGGCAGCCAGCGGACTACTTGGCGTCGTAGGCCTCGGCATCCCACCAGTCGAGCTGGGCGATGTTGTCGCGGATGTGCTGGCAGCTCTTGTGGAAGCCCTCGAGCTCGTGCTCGGACAGGTCCAGCGTGTAGACCTCCTCGACGCCCTCGGCGCCGATCACGCACGGCAGGGAGGTAAAGATGCCCTCCTCGCCATACTGGCCGGTCATAAGCGTGGAGGCGGAAAGCACGGCGTGCTCGTTGTGCAGCACGGCGGCGCAGACGCGCGCGGCGGAGTTGGCGACGGCGTACTCGGTGCACTGCTTGCCAGCGTAGGTCACATAGCCGCCCTTACGCGCGAGCTCCTCGACCTCCATGTGGTCAAAGGCGTACTTGTCGGGGTTCTCGGCCTGAAGCTCGGTGAGGCTCTTGCCGGCGATGGTCGCGGCCTTAAAGGCGGCAAGCTGGCTAAAGCCGTGCTCGCCGATCATGTAGGCGTCGATGGACTTGGGGCTCACGCCGACCTTCTTGGAGATCTCGGTGCGCAGGCGGGCGGAAT